>JBILFA010000226.1:0-3204 GCA_044351795.1 Bdellovibrionota bacterium | reverse complement strand
GTTGCTTGAACTACTCTTGCCGAGGGCCCAGAAGAGCGCCAGGTAGCCGATAACAGTGACAAACAACGCGGTGTAGACGACGCCAAACACTGATGTGGTGGTGATATATGTTTGTTGGCCACTCAGATATTCACCGATGGCAAACGGCAATAAACAAATGACACCGACAAGGGCTGCGGCGGCAGTTGCTGGGAGCGGCGTGATGCGTTGCATCAGCGAGCGCCCCATGACATTATACGACGCCCAGCCAACTGCGCTGACAAGGTATATGGCATATCCGGCCCATACAGACCAATCGAATTGGACACCGTCACTTGGGTTGAGTACGATGCCGACTCCGACTAAAGCGACGAGTGTGCCGATGCGCATGCGCCAGGTAAATGGCTCATTCAGCGTGATACTGGCGATAATCGCCACCCACAGTGGTGTTGTGGTAGACATCAGTGCAATATGTGTGGCAGGGCTCAGTACCAGCGAATAGACTTGGGTGATTTGGGTAATACAAAACCCAAGCAATCCCATGATAATCATCTGATTACGTTCGGGACCACGCAGGAGCTCCCACACCTGCCGGAATGACAACGGGAGCAAAACTGCAAGTGCCAGCGTGAAACGCCAAAAAGCGAATGAGATGGGCGGCATATCGGCAAGTGCGGGCTTGGTAATTGGAAAAGCCGCACCCCAGATCATATTAATGAATGCCATAACTCCGAGTGCTACGATGGCTGGGTTGCGCAAATATGCAGATGACATGAATATGCCCAAAATGAGTTTGTATGTAGATATTATACGCTGTTTGTGCTTGTGCGTAAAAGAAAACCCCTCGCACGTAAGCAGTACGTGCGAGGGGGGGGGGGCCGATTACGGGACAACCGTTGGTGTACGTGAGACCAGTGAGCCATGCATGGCATTGCCGAATGCACGGACATTGGCGTCACGCATGCCGACGACGGAGTTGACATAGCCGGCTGACATAGCCCCAACTGGACTCAGGTCAGTTGGTACTTTGGCTTGGCCATAGTCGTTACGACCCCAGGCAAAGAGTTTACCGTCACGAGTGAGCGCCATCGAATAGCTGACACCGGCACTGATTTTAACGACATCCTTGAGACCAGCAGGAATTCTGCATTGCCCTTCGTGATTGCGACCCCAACAGACGATGGTGCCGTTGCTCCGTAAGGCCATTGAGTGGTCGAATCCACCGGCGACAGCGATGACGTTGGTGAGTGTGCTTGGCACGTTGGTTTGGCCCCACGTGTTGCGCCCCCAGGCGATGACTCTGCCGTTTTTGACAGCGAGTGAATGCGAGTGACCGGCACCGACGGTTGTAAGCCCCTTGAGTGCAGCGAGTGGTGCCTCACGTTGTTTGAAGTCGTTGCGCCCCCAAATGACTAGGTCACCGTTGGTTTTGATGGCCATGATGTGGCCAAGGCTGGCCGAGATCTCGCGGACACCGCTGGTGGCTGCGGTTGGGATGCGCATCTGGCCAAAATCATTGGCGCCCCAGCCATAGACACGCCCATCAGTGCCGAGGACCATGGCATAGTTGGAGCCAACCTCAACCTGATCGACGAGTTTAGTCCTCATCCAGCGTGGCAGACTGGCTTGACCCTCGCGGTTAAAGCCCCAGGTGGCCATGGTGCCGTTGTTCAGTACGGCCAACGTGAACGAGGCGCCGACAGCAACGTCCTTGATGGCAAATGGATGGGGCGTGGGTGTGAATGTTGGTGTGGCCGTAGCAGTATTTGTCGCGGTCGGAACTGGGCTATTCGTGAGGGTGGCGGTAGGGCGACTCCCGGCGATGACATTAAATGACTGCGTCACTGGCGTCGCTGCGATATATGTTTCATCGTTTAACTCACCCCCTGACTGACGTGCGACCAATGTACAGGTACCTGCGCTCAGCAGAGTGACCGTTTTGCCAGTAACCGTACAAACCGAAGTCGTAGACGACGTATAGGAGACGGTCAGACCTGAATCAGCAAATTCGGGTACGGTGAACGTACCGTCGCCGACATACTTATCAGGTACTGGACCGAATGGAATCTCTTGGGGATTTGCAACGGCAATCTTGTCAAGCCAAAAAGATGCGCCTGACCAGGCTCCACCGGTGCGATCAAACGTGCCGTTGATAAAGACGAAGCGATATGTTGATTTGGTGGCAGGAACGGTGACCGTTGAGTTTTGCCAGGCGTTCACGTATGACCCCGAACCATTGTCTGATTTGGTGAATGTACCACTCTGGTCAACAACTTCGTACTGCGTGCAGGTGGCGGTATCTAACAGATAGCCGAGCACGGCAAAGTCGTCTGCTCCAGCAGCGGAGTACCAGTCGAGGGTGATTACCTGCCCGGCTGAGGCACTAAACATATCACTGACGACTGCTGGACCGTGCAGGACGTGGTACTTTTTGTCACGCCAAAAGTTCCCTAGTTGTAACATCAATGATTTGGTACCATCGCTGGGACCAACCGAACCAACGGTGCTGACGGTTTTTGCGACTGAAGAGTATGTGTTTGCGACACCACTCCCGTTTCCGTATTGTGAATCTGTGCCTCCGCGGTTGTTGAGCCATCCTTGTCCAACACTCAATGCACCTACCGTGTAGGGAGTGGTGGTTGCGAACTCATCTTGGTCATTTGATGGCCAGTTCGCTGGATACGCTGCGAGTGGAGATGTGCCGAATGTTGGTTTGGCTGCTGGTGCACCGTATTTGCTGGCATCGCGAGTCCAAATCCCAGCGTAGTCAGTAGTATCTTGACTGACACACCCGCCCAATGAGGTTACGCCGAGATCGATGTAATTAGAACCATCTACACCGGCAGGGTCATCACCGCTGGGTGGCGTCCGAATTGTACCTAAATTATCACTCACTAAATCCCAACCGGTGATTGTTGTTGAATCAACAGCATCCACTTCGAAACTGCCATTTTGGAGTGGTGGACGTGGTGCAATTGCGCTCGTCAACGCAGAATACGCCGACGTCCCCGTACTGTTCTTGGCTGCGACTTTGAAGCGGTAGGTGGTGCCATTCGTGAGCCCGGTTACTTTGGCATACAGATTAGTTGATACACCGTCATTGAATGTGACACAAGATGTACCAGCGCTGTTACAGGACTGTATGACATAGTCTGTAATTGCTGAGCCACCTGTGCTACTAGGAGCGGTCCATTCAACGGTGACATATGCACTGCCTATGCGCCG
>JBILFA010000205.1:0-3214 GCA_044351795.1 Bdellovibrionota bacterium | reverse complement strand
CTTCGCAGCTCGACCAGGCATACAAAGAGAGCCAGTATTTCCGATACGCTTCCTTGGCGATCCCTTATTTGTGCGTATTTCTCTTCTTCTTTTTCCTGCTGAGGCCGATGGTGAAGTTCCTGATTACGCCGACCGAGGCCGAGGTCGATTTGGCGCGTCTGCTTCCGACCGGAATCCAAGAGCTCGAGGCAGAGCTGGATACCGAGCGCTCGAAGGCGAACATCCCTGCTTTCGAGCCTTCCGTTGACCTGGAACAGCTCGGTGAGTTGATGGCCGAGAATTCCCGCCTGGTCAAGGATAACCCGCAACAGGCGGCACTTCTTATCCGTTACTGGCTCAACGATGGTAGACTGTAAGGAGAGGACTGAGCGATGAGCGAGAACTCCGAGGAGACGCAACACGGCCCGGCACTCACCGTAGAGACCTACAAACCCACACAGTACGCCGACACGGGTTGGCCGACGGTGGGGAAATTTGAGAACAATAATTCATTCGTGCCGATGGAGTTTCGTACGCTCAGCGACGACGAATTCACGCTCGATCCGATGTTTTCGGATTTCGGTGGACAGGTTGGGGGTACCGGTGCTCGCCGGCATGGTGTAGGGGCTGGATCGGTCTATTCACCGACACGAAAGTTGACCGAAGAAGATATCGTCAACGAGGTCGAACGCCGGATCCAGATTCGTCTTGTCGAACACGCACAACAGTTGGAGGAGGTTCGCTCGCAGGCACTCGAAGAGGGAAAGGCGATTGCTATCGCTGAAGCCGAAGAGCGGAGTAGACAACTCGAGGAGCGCTATATCGGTGTGCTCGACGATATCGGCGCACAGCTCAACGAGAGTCTCGTCTTGCTCGAACAGCAGGGGCTCAATCTGGCGCTGGAGATATCGAACAAGTTGGTAGGAACTATCGTCGATGTGAATCCTGAGTATATTATCAGTATCATCAAGGAAGGAATCGCTCTTGCGGGAGGCGCTAAGATCAAGAGTATCAAGGTCAGTGCACAAGACCTGGAGTTTCTCAATCTTTTGAACCTGTCTAAGCAGTTCAAGGAGTTCGACGGGGGATGGCAATTCGAAGCGGATGACTCGATAAAATCGGGGTGCGTCGTGGAGATGGCCGGGGGCGTTGTCGACTATCAGATCGACAAGGCGTGGGAGCGTATCAGGGATCAGGTTGTCAAGGTTCGGTAGGTAATGGACGGAGTATTCGAGAGAGCGCATGCGGCGGTACGTGTCGCGAGTAATTTCGAGGTGCGTGGCGTCGTCACGGACGTAACAGGCTTGATTATCGAGGGTTCGGGGCCATTTGTCTCGGTCGGATCGCAGGTCATGGTCACTAACGGACCGAACGCTATTCCCGCGCAGGTCGTCGGGTTCAAAACGGATCGTGTATTACTCATGCCGTTTGGCGAGATTCACGGCGTCGCTCCGGGTTCGACGATCACTGCGGGAGAGAATCGTTCAGACGTGTTTGTATCAGAGAATCTTCTCGGACGGGTCATAGACGCCCTGGGCAATCCGATCGATGGAATGCCTATGCCGCTCATGGAGGAGATGGTGCCGCTGTATCGTGACCCGCCAAACCCGATCTCGCGTACTCGGATCAGCGATTGCTTCGATCTCGGCGTCAGAGCAATGAACGGACTGCTCACCGTTGGACAGGGGCAACGTGTGGCGATTATGGCTGGCTCGGGAGTCGGTAAATCAACCCTGCTCGGCATGATTGCCAAGCATTCATCGAGTGACATCAACGTAATCGGGCTCATCGGGGAGCGAGGAAGGGAAGTTCGTGAGTTCATCGAGCGGGATCTCGGCCCGGAGGGGCTCGCACGTTCGGTAGTTGTGGTGGCGACCGGAAACCAGTCCGCACTTCTCCGTATCCGAGCAGCCTTCATGGCTACCTCGATAGCCGAATTCTTCCGTGATCGAGGAAAGAAGGTTGTCTTGATGCTGGACTCAATAACGCGTTTGGCGATGGCGCAGCGTGAAGTGGGGCTGGCAGTTGGAGAGCCTCCAAGCACTCGAGGTTATACGCCTTCGGTCTTCGCCATGCTTCCTAAGCTGCTCGAACGCGCTGGAACTTGTGAAGGTGAGGGGAGTATTACCGGGCTGTATACGGTGCTCGTGGAGGGTGACGACATGAACGAGCCCGTAGCTGATACGGTGCGAGGTATCTTGGATGGGCACGTGGTCTTGAGCCGCAAACTCGCGGGCCGCGGGCACTTTCCAGCTATCGACGTCCTGCAGAGCATATCTCGTGTCATGTCCGATATCATACCAAGGGAGGGGATGCAGCTTGCAGCACAAATCCGGGAGGTTATCGCGTCGTATCAGGATGCTGAAGACTTGATCACAATCGGAGCCTATAAACCGGGACAGAATGCGCGAGTCGACCGAGCCGTCCAGAAGATCGATGCTGTGAATCAATTCCTCAAACAGAGCTCCGATGAGCCGACCTCGCTCCAGGATAGCTGGCAGATGATGGCCGACATCATACACACATGAAGCGCTTCAACTTCCGATTACAGAGAGTTTTGGAGATTAGGGACCGGTTTCGTGACGAGCGGCGTCAAGAACTTGGCCAACGAAATTTTGAACTCGATCGAGAGCGACGGATTTTGGGGGACTTAGACCAAGAATTCCTCCGCTCTAAGGTCGAGGAGGGTGGCACATATTCTGCTAGTGAACTGCTACTGGTGGGAGAATACTCAGTCCGATTGAAAGAGGATATTGAGCAACAGCAGCTCCGGGTCGCGGCCGCGGAGCAGGCTGCTGAGGAAGCTCGAGAACGGTACATCGAAGCCAGTAAGGAGACGCAAGCGCTCGAGAAGCTCAAAGAGAGGCGTCGTGAAGAGTATGTTGAGCAGGCGCTCAAGGAAGAAGGTAGCCAGCTTGACGAGTTTGCGGTTCAGAGATCAGGCAGAAGAGCGCAATCGAAGGCGTAGAGTTGTAGTTCACGGATGACGATATGGCAGAGAAAAAATTAACACGCGAGCAGGCCCGGGAGTTGTACGATGACCTTCATAAGGCGATGACTCAGATGATGGCGAAGCGAGGGGAAAAGCCGCCGGTAACGGCTGCATCCAGCGGGGTGCCTAACACCAAGCTCGCGAAAGAGATTGCAGATGCCCTCAAGGCGGGCTTGAACGGAAAGCCTGCGCCAGCTCCCCGTCCCACTCGAAGCGCTGAGACTGCCCGACGAACAGCTCCTC
>JBILFA010000204.1:0-3233 GCA_044351795.1 Bdellovibrionota bacterium | reverse complement strand
TGATGATGACTTGCTAGATGTTGTCGGCGCTGCTAGCAGTATCAACGGAGCTGACGACCTCGGAAATTGCACTCAAGTACCGAGTGCTAGTTTCCGATCCCTGTAAATGTCATGTTCGGGTGTTGATGCTGGACATGGCTCCTGGCGGAGTCGGGTTGCTGTTAACTGCATTCTAGGGCGGAGATTGGTGTATGGGACGCAGCAGAGCGCCTCTTGGAGTGGCAGCAATAGTGGCGCTGACCTCCGCGAGCATCTTTTGTGCTCTTGTCGCAAATTTGGCACAGGCTAAACCAACGGCCGGCAGCCCTGAAGCCTATCAAGCACATCGGCCAATCGCAACGGTTGTACCCATAAAGAGTCCGACACCGACCCGAACCGCTACGCCTACTCGAACTTCGACCCCAACACCAACGCGGACAGCTACGCCCACTCGAACTGCGACCTCAACACCAACGCGTACGGCTACGCCCACTCGTACGGCTACGCCCACTCGAACTGCGACCTCGACATCAACGCGGACAGCTACGCCTACCCGAACAGCAACGCCTACGCCTACTCGGACAGCTACTGCAACACGAACTGCCACGGCGACTCCAACCCCCCGCGCGGACAGCTGCGAGGGAAAAACTCCGGCCGATACTACTGATCCTGCACAAAAGGCCTATATGGATCAGCTGGCATACAGGGCTGACACGGATACTTTTGTCGGTAAGAATATAACCTGCATAAGAAATTCAAACGCTGCTCAGGTCGTAAAGGATACTAATCTGGTTTGGATGCTCGGTGGTGGATACGCATTTGGCAGGGCGAATGAATCTCGGGCTCAGATAGAGGCCTTTCTGCGGGTAATATTCATAATAGAAGGTTGGAACCCGGATGCCTGCTTCCTGTGCAGTGAGCACCGAGATTTTTTCGGATGTTTCCCTCCCGGTGTAAGTGTGCTTGTGGATGATGGCCAGAGATCTAAGAAGGTGGAGGACGTTTCGGTAGGAGACCATCTCTGGAATCCGAAGCTCAAGCGAAGTGTGCGGGTAAATCAGATAATTCAGGGTCCCGAGAAGAAAGACATCGTGGTCGTAAAGGCTGGAACGATGTCGGTCAGACTATCCACAGAGCATCCGGTTGTTACAAACGCGGGGGTTAAACAGGCGCTCGAACTTGTTGTTGGGGACATTGTGGAGGATGCGCATGGCCAATCACATACGATCGAGGAGATAGCTCATGAACCAGCGACACCGGAACTGACGGTGATCAACTTCATCCTTGAACGATTCGGAAGTGAGCACGACGGATTGCTCGTTGCAGACGGGATCCTCGTCGGTGATCTAACAGCCCAGCGAGCACTCAGTGCAAAGAGGATGAAAAATAAAGGGAACTAGGTTCTATGATTCGGTACCTTAAATCACTTGGCTACGCCTATCTTCTCGTGATGCTCTCAACCCCT
The DNA here is from genome assembly GCA_044351795.1 of Bdellovibrionota bacterium. GTDB lineage: Bacteria > Bdellovibrionota_C > UBA2361 > UBA2361 > OMII01 > OMII01. The sequence goes on along the minus strand of JBILFA010000204.1, from coordinate 1,789 downwards.
ATACCCGCATGCCGTGCCGAACCTTCAAGTGCGCTGAAACAGTTAGTGGCGTTCACCGACACCGCGAAGGAACGAGTTGTGCGATTCGATCTAGCTGTTCAGGCACGCTGTATGGTCGGCGACCTGGAGGCTATCCTGCTCGATATGAAATACGCTGGCGGAGATCTCAGGCTTCAACTAACCGTAGAGGCCTTGGGAGCAGCCTCGGAAGAGACTTATTACGGACGCCCGCTCGAACAAAAGACTGCAAGCGACAACCTCGGAACCTACGAGGTGAAGCTTCCAGGCTCGTCGCAACCCCGCCTCTATGGGGTATTTCTGTGCTCAGTCAACGAGGAACAAGCTGGGCGAGTTCCGTGTTCGAAGCACAAGCTTTTGACCTTCGAAGAGATTATCGGCCCCTACAAAGTCGACTCGCGGGGTTTGCTGCCCGGGTACACCGGCCCAACAGAGCCATTCCATGCTCCAAAGTCAGTCGTACCAAAGACCTATTTCGCCCAATTCTTCCTCTCCGGAGCGGCATCACTCGAAACATTCGACGATCTCTCCTCTCCCGATACCGAACAGTCATTCGCTCAATTCGGGATACCCACAGAGGAAGGCTCGAAAGGGGTCGCCTTAGCCAAACCTTTTTCGACAGCTTTGCGCTCGCTTCCTCTTACAGCGAAGGATAGCCGCATACAACTCACTGTACCGTTCTTCAGCAAGGAGAAGTGTACCTAAGGAAGCGAGGCAAAACCACGCTGACGCGAGATTTTGTTGAGCAGCGGTGCTAACTGCTGAAATGCATGCGGCCCTGCGCGAGGGTCAGAGGCGACGGAGTTGTTCACGTCGTGCCCTCAAGCAGCTTTTTGGTACAAATCATTGCTTGACCGTAATCTTCGCAATCTCACCTTCGAAGGTCACTACATACAGCTCACCCTCAGCATCCTCGCCAAAAGATGTGATGTGCCGATTGGTCTTGAAAAGCACGTCGCGTTTCCACGAGCCGTTCTTTTCTATGAGAGACCAGATGGTGCCAGAGCCGTAATCGCCGAATATGTACCGTCCGACCAGCTCAGGGATCTTTTTGCCGCGGTATACGAAGCCCCCTGTAACGCTCACCCCTTCGTCTCGAGAGTATTCCGCTATCGGAGGTGTAAACTCCGAGGCGTTGCATGGAGGCTTGAAGCACGATGTTCCTTCGAAGATGTTCCATCCGTAGTTTTTACCCCGCTCTACGATGTCGATCTCTTCTCGCGAGTTCTGCCCGACATCTCCGACGAAGAGTCGTCCGGTGAGTCGATCAAATGAGAATCTCCACGGATTTCGGAACCCGAGCGCCCGGAATACGAAAACATTCCCCGCTGTTTCAGGATGAAGGAGAAATCTCGATCTGGCACGACGGCAGGTCCCCTCGAGCAGTGTACTTCTAAAACAACCCATTTCGAATAGTTGGAGCAGAGGCAGGAGCAGTCCTCCCTAGTGTACCGCACCTCTAAACCTACAGAATTGCTGCGATTCACCATAGTGCGAACACCGTCAGCGACACCTCGGAGGGTCACATAAGCAATGAACTGTCGGTTATAGAAGTGCCGTGGGTCAGTCAGTGGGAGGACCAGTAAGTGGGCCGTTGCTCAGCCCTAAACATTATGCGATCAGCGACTTCATTTTTGTATTCCTTGATGATGACTTGCTAGATGTTGTCGGCGCTGCTAGCAGTATCAACGGAGCTGACGACCTCGGAAATTGCACTCAAGTACCGAGTGCTAGTTTCCGATCCCTGTAAATGTCATGTTCGGGTGTTGAT
>JBILFA010000203.1:0-3261 GCA_044351795.1 Bdellovibrionota bacterium | reverse complement strand
GAATGACGTGGCTTAGCCAGGTTGAGCGTAGCGAAACGTGGCAATAGCCACGTAATAAAAGGTTAATGCGAGCTAGCGAGCATTAACACGATAACGACATTCAGCGACCCCGCGATGCTGAATGGTAGCTAGAGTTCTTGCGGGCGCTTAGCTCAGTTGGTAGAGCGTCAGCCTTACAAGCTGAATGTCGTAGGTTCGATCCCTGCAGCGCCCACCACTTTCCTCCGAGATACCGAGGCAGTTCGAGTCACGGGTTCCTAAAGCAGAACGGCGCCCAACTCTTACTCAACCTGAGATCCATCAAATTGAGTCTGAATGTGATTCCAACAACTCTGCCACGAGTCGCGGACTCTACAAAATATTAGAACACTGCTTAACTGGCCTTCCTGAGGTTTAATTTGTTACCATCCCCAGCCCGGGATATATAAGTGCCGGATAAGTGACAATGGGGGCATGTGGCCAGGTCGATAGAGGTCAAAGAGCAGTTTTTGACTCGTTGTAGAGAGGCCCTAGATGATGGGAGTTTTCTTCGCCTATCTCTACAAAAGAGCACAGGTCCAGAGGATCTTATCAACGTACGGGCTCGAGTAGCTACTATCAAAGGCTCTCCGGCCCTTTCGTTTGTATTTCACCATACTACCAAGGACATTACCAAGAACTTCCCCTTTGGTGAGGCGCTCGAGCAAACCCGCGTGTTACTCGGTGGTACATTTCGATCGGCGACGTTGTTTACCACAGCTGCGGATCACATGATTGAGTATTTAGGTGATGCGAATGTGAAAATTCGTTCCTCGCGCCCAACACTCAAGCAGCAGTCGGCTGTAGATCACAATCGTGAGAAAAACTATCTCGTTCCGTTATCTGCCCCATTTCTCAAAAAGATGGGTATAGCTGATGAAAAAAACAATCTTCGTCCTACCGGCGCAAGCAAGTACCGGCAGATAAATAAGTTTATTGAAATCATTGATTCGATCATTCCCGAGTCGTGGAGACAGGGCAAGTATGCGCCGCGCATCGTAGATTTTGGTTCCGGAAAGAGTTATCTCACATTCGCGGTTTACGACTACCTGACACGGAAGCTTGGAATTCGATGCACTGTCACTGGGGTCGAGTTACGCGAAGAGCTTGTTGCCGCAAGTAATCAACTGGCGGAGGAATGCGAGTACACAGATCTGCATTTTACGACTGGTGCCATTGCCTCTTTTGCGGCCGAAAGTGTCGACCTGGTGATAGCTCTTCATGCCTGCGACACAGCGACCGACGATGCACTTCTATTCTCAGTTCGAGTCGGGGCTAAGGTGGTGATGGTTGCTCCCTGCTGCCACAAGTATGTTCGTAAACATATGAAACTTCCCCTGGAGCTTCGACCGGTGTTCAGACATGGTATTTTGGAGGAACGAATTGCAGAGTCCCTCACAGACGGCCTGCGTGCTCTGTTTCTCCAAGTGCACGGATATAAAACGAAGGTTTTTGAGTTCGTATCGTCCGAACACACCACTAAGAACGTAATGATAACCGGCCGGTATATGGGAAATAGGTCGGTCGCAGAGGAGACAAAACTTCAGATAGAAAGCATCAAGAGACAGTTTGGGATAGTGGATTTTTATCTTGATCGTAATGGATGGGAGTAACCGTGCTACGGCAGCTCTACTGCCGATACCGTGAGTCACAATGAAAGGAAAGAGAGACACCTCAGCACGTGACATTGCGTTGTCGCTATTGTACGCCGTCGAGAAAGAAGGGGCCTATGCAAGCCACCTCTTCACCACACTTCATCATCGGCAAGAAATAGATCCTCGCGAGCGCGCCCTCGCGGAAAAAATCGTAAAAGGAGTGCTCGAGCACCGCTCTGAGATAGATGGTCAGCTCAACGAGCGACTGCCGAAAGGCCTGCAATCACTTCCTCCCCGCATTCAAATAGTTCTCCGTATGGGCATATACCAGCTGAGATATCTTGAAAGAGTAGAGAGAGCAGTCGTGGTGGATTCGGCGGTGGAGCTGGCAAAGCGCTTCTCTTCTGCGCCGCTGGCTCGCCTCGTGAATGCGATTTTGCGAAGATACCTGCGTGAGGAGAGCGAGCCGAAGGTAGAAGTCTCTCCGAAGAACGCTGACGAGATCTCCAAAGCATTCAGCCATCCGCTCTGGATTGTAGAGCAGTGGATAGGTCAGATTGGCACGGAAGAAACGATAGCGCTGTGCAAAATAAATAATGAGGAGTGGCCGCTTTACATTCGGGTCAATCGACTGAAGGTATCAAAAGAGGAGTTGATAAGACTGTTAGCCGAAGAGGGCGTAATTGCGAAACCTGGAAGGTTCGCTAAGGATGCTCTTCAGGTTATGGAACGAAAAGGTAAAATTCAGCTTCATAAGCTCAGATCGTTTCAAGAGGGATTGTTCACGGTGCAAGATGAGGGAGCTTGTCTAGTGAGTGAGGTTTCATTCGCGGGTCCTTATGAAGTTATCATCGATCTCTGTGCTGCTCCGGGTGGGAAGACAACACATCTAGCAATATTGAACCGCAATGAAGGCACGATCCTTGCCGTTGATCCGTCGGAGAAAAGACTAGACCTCGTCAGGGATAACTGTCGCCGTCTTGGTATAACGAATGTCGACTATGTATGTACAGATGGCCGAACTCTTGGGCGTCACCAGGCGGCTGATTTCATACTCGTTGATGCACCTTGTTCGGGATTGGGGGTGGTGGGGCGACGCTCCGATCTCAGATGGAACCGCGCGCACGATACGATAGCGCCGTTATGTGCGCTGCAGCTCGAGCTTCTTCAGCACGCGGCACAGCTCGTTAAAAAGGGAGGGAGGTTGGTATACAGTACCTGCACCACCTCTCATGAGGAGAACGAGGGGATTATAGAGAAGTTTTTGTCTACCAATTCCGATTTTGTCGTCACTCCGATCGTGCATAGCATGTCAGAGTTGCTTACCTCAGAGGGGTATTTGAGAACGTGGCCGCAACGACACTATCTTGGTGGAGGGTTCGTCGCTCTTCTCGATCGTTGCGGCTGATATAATTCTTCGACAGATGCGATGAACTCCGTCAAGCTGAACGAACTTTTTGGACGCAGCACTAGAACCCATCTCAAAAGTCCCTTCTGCTGCGGGCGGCGATATAGGGGCTGCGACGGCGTCAGCCTTCACAAAAAAATCCTCAATGTATCCCAGAGGATACATCTCCGGTTTGTTTGTTCGTCTTCCTTGTCTCGCTCCCTATCTCGCCGCCCTCGCGACGAAGAGACTTTTGAGATG
>JBILFA010000217.1:0-3284 GCA_044351795.1 Bdellovibrionota bacterium | reverse complement strand
TTCTTTTGAGGATTCGGATATTGGCCACTAAGGGGATCTTGCGCCCTGGGTCTAGGGTTTGGGATAGCTCGTCACCGAGCTTCAGTCCTTGGATTCCTGTGAGCCAGATCACATCAGGAATCCAACCACCCTCGGTTATCCACTGACAAGTACTGGCCAAGCTGTCGAAGCTGGTCAACGCTTCCCCACAAGGGGCATCCGGCTTGAAGTATTTGCCCAGGATCTTTAGCGTGTGCCCTTCGGGCCATGCGCGGCAAAGCTCCATCATGGAGGTGTACCCACCGTTAAAGCCAGCGTTCCATTGGAAATCCACCACAAGAATGTTCATGTTTTGATCAAAGATGGTACACTGTAATTTCTTAGGAGTGACGAATCATGTCTCTTACTCGCCATCAACAAACCAATTCCATCGTCTGGGAAGTGATCAACGACGCTATCGATCAGCAAAAGATCGAAAGCGCTGTTACCCAGATTAACGCTGTCTGCTACTCAAAGCAAATTATTAAACTACGGGAATATCCCAAAATGTTTAATTTTGCCTTGACGGGTAAGGCCGTTATCTACGCTTACATCCTGACCTATCACAAGGATCTTTTTTATAAGACCTTAGTAGGTCGGAATCTTAAAGACACAACTCCGATTTTCAAACATTCTGACGTTGTAGTTCAAGCGGTGTGTGCTGCTCTTACTGAAGACTGGTTACGGTCTTGTACATTTCAGACGGCTCAGAAAATTGCAGGGTTTTATTCCCTGAATGCTGCTGAGTTCTCTGGCCCTAACAAAGCTCTTTATGAAGACGTTGCTCAGCTTACAGCGCAGTTCCCTAGTATGGATCGCCCTATTCATGACCCTGAGTTTAACGTATCTCCTGCTTTGGCTAAGGCTGTGGGTGGTGCAGACGTACAACTTACTTTTGGCCCTGAAGTGTGGAGCCTTCACACTACGCTTAAGCCTCGGCCTTTGAGCGTTGACAAACTCAAACAACAGATCGCTTACTTTTTGTTGGACTGTGATAGTAAGCTTCACAGCTATAGCGGTTGGAAAGATTTGGTGTTTTACTTTCCTCGGCACCAGCAGTTTATCAAGTTGAATCTTTTGGATTATGTCAATCGGGATAAAGCTAAATTGCTTGAAGACCAATTGACTGACATCGAATTGTCTTTGCCTGATCGTCCTTGTATGTTTGGGAGTGACTTAGAATTTTGAACCTACCTCTTGGCCCATTTCAACTTATCTACGCCGATCCCCCCTGGAGCTACCGGGATAAAGCGGCGGCTGGTAAACGGGGGGCATCATTTAAGTATCCCACCTTGGGAGTAGATGACCTGGCTCAAATACCCGTGGCCAGCATTGCCGCCCCTGATTGCTTATTGGCAATGTGGTGGGTCGGCCCCCAACCCAAGGAAGCCCTCGACCTGGTTAAGGCTTGGGGGTTTGAACTGAAGACCATGAAAGGCTTCACCTGGCATAAGGTTACGGCTAAGAATGGCAAGTCCCATTTTGGGATGGGCAACTGGACTCGCGCCAATACTGAGGATTGCCTGATAGCCGTTTGCGGCAAACCTAAGCGGGCCTCGGCCAGCGTTCGTCAATTTATAGAAGCCCCTATCAGAGAGCATAGCCAGAAGCCCGACGAGGTGAGAGATCGCCTGGTGCAGCTTATGGGAGATGTGCCCCGGATAGAACTGTTCAGCCGGGTTACTGGTAAAAATGGTTGGGTGACTTGGGGAAACGAAGTCGGGAAACTTGACCATTGATCAAAGAACCTTTATTATGTTGATAGGCGGGGGCGCTGGCTGAGGCTAACTCTCAAGGGAACGCCCAGAAGTTCCTACCTCAGACTGCCTTGGATTTTTCAAGGAGGTGGTTATCGTGACTCCCGGCTGAAAACAGCCCGCCAGCCCAGGGCGTATCTGGGCATTCCCTTCGGGGGATGGGCCAAGGGAAAAATAGTCTATTGGAGTGACCATGGCTAATCTGTACGACGAATTTGAGATGAACATGAACGGGACTCCCGTTAAGTTCACAGCTTGGCAAGCCAAAAAAGAGGATGTGTGCGGTTTGTTCACCGTCAAATACCAAACCCCTCTGGAAGGTGGGATGGACTGGGGCGAACTTAACTATCCCTGTATCCGGCTTTCGCTAGGTCAATGGCAGCATTTTCAACACGACATTAACCCTGCCAAACCCCTTCACTATTATTTGAGAACTACATCACAGGTTGAAGTCAGTTGGCTACCTGTGGCGATTGAAGCAGTAATCACCGGACAAGCTATTCATCTAGGTCGAGGCAATAGCTGGAATGGCTACCGCTTTGGCGATCAGGTCGTCAAACTCAGCAGCATTATCCCCTACATCTGGCAGAACACTCATGCCTACTTGACGGTGTCTGAGAGTTTTGCCCAGGGTGTTAAGGAGGTGAACATTAACAAAGCCCTGTTGACCGAGCCTAAGATGCAGGGCCGCATTGCGCCTATCCTGCGAATTGACAATGTTGGTCAGAAGATTGCGGTCACCATGCCTTACCTTCAGCCTGTAGCCGAACATGAGCTTACGTCTGACCAGGCTTATTATTTGGAGGAAACCATTCATCGGCTCCATCGTCTAGGGTGGGCCTACCTGGATCAGGAAATTGGTTTTGGTCTGAATGAATCCGGGACTCCCTTGATCTATGATCTGTCCACGGTTAGGCATCGAAGCGAATTGAACCATTTGCCCAACTGGCGGCATTGGATTGAGGATGACTTGAATGTGATTGATCGGTTGCGCGAGAAGCATGGGCTATCTCGTAGCACAATCTCTCAGCTTCGGTCAGATATTCGCCGCCGCCGACACGACAAAATTATGGAGGGTATTCGTGCCAAGAAAAACGCTTGAGGATTTAGAAGCTGCTCGGCTTAGCGTTGTGGGGTCACCTCGGCTTCATGACCCTAACCGAGTAGTCAAAGTTCAATGTCCTACTTGCCCTTGGCGCACAGATGGCCAGGGGCTTGAAATACCTGATTGGTTAAGGGGGGAGCTTGCTCTTAATCCCGATAGTGGTAATCAGTATTGCCATGCCCCGGCTTGGGAAGGCAGACCAGAAGATGTTATTTGCCGGGGGCATCGTGACCACTGGGCGCAGTTCTTTTATAGAAAGGGTCTTCTTCCCGAACCTACGGATCAAGCCTGGGCAGACTTACTAGCGAGGCGGGCCGAATCCTCTACCCTTTCCTAGGGAACTGGATTCTGGCCCTTTGCCATCTGCCCGCAATCGTGACCATCGCCCACCTGAATCTTCATCT
>JBILFA010000113.1:0-11740 GCA_044351795.1 Bdellovibrionota bacterium | reverse complement strand
AGATAGACCCGCGCTGCGGCCCGAGTGTTTTTTGTCTTTTACGGCGCAAATGGGCCCGGCCAAGATTGCGCTCGCCCTGCTATTGCGAGTGATTTTAAAAAAATCACTCGCGCAGGGTTTAACTATGACCCGAGTCATTTAGTCCAAGGCATTTAGCAAGTACTTCTTTACGTGCAAGGTGCTTATGACAAAACATCGATTCCTATCCGCGTACTTCACTCTTCCGCCGGCTGATTGTTTAAGACGGGGGCAGACTCGATGGACTCAGGTCTTCCCATTCAACGAACCGTACGGTGCCTGGACTTTCAGCGGTCGTGTTGCGCTGTTTGCGGGTCTGAAGCAGATCGGATTACGCCCTGGCAGTGCGGTTCTCGTACCATCATACTTCCAAGGAACTGAGGTGGACACCCTGCTCGCCGCTGGCTTCAAGCTCCGTTTTTACGCAGTCGACGAAAACTTCATGGTCGATCTTACCGATGTCGACAAAAACTACACAGATGATGTGTCTGCTCTCTATATCATTCACTATTTCGGATTGCCGCAATCACTGAAACCACTCGAAGCCTTCTGCAAACAGAAGGGCATCGCTTTGATTGAGGACTGCGCCCTGAGCCTTTTCAGTAAGGATGGTGATACGTGGCTCGGGTCTCGTGGAGATATATCGCTCTTCTCCGTGTATAAATCGGTACCACTGCCGCACGGCGGGTACTTGGTCACCAAAAGGAGCCACACACCTACGGATCTTAGAGTTCCTCCGCTATTCTCCACAGTACTTCAAACTGCGGACCTGCTAGCGCAACACATACGTGGTGCCTCTGCAAACGGGTTGCTTGATCGAATGTGGACGATGAGCTCTGAAATCCGTAAAGGAGTAGCTGATACCACGGTAGTTTCCGGAACAATAACGCTCGACTCCGATTCCCTTCAATACGGGGCGTCGAGCATCGTGCCGCGCTTGATGAAATTAGCGAATCCTCAGTTCGTCATCGCTCAGCGCCGTGCAAACTTCGAGCTTCTCCACTCGAAGCTGCGTCATCTGAGTGTTTTCACCTTCGACGCGCTTGCCGCGGGCGCGTGTCCGCTTTTCTATCCTATTGTGGTAGAGGACAAGATTCGATTCCGCGCGGATCTTGCTGCGCGCGGAATCGGAAGCGTGAATTTGTGGAGTCAGCCGCATCCTGCATGCCCGAACAATATTACGGCGCAAACGGCTAACTGGCGTAGAACTATTCTCGAGCTTCCTATCCACCAGCAGCTCAATGAGGACGACATAGAACGCATCGCCGAGGAGGTTTTAGCCCTGACTCTCCGCGGTACAATCGCAGCGCTGCCTGTTACTCTTACGAAAAGGGCGCTTTCTCCCGATGCGCTGCCGCTCGAAGCTCCGGCAACGGTAAGTTGAGGATTCCTCTGTATTGGTGGTTCAGAAGAGCATATCCGGCTTGTTGGCACGGATAATATCGAGCAGTCCATTAAAATCAGAGAATTGGCGTGACGAATTGAACATTACACACTTGTCCGTTGACGCACCTTCCGGCCCGTTCATGAGGGCAAAACATACACCTCTCTCCCGAGCCACCAGCACAGCATCCCGCACGAAGGTTCCACCTCCGATAAAAACTACCATCCCTTGATGAGCTGTAACGTAATCGACGAGTTGATGGGGTACTGTAAAAAGGCTACCACTCAGGGGCAGAACGTGCGTAAGACCCGGGGTAAAGGACTGGGTCGTCTGATCGGCTTGCACTGTCGCGCTGACAAGCGAAATCCTCTCCGATGCTCCCGCATCCTTGTTGTGCGCGATCACGGCAGACGAGAGCACTGTCGTGATACCGGCGTCTTTCGGGCGACCTATCATGAGAAAACCGGTACCAGGATTCATAACCGACACCAAACCCTTTAAGACCTCCGTTATTATCGCCTGTTGGCTTTCGGAAATTCGGTTCCACCAGCGCTCGCCTGACGCGCCAAGGATGAGCAGCGGCTTCTTACCCTCGGTCGCATTTTTGATACTCTCGGCAGAGAACTCGATACCATGCGAGACAAGGTGTTGTTCGAAAGCACGAGTGGAGGCCTCATCCGAGCGCGGTCCCGGGATCGAAAGCTGAGGAAGCTCGGCAAGCTGCTTGCCTATCTGGGCGATGTAATTTTTCGGAAGGTTCGCCAGTTTGCGAGAGAAGCGCGCGGCCTCTCGCCGCATATGCGCGTTTTCGTGTTGAACGATAGTATCGATGTGGTGCTCCTTGAGCCCCGCGAACGACGCTGTATCGTCGAGTTGCCAGATGTCCGTCTGAAACAGCCCGCCTGCATCCGAGCACACCACGAACGGGATGTCGCGGTTGAGACACTTCACCATCTCGAGCTCCTCTGCAGTGTCGATATTATTGAGCGCGAGATTGGAATCGGGGTTGAACTCGATAATTACCAGGTGATCGCGAGCTAAGGCTTCGGCGATCTCGAGTGCCTCATCATCGAGCCCGTGAGCGGCGTGACCGATGCGAACCCTCATGCGGTACTTTTGTGCCAAGCGGAGCGACTCACGCACGTTACTGAGGTTTTTGCGGTTTTCTCCGGCATGAATACGAAGCGTGAAGTCAGGATCATGCTCTCTCGCCCACTCCGCAATAGCGCGGATATGAGTTTCGAGATTACCGATTTTATTATCCTCAAACCCTACGAAGTCCACCCCTACGAGGTATGGGCTCGCTCCCATGAGCGTCAGCTTCTCCACCTCGCGCGCCAATATCTCGTCCGGAAGGTTTCTCGGCAATCCTGCCAAAAAGCGCAGCTTGACGCCTGTCTCCTCTTCGATGCGCGGGAGATCATCGTGGAGCATCTTGATGTACTCCGGTAACAACAGGCCACTGGAGGTCGCCGTTATCTCTGCATAGCGCACCCCTTGTCGTGCGTACTCTTCGGCATACTTTCGCAACAGATCGCGCGCTATCGCTGGCGATTTGGTGATCGGGGTCCTGAAACGATACACCGATACCTCGAGATCGCCGAAGGTGACCTGCCGGTCAGGCGGAACAGACATCGCAGCAGAGAGAATCTTACGACTCGCCGTCGCGAGCGTCTGAAGTGGCACTGCTTCCTCTTCCGCCGGGATACGGCCGATGTCTTGACCATCAGTCGGAGCATAAAAATAGCGCTTGGTAACACGCACATCCCCCTGCGAGTAGGGGATTCCGAGCTCGTCCAGAAGACGCGTCGGATACGGCACCTGATTACGCAAGGCGATCTCCATCAACCCCTTAGCCGACACCTGTCCTGAGCTGTGTGTGTGGAGATCTGTTCTCAGGAGCGGAGGTTTCAGCTTCTGCCGCGGATACGGTAGCCAGCGATGAAGCTTCTCATTCGCCAGCATCCGGGTTTCGAACACCGTGAGCTTCTGAAAAACCTCGGCATACTCCACACCACGAGCCGTCACTCGATAACGACCGAACAACTCGCCCTCGTGAACATCGGAACCACCAAGGCGTATCTCTATGTGAAAGACTGCACTCGCACTCGGCGGGAGCTGGATTGCGAGTGCCGGATTAGACTCCTTTCGACGAGTAAATTTGAGTTTCTCACCGGCCACATCCAAACTGATAAGTGTCGCGAGGTGATACTCGACTCGACCTGTAGTGCGCACCGGACCGATAATCCTGCCCGCGAAGTGGCGGGTGCCCGGCGTGTAAACGAATATCAGCTGATAATGATAACCCCAATCGAGGGGATGTTCGATAGTGACGTGAGCCATGTACAAATGTATACCGGGGACCGGAATATTGATACCCCCTCAAATACTCCATTGTTTTGGCACGTTAATGCCTCCTTAACAGGCTGCGGAAAAATGGCTTCGTAGCGAGAAGAGCATTTTCCCGCAGCCTGTTAAAGATTAGCGGACGAAGGAGGCCTGAACCAAGTCGTCGTCCTTAACCTTAACTTCTGTTTCGGGTCGGATGAACGGGGAACGGTCCCTACCGCCTCCAAGCTCGTACCGCGTTGCCAGAAACTTGAAGGAGCGTTCCATGACCCTTTGGAATACCGGTGCAGCCAGAGTACCGCCGTAAATACTCTTCCCGTGCGGTTCATCCATAATCACCATTGCAGTCAGATTTCGATGGACCCCCATCGGCGTTCCATCTGCAAATCCGACGAAGGATGCCACGTAAGCACCGGCTTGATATCCCCTTCCTCGCTCAGCCGCCTTTTGTGCTGTCCCAGTCTTGCCACCCACGCGGAGCCCTTCAATCTTGGCTTTTCCGCCGGTACCGTGCTCGTCTTCGACGACGCCGTACATCATATCTCGCGCCAGCTCTGAAGCCTTCTCAGAGATGATGCGCTCTCCTTTAGGAATACCGTAATCATCCATGACGACCGAAAGCTGCGGGAGCATTCCGCCATTTGCTATCGCGGCCACCGCGCGAACCACTTGAAGCGGCGTCACCGCTACCCCTTGACCGAAAGAGTGCGTCGCAACATCAACCTTACTCCAGCCTCCTACCGATCTCAGGATTCCGCCCGACTCTCCGGCAAGCCCCAGCTTGGTGGACTGTCCGAAGCCGAACTTGCGAAGGTACGAATACAGACGCTCGCTACCCATGCGGATACCGACCTTGGTCATTCCGATATTCGAGGAGCGAACCACTACATCTCGAAACGATATCACACCGGAGGGATGAACATCCTTGATCGTATGAGTAGAGAACGGGAAACGCCCGTTCTCGCAATCGATAATATCCCTGGGCGTAACTACCCCTGCGTCTATAGCCGCCGCTGCGACTATCGGCTTCATAACCGACCCGGGCTCAAATACGGCCTCTACGAGAAGGTTTCGCAGTTCGTTCTTCGAATTAGACGTTGGGGTATTGAAATTGTAACTTGGCGACTGACTGAGAGCCACTATCTCTCCAGTGTCAGAATCAATCATCACCGCCATAGCTCGCTTGGCATTTGCAGCCTTACGCCCCTGCTCGAGCTCCTCGTCCATCACGATCTGAAGATCTGCGTCGATCGTCATGCGTAACGGATTGCCTTTGGGAAGCGAAAATGGAGTCTCGCTCTCGTCACTTACGAACTGGGTAATCTTACCATAGGCGTCACGCGTCACACGCGTTTTGACATGATCAACGTGTAAGCGCCCCTCGAAAAGGCTCTCGATACCGGAGAGCCCCGCCCCATCGATACCTACTTTCCCGATTAGAGCACTCGAAGCCTGGTTGTAAGGGTAGAAACGCCTTGACTCGAGCACCGTCCCCACGCCCGGCAGCGAAAGAGTTGCTAGGTTCTCGGCTTGGAAACGAGGGATTTGACGCTTGATCCAGACGAAAGGCTGCTTGCTCTTGAGCCGCGCCGTGACATCGGAAAGCTTCATATCGAGCAATCGCGCAAGCTCCCGCGCGGCTCTATCTTTGTCTGCTACTTGTTTGGGGCGAACGTACACCGACTCTGCCGGCACCGAAACAGCCAGGAACTTCCCGTTTCGGTCCAAGACGGGGCCGCGTTCCGAGGCTATTTGCAGCTCAGAGACGTGCTGACGAAGCGCCCAATCTTGCCACGTTTCGAAATCGGATATCTGAAGGCTGTACAACCTCCAAATCAGTCCTGCCACCCAAACCAACGAAAGCATCCCGAGCATGCGCAGTCGCATAGGACGTTCCTGCACCAGGCTCACACTCGCTACTGCCGTCCGGCGTGAGGCCGCGAAATCAGTCCCTATGAGAGAGCTACTACGAGCCTGTCCCACGCTGGCTTTGCGAATGGAAACACACGCGCCTTGAGACTCTGAACTTTCGTCTTGGGCAACTATCTTCTGCACCGCCATAAGGCTGCCGTCCCTACATGCCTTGGGCGGAGGAGAGCGATACGCTCTCGCCCCTTCCCACTAGTACGATATTTTGATTGTTTGATTCGGTCTGTGGTCCGCTAGACCGACTCGCTCGCGAGCAGTCTTAGCCAACGAGTCAGGCCTCACGAGGATCGAACGTTGGAGCTCCAGTTCACGTTTCTCCATATCGAGAGACACCGTCAACTGACGCTCCCGAGCCAACTGATATCCGAGATCGGTTGCCTCGAGCTTCGACCACACTCGAACAACTAAAACCCCCAACAATGCCACCGCGGCTACAAGCTGCAACTTAGCAGAGATCGCCGTGGATTCGCGCTTCACATAAACCGACTGATACTGCAAACACACTGCCATATAACCAAATCCTTTTTGTCTTCTTACAATCTTATTCGTTTTCTGTCGTCACCCTAAATGAACGACTCAGCTTTTTTTTACACAGAACACTTCAAAAATCTTTTTCGAACTCGAACACACGAAGGCGAGCACTACGCGAAGCGGGATTGCGTGCGATCTCGTCTTCGCTCGGCACGATCGGTTTGCGATTTACCACATGACCAATCCTCTTCTCCGTCCGTGGGCCGCGCCAAGACGCAGGATAGCTTCCTGCAGACTCCCAACTGCGCATGCGATTGGTAACAAGCTTGTCCTCAACGGAATGGAAGGTGATCACTGCCAAGCGACCACCGCTTCTCACGAGACTTGGGGCAGCATCCAACAGCGCGTCAATCTCCTCTCTCTCTCGATTGACCTTCATGCGAAGTGCTTGAAAGACAACCGTTGCAGGATGAGTCTTTGACACGGAGCGCTTTCCGAGCTGCGACATCCTTACGACCTCGGCCAACTGCTGCGCGCTCTCGAAGGGGCGCTCGTTGAAAATAGTTCGTGCTATCCCACGCGCATGTGCGCCGACCCCTCCTTCCGCCAAAGCCACATATATCTCCTGCTCTGACGCGTGATTGATAAAATCCGCGGCGGTCATTCCGGACCCTTCGTCCATCCGCATATCGAGGGTTGCGGCATCAGCAAAGGAGAACCCCCGCCCCTCGCGCAACTGGTCGGTTGACATACCGAGGTCGGCAAGAATTCCGTTAAATCCTCGAAACGATACAGCCGCCTCTGCCCGAGAAAACGGAGCATGAATCAATTCGAGGCGCTCCCCGTAGCCGGCCCCCCAACGACACCCTCGCTCTATCGCGCGACCGTCCCGGTCGAGCGCTACCACGCAAGCGTCAGGGCTCGCCTCGAGTAATCCGCGTGAGTGACCACCGCCGCCAAAAGTGCAATCAAGAAACTTTCCGCCCTCGGACGCTCGCAAAACCTCGATGCTAGCCTCAAGCATAACAGGAACGTGGTGAACTTCTTGTTCCAGATCGCTCATAGATCCACATCTGCAAAGAGATCGGCGTTCGCTAAAAGTGCCTGCTCAGAGGCCTCGAAGATCGTATCCCACACGCGCTTGTCCCAAATACGAAATCCATGAATAGACGCCGTGAAAACTGCATCCTTCTCGAGATTGGCATAGCTCCGAAGATATGAAGGTATGAGAATGCGGCCGTTGCCGTCGATTCCGCACTCGGATGCTCGGCTCAAGTAGAAATTTTCAAGCCTTTGAAGCTTGCTGCTGAAACGACTCTTCTCTCGTAGACGACCCTCGAAATCTTCCCATGCATCGAGTGCAAAGCCCTCGACACACCGAGCTCCCTCCGAAATGAAGTTGGTAATCACAACCGCCTTCTGATCCCGATCAGTAAGAACCTTACGAAACTCACTCGGCAAACTCACCCGTCCTTTGTCGTCGACGCTGTGAACGCAGTTTCCGCGAAAAGAGACGTACGGCGGGCGCCTCGAATCTCGACCCAACTGGGTGAAATGCTCCTTTTCACCCAGTTGTTCCTTTTCAGGCCTGTCGATCATCTCCGCACCCGCCGACGTTTAGGAGAACCACAACCGCACAAACAACCACTACAACCGAACCAAGCATGTCAGTGGGACATAATGCCACTTTTTCCCACTTCCTCCCACCATCCTAGATAAGGTTAGCCCTTACCGTCAATCGGGAAAAATGCATAACCGGTTAATTTTTTTGTATATTTTAAGTGACTTGAAGCAATCCGTTAAAATCGGGTGTGCTTGTGATGGGTTAGCTCACCCCTCACACGCGTACGTGCTCTCACGCTTGAGTGACCTCCGGTTTTGAACGCCTCCGACGCAGTGAGGAGTAGCGCTTCTACGCTTCGAGGGAAAGCTCCCAAGGCTCGAGCATGGGGCTCTCTCCTACTCGACAGTCACACTCTTGGCCAGATTTCTGGGGAGATCCACATCGGTGCCGTTCATCACTGCGACATGATACGCAAGAAGCTGTAGAGGGATATTGAGCAACAAAGGACTGAGCTCCGCCGACACATACGGTACTCGTATAACAGCCTCGGCAGTAACTCCCAGCGCCCGATCCTCGGGGGCATCAGTGATCACCAAGACACGCGCCCCACGCGCCTCTACCTCTTTGAGATTAGAGAGCGTCTTGTCGAAGAACAGCTTCTCTCTCTGAAGGATCACAACCACCGGCATATGCTCGTCGATGAGAGCGATCGGCCCGTGTTTCATCTCGCCTGCCGGATACCCCTCGGCGTGAATGTAGGAGATCTCTTTGAGCTTGAGCGCTCCTTCCAACGCGATCGGATAGCAGGTGCCTCGTCCAAGAAAGAGAAAATCACGCGCGCCACACAGCTTTTTCGCTGCTGATACGACGTCAGAGTTTACTTTGAGTGCGCTCGATACAGCGTGCGGCAACTGCAAAAGGTCATGTAACAGCCTACGTCGCTCGTCGACTGGAACCGTCTCTCGTTGCTGCGCCAAGTAAAGCGCCAACAGCTCCAACGCGACCAACTGCGTCGAAAAAGCCTTCGTGGAGGCCACGCTAATCTCCGGTCCGGCATGGGTGTAGAGAACCATGTCCGCTTTGCGACAGATGGAAGCCCCTACTACGTTGCACACCGCCAGGGTCAGTCCCTTGCCAACTGCACATTCGAGCGCTCCTAACGTGTCGAGGGTTTCACCGGACTGCGACACCGCGACGACCAAGGTGTTCTTATCGATGATCTGAGATCGATAACGAAACTCAGATGCGTAGTCTACTTCACACGGTATCCCGGCGAGGGATTCGATGAAGAACTTCCCCTCGAGACAAGCATGCCACGCGGTACCACAGGCAACGAGAACTACACGCCGGAGCTCTTTTGCACGCTCTCTCAATCGCTCCAATTCGGGCAGTATGATGGCGCCCTCCTCTTCGGAGAAGCGCCCACGCAGGGTGTCGTTTAGTACCGATCCCTGGTCGTGAATCTCCTTGAGCATGAAGTGCTTGAAGCCCCCTTTTTGCGCCGTGATCGGATCCCAGGAAACGATCTCATTGCGCCTCTGGACCAGAGCCCCTTTGTTCTCGACGTATACCGAATCAGCCCTTACTTCCGCGAGATCACCGTCCTCCAGGATCACTATGCTACGGGTATGCGCAAGCAAAGCTGGAATATCGCTCGCTACGAAGTTCTCGTCCTTTCCGATGCCGAGGATAATCGGAGTTGAATTTTTGGCTACTAGTATCCGATCGGGATGCTCAGAATCTATCGCCAGGAAAGCATAGCTTCCGCGAACTTCGGCACACAAAGCGCGCATCGCCTCGAGCGGGCTCTTTCCCTGTTCCAGAAAACTATTCAAAAGGTGGGCAGCCACCTCGGTATCAGTCTCTGACCTGAAAACACACCCCTCCCCTTCGAGCGCGGAGCGCAGCTCCAGATAGTTCTCTATGATACCGTTGTGAATCAGGCTCACACGCCCCGCCGAATGAGGATGCGCGTTGGTCTCGGTCGGGCGCCCGTGAGTTGCCCAGCGGGTGTGCCCTATCCCGAGCGGGGATTTGGGCAAACCATGCCTCTTTGCCAGAGCAGCTTTTAACTCGGCAAGCTTTCCTGTCGCGCGAATTATCTCGATATCGCCTTCTACCGAAAGCGCAACGCCGGAAGAATCATATCCCCTGTACTCGAGTGCCTCCAAGCCTCCTATCAGGATAGGCAAAGCATCATTGTTTCCGACGTAACCTACGATCCCACACATACCTTAAACGCCTCACGTACTCTGCCGATATTCATGAATCAGCAGGCCTAAGAATAAACAAGTTTTACACCTATTCGTACCCTTCTACAACGATAGCAAACTACGCTGCCGCCCTATACACCTCATCGGTCCGGGAGATTCCCGAGCGTTCGATCATACCGCTGTACAGAGTGGCATACCGGTCCACCATACGCTCGAAGGAATACCGCTCTTCAATCCTCATCCGGCCACGCACCCCGATTGCGGCACGCCTCTCACCGGAAAGGGAAAGCATCTCGGAGATCGCGGCTCCCAATGCAAAGGGCTCTCCTGAAGGAACCAGCCGCCCTACCCCGAGTAAGACCTCACGAGCAGCCCCTACATCAGTCGCAACACACGGAATCCCGCACGCCATGGCCTCTCCCAATACGTTTGAAAACCCCTCGTTGTCAGAAGAGGACACAAAAAGATCCAAACCAGACATGATGGTGGGGATATCCTGACGCTCACCAAGAAGATGAATCCGGCTCGATATGCCGAGCTCGGATGCCAACGAAACTAGCTTCCGATTGTCAGGGCTGACACCTCGGCCAACCAGCACGAAATGGGCATCTATACCTCCCCAGACCGCAAACGCGGCACCTCGCAAAAAACCCTCGAAGTCTTTCTGGGGATGATATCGCCCTACGGCTCCGACCAGCAGAGCGTCGTCGCTTACTCCCAATTCCCGCCGCAACGCGGCGCGCCTCCTCTCCATCGGCTTGAACCTCAGGGTGTCAAAACCGTTCGGAATCACGATGCGACGGCTCGGTTCGAAACCGAGCGCCTCATGTTGCAGCGCCGCCAACTCCACGCAATAGATTATGCGATTGACCCAGCGAGAAAGTCTCGCGCCCGTGCGGATAGTCCAGCGTGTTAGCACACGATCTCGGGAGATATCGTAAAGACAACGGCGCACATTCCACAATACCGGCACTGAGAGGCCCGACATGCGAGCTGCCATGAGTGCGGCGATGTTCCCGTGGTACATCCAGCCCTGAACGAGGTGCGGCCGCCACTCTCGAACAATCGATCGCAACCTCATGAGACCACCCACGCTTGGAATCCCTCTGTACATTCCGAGTTCGAGTGCTGAAAATCCAGCTGATTGAAAGGCGTCGGCGAGTGAGCCGCCTGCCCTCAAGCACACTACCCGCGACTCGAACCGTGACGGGTCGAGCGAGCCCATCAATCGCAACAAGGTACGTTGTGCTCCGTCCGGCGAAAGATCCGTGATACAATGAAGAACCTTGATCTTGGTCATACTCTCATCTCCGATTAATGACCCCTACCTGCGCTCGATCACTGACGTTCCTGCATCAACCCGCATAGTGCTCGAGGACTCGGGAGGGGTCGTATCAACATCGATACGTACGGGCAGGTCTGTTTAAACGACATTAGGGGAACACATAGGTATGAGGTGGATCACTGGCCTCGTCATCTGCGTTACAGGCGCAACTTCAATTCTCGTAGGCCTAGAGCGTGCCTGGTCAGGCTACGAGATGCCGCTTTCTGAAGCAGCAGAGAGGGCGGAGGAGGAAGACGCCGATGACTCGCAGTACAAAGATGCTCCTCCCATCATCGCGGATGTGGAAGGATTCGGCATCAATACCTACGCTGGAAGTGGAAGGCATCGCCGCCCGTTCCACACCAATGTCATACGAGTCTCCCGTTTGGATGATTCAGGACCTGGTACCCTGCGTGAGTGTGTGGATTACAAAGGACCGCGGACCTGCCTCTTCGAGGTGGGCGGAGAGATAAAACTACGCTCAGCTC
>JBILFA010000112.1:0-11823 GCA_044351795.1 Bdellovibrionota bacterium | reverse complement strand
ACCTGCGAGCTCTCGCGTGACCTTGGTCACGCGAGAGGAGGTGCCGCAGCCGTGAGCCCCGCAGGGGCGACGGCATAAAGGCACCTAAAACGAACGGCAAGAAACGCGAGCTAGCGCAGCGTTTCTTTCCTTGCGGGGTTCGAGTCCCGGTTTACCCTGAGCGAGCAAAGCGAGTCGAGGGGTCGGCTCCGCCATTTGGACCTTTAGGTCCAAATCCCGAATCCCACGTAATTCGAACCTGCGAGCTCTCGCGTGACCTTGGTCACGCGAGAGGAGGTGCCGCAGCCGTGAGCCCCGCAGGGGCGACGGCATAAAGGCACCTAAAACGAACGGCAAGAAACGCGAGCTAGCGCAGCGTTTCTTGCCTTGCGGGGTTCGAGTCCCGGTTTACCCTGAGCGAGCAAAGCGAGTCGAGGGGTCGGCTCCGCCATTTTCGACGTAGCTCAAGGCTACACCTAACAGATCGCCGCATGTGCCCTTCAGGGCAGATAAATCGGATACCAACGTAATTCGATAGAATTCTTCTAACCTTCTTCTCCGGGGAAGTGTCTCGGCCTCTCACGCGAGACATATTGAGACTGCGCTGACGCCGATTGAGGTGGTCCATTATGAAAGAGCTTCGGGCAGCATGCTGCGTTGTCCGGCATGGATGTCACTATACTAACGTCGGTATCGAGAGATGCATCTTCACATGTTCTGCGATGGCCTTGGCCAAAAGCGGAGGGACTGCGTTTCCGATCTGAACAGCAATCCGGACTTTCGTTCCGTGCCACTTAAAATCATCAGGAAAAGTTTGAAGTCGGGCGGCTTCCCAATGCGTGATTGGACGGTGCTCAGATGGGTGCAAGTAGCGACCCTTTTCAGGTTTGTAAAACTCCGTACGAATAGTGCACCGTGCTGGCTCATCCCATTCCAATCGTCCGAATAAATCAGTTCCTCCCTCCGTTTTTCGTATCCAACAACCAGGAGTCAGTTCCGGAGCCTTACGCTGAAGATCGAAGCGATTTCCACCGGGCGGAATAAGACGATATCGCTGAAGCGACATCTGAGTAGGATTTCTACCAATGTGGAGGTCAGAACCTTTTGCCGGAGAACATGTGAGCTCCTTGTGCAGAGTCTTCAGAGGTATCCCCTTGAGCGCCTCGCGTACAGAGACCTTGACTCTCACTGGACTAGGAAGAGGGATCGGTCCGACACGCGAACCGATTACGATTGCACGGCGCCGATTTTGCGGAACTCCGAAGTCACTGGCTTTCAAGATTCCGATGCTGTCTTCTCCAATGTGAAAACCGAGCTTGCGAGCAGTAGCAATCGCCGCTTTACCTTCCTCTGAGGTAACGAAGTTGGGCACATTCTCGATTACAAATGCTTTGCACTCGCTCGACTCAACAACGTCCATGAAGTAGCGCCAAAGTGCTCGACGAGGATCGTTGGATCGATTTCCGGTGAGATTCGAGAAACCCTGACAAGGTGGGCCGCCGATGACAACATCCGCCTTTTGGTTCAATTGACCGTTTGCAATTATGTCGGCGATGTCGCCTACAAGGATGTGCGATCCGAAATTCTCGGCGTATGTCTTCGCAAAGTCGGGTTCCTTCTCAACAGCAATGACCGAATCGAATCCAGCCATGGCAAAGCCCAAGGTCATTCCACCCGCTCCGGCGAACAGATCAATGACTTTGAGATTTCTATCTTTCTTCTTCATTACTGCTTAGGTATAAACACTATAGCTTTCACTCACTTAAATCAAAAGGCCTTGATAATGATTCCGAAAAATACAGCGCAAGGCGTGCGAGTCGGCGTTGCGACTAATCAGGAAGCGCGACGAGCGCTGT
Organism: Bdellovibrionota bacterium; assembly: GCA_044351795.1. Classification (GTDB taxonomy): domain Bacteria; phylum Bdellovibrionota_C; class UBA2361; order UBA2361; family OMII01; genus OMII01. The sequence continues at coordinate 9,988 of JBILFA010000112.1, read as the reverse complement.
ACATGCGAACACATATGGGGTTTGCCGAACTCTTTCATGACCTTTTCATCTCGTGCGAACTCGGTGCCATGAAACCCCAGCGTGAGTTTTTTGAAAACGTCACTTTATCTCTAGGGGTGCCGCCAGAGGCAATTTTGTTTATTGACGATCAGAGCGACTATGTCGAGGCAGCACGTGGCTTTGGGTGGAGCACTATTCAGTTTGAGACCCCCTCGAAGCTACGAACTCAACTTAACCTCGCGTTCGGTGTGCAGGTGCCTCAGCCGAGCACAGGAGCACTCGGGAGGGGGAGGTTAACTGAGCCAGTAACGCACCAAACTGATGCGAATAAACCGAATACGACATATGTAGACCGCTCCATAAAACCTCTACTTCAAATATCAACAATTAGTCGTGTCGGAAGTTCGTGTGCACGGCCAGCGTACTTTGGGCTCCCGGAGTTCGCCAGTTGGTCAAACAACTTTTGAGCCTTTAGGGCTTCGGGTGATTGATTTCCAATATTGAGCCGAGAAGCTCCTACCGATAAAATCTGATGTGAGCCGAAACAGATAACGAATACCTCCCCCAAACATCCATGGGTATCGCCGCCGACATCATTGCAATTGTCATCGCTGCACTTATTGGCGGCCTTGCAGCACACATCCTGCGACAACCGCTCATTTTGGGATACATATTTGCAGGTATCCTTGTAGGACCCCACACTGCAGGGGTTACTGTGGACAACGTTCAAGAGATTGAGAGACTCGCTGAGATCGGTGTTGCACTGCTCCTGTTCACCCTGGGACTTGAGTTTTCGTTCCGCGAGCTGAAGCGACTCGCTCGTGTGACGCTCTTGGCGGCGCCACTCCAGATCGCACTCTGCTTAGGAGTCGGTTACGGCATAGCTATCTCGCTTGGGCTTTCCTACTCCGATGCTCCCTGGATCGGAGGGGCAATTGCGCTTTCGAGCACGATGGTAGTTCTGAAAACTCTCTCGGCTCGCGACGCGATAGATTCTCCTGTGGGTCGGGTCATGCTCGGTATCCTGATTACACAGGATCTGGCTGTTGTGCCCTTGATGCTGCTCCTACCTCAACTCGCGGGCGACGTTATTAATTTCAACGCCATTGCGCTCGCCGCCGTAAAGTCTTTCGTTTTCCTCATATTGATGTACTTCGCAGGGACACGCCTATTTCCGCGAGTTTTCGGTTTTATTGCAGCAATCGGCTCGCGGGAACTCCTCTTCCTTTCCACTCTTGCCGCTGCCTTCGGAGCGGGCATCTTGTCACATGAGCTAGGGCTATCGTTTGCGCTTGGGGCTTTCGTGGCAGGGATGCTCCTGAGCGAAACGGACTTCAACTATCAAGCCATGAGCGATGTATCCACTCTTCGAGATCTCTTTGCGCTCATCTTCTTTGTTTCGGTGGGAATGCTCTTCGATCCGCAATTCTTCCTGGAAAACTTCGGAATCATCATACTGCTCGTTGCGTCAGTGCTCGTATGCAAGACGCTCATCGTGGGAGGAGCCGTACGGATCTTTCGATACGATGCGCCGACTGCAATCGTTTCTGCGCTTGGGCTTTCGCAAATAGGTGAGTTCGCATTTGTGCTTCTCAAGGAGGGTGCCTCATCCGGCACCCTGTCGCACAACACGTTTTCGCTCATGATAGCAGTTACAGTGGTGACGATGACCTTGACTCCCGGGCTTTTCTGGCTTGGGGACCGCTTAGCCTCCATCGTAGCTCGCAAGCCCCTCGGATCTCCGTTCGACTCGGAGGCACCCCACACTCTATCGAAACATGTAATCATTATCGGTGGAGGTCTTGTTGGGCAATATGTTGCCCGCGTTCTTGCAACACTCGAACGTCCGTACGTAGTAATCGAATCAGACCATAAAGTCGCGATGCAGATACGCGACCGTAAGGCTAACGTAATGTTCGGAGATGCAAGCCGGGGGACGATCCTCGAAGCGGCAGGGATTCAGGATGCAAACCTCGTGGTAGTAACGACCAAGAACGATCGCATCCTCCCCACCATTGTTCAAGAGATCCGCTCTATCCGAAGCGATGTACCGATCGTGGTTCGCGTCGAAGACGTCGAAGAGACGAAGAATCTCTCGTTGCTACGGGTAGATGAGGTGGTCCAACCGCAACTTGAGGTTGGCCTAGAGATGGTGCGCCAATCGCTGCTGGCGTTACGGGTCGACGAGAGTCAAATTATACCTCTCCTTGGGCAACTTCGTGCGGAGCGATACGAGCCCAAAGGGGATAAAGGCTCCGAGCTGTGGCTGCTCCGAGCTACCCGGCTTCTCGAGTTTTTGTGGTTCGAGGTTAAGCCGGACTCAGCTCTGATAGGTGTGACCCTGGAGACATCCAATCTCCGCGAGAGATTCGGGGTCTCAGTGGTGGCTATTTTTCGAGATGGTCAGTTTCTACCGACTCCTGCGCCGGACTTCTTGATAGCTCCGAGAGATATCTTGGGAGTCCTGGGTACCAAGCAACAGGTAGATTCATTCAAGGCACATAAATAACTCGCTCGCATCAGCGGTGCATTTAAAGATGTTCCGTCTGGGATCTCTCGAAGATTGAAGAGATGCGAGCAACGCGGGTGCAAAACTCGCTTCTCCTAAAAATTGAAATTTGCAGAGATCATCAGCGCACTGATGTAACGCTCATCAGGACCGAATCTCTTGGCATGCTCACCAAGATACCCTACTTCGTAACGGGCATTATTCACGGTCCAATACGGACCTATGAATACACGATCACGATCGTATCCGGACCAAGGACCTCCGTCGATTGAATTAAAGGTGACGAAGATCTCATTGTATCCCGTAAGACCGAATGTCCCGCTCTCTGAGAGTGCATGGCTTCCACGGAGCAGATATCGAAAGCGGTTCGAAACGCCATCTGCGCGCTCGATAAAGCGCTGCTCCTGGCGCAGACGATGTTGCCACTGCATATCTAGGAACGAGTGTTTGTACAAAAGCTGCTGCCAGATGCGATTCTCATCGCGGTAGTCACGATGATATTGACTATCGATGAACAAGGGCGTCCAAGCATACCCCAGATACAGTCCGAGATTTGCCGTCACGTTGTACACCACAGCAGGCCGTATCAGCAGACGCTCCATACGCTGCCAATTGTCTCCTACCCGAGGCTGCGCCTCGAAGTAGACCTGATATCTCTTCGCCTCATCGAGGCTCACGTGAGCCGTAACCTGGGTCCAGTCTTGGAAGTCTGTTGGAACGGCTTTCGCGGAGCCCGCACAGCTGCAGAATAGAAACAGTAAGAGAAGATGAGCGATAAAAGTTTTCACGGTAGGTAGTGGCTCCGATATCTGATTTCTCAGCGGATTCTTAAACCCATTAGCGACAAAGAACAACTAATAGCGAAAGCAACGGTAAGATCGCAAAGAGCTAACACAACCTCAGCCTATCAAACGCAACGAGCGCATCCCTTATCTCTAGTCTGCTCCGCGTGGCGATGCCAAAAAACATTCGTTTAATGAAGGAGACGAGGATATAAAGATACAGTGACGAAACGCCTTATCGCGGAGGAGATCACTTATGGACCACGCACCTTCAGGCACTGTTCTCGCTTTAGGAGAGGTTCTGTGGGATCTCTTACCACATCAAAGACTGCTTGGAGGAGCTCCGGCAAACTTCTGCCACGCTCTTAGTCAGCTAGGAGTGCTGGCGCAGATGGTATCGCGTGTCGGCAGTGATACATTAGGCACGGAGATACTACACTCCCTCTCAGCCAAGAACTTCGATACTTCCCTCATTCAACGCGATCCGAATCGTTCAACGGGAACCGTCAAAGTTACTCTCTCGTCATCGGGAGATCCGTCTTTCTTCATTGTGCCCGACGTGGCATACGATTTTATGGAACTCTCAGCGAATCTGATTGAGGCCGCCAGCAGGAGCATCTTCATCTGCTTTGGGACACTAGCGCAGCGAGACGCTCGAGCTCGCAATACCATCTACTCCATACTTGATGCGGCTCCGTGTGCAACGAGCTTTTTGGATATCAATTTGCGCGCGAGCTGCTACTCTGCTGAAACGGTCTCCGAATCCCTGGCGCGGGCGGACATACTGAAGCTCAATCTCGCAGAGACTGGCATGATCAACGAACTTCTCGAGCTGGACACCAACTCGCCCAAAGAGCTGGCTCTCCGCATCATGGCCGACTACGGAGTTACCACGGTGCTCGTAACTCTTGGCTGTGAGGGTGTATATGCTATCGAAGCGACGGGAAAACAGATGAGCGTTCCTGCAGCGAAAGTCGATGTTGTCGACACCATTGGAGCAGGCGACGCGTTCTCAGCCGGCTTTGCCTACAAGTATCTACACGGAGCCGCTCTCGAAGAGTGCTGTAGATTCGGGAATTTTATGGGCGCTCTGAATGCGACGAAACAGGGAGGGATGCCGAACTTCTCGGAAGATGAGCTAGCTCGCTTCTCAGAGCGCTTGCTCCGCGTGGCGTGACAAGCGTCCGGCGTTGATACCTCCGGAGACCGGTGAACGCTTCCAAAGTGGCGCATTGTCGCGTTTCTCCTGACTCTCTTCGCCTTTCCTTCGCACAACTCATCGGATATCGTTCTGTATGCTTCATCGCTACACTATTGACAGAGGTCCGCATGAAAACATCTGACGAAAAGCTTTTCGAGATCAATCGATTGACTCAAGACTCCTGGCAGATGTTCCGTATGCTCGGCGAATTGGCGATAGGATTTGACCGACTGAAAACGCTCCCTGCTCTCGTCACGGTGTTCGGTAGCGCACGGACTCCGATAACCGACCGGTACTACACGCAGGCACAAGAGTTGGGAAAGATGCTGGCCGAACAGGGCTACGGTGTGATTACTGGCGGAGGCTCAGGGATTATGGAGGCTGCGAATCGCGGTGCCTATGAAGCAGGCGGTATCAGCGTCGGTGCCAACATCGGGCTCCCTCAGGAGCAGCTTCCAAACAAGTTTCAGACCCATGCTCTCCAGTACGAGTACTTTCACACGCGTAAACTCATCTTGATCAAGTACAGCGTGGCATTCGTCGTATTCCCCGGCGGTTTTGGAACCATGGACGAACTTCTAGAAGTTCTCACCTTGATACAAACCCAGAAAATCCGGCCTTTTCCAGTATACCTCGTAAACTCCAGCTACTGGCAGGGTCTTGTGAACTGGTTTAAGGATACCTTAGCCGCGCAGGGAGCCATTGAGACCGACGACTTACAGCTTTTCAAAGTGACCGACGACCTCTGCTCAATCCCGCTCGAGATCCGCAAATACTACTCACCGGAATTCGACAACCAAGGCTTCAAAATACCGACCGCAGAGGACCGCAAAAGAGCTCTCGGCGCTCGCCGTAGTGCGGAGCGGGGAGCTTAGTACAGCAAGTCAAAGCCTACCCACCGTGAGAAAGTGTAGCTTGGGGCACTCTGCCCCCTGAGCCGGTTCATATTGCGCTCCCATTACTAACAGGGATATGAGAAGAACGTGTTATTTTTGATATAGGTAATTTTATGACTTTTGAACTGAAGCCCCTGCCCTATCCTTCGGACGCCTTGGAGCCGACTATCGACGCGCGCACCATGGAGATTCACCATGGCAAGCATCATGCGACCTATGTAACGAACCTCAATAATGCACTCAAGGATCATGCGGATCTAGCCGCCAAGCCCCTCGACCAACTCCTCTCCAAGCTCGACGAGGTACCTGAGGCGATACGCACAACCGTTCGCAACAACGGCGGCGGACACTGGAATCACCAGCTGTTCTGGACGTTAATGACTCCAGGTGGAAGCGACAAGCCGACCGGAGATCTCGCAAAGGCGATCGACGCTGCTTTCGGAAGCTTCGACGAGTTCAAGGCGAAATTCAAAACTGCGGCTCTTGGTCGCTTCGGATCCGGATGGGCGTGGATTATTGCCAATCAAGATGGGACGCTCTCGATAGCCTCTACTGCGAATCAGGACAATCCCGTCATGGAAGGCAAATACGCAGTTCTCGGATTGGATGTGTGGGAACACGCCTACTACCTACATTATCAGAACCGCCGCGCTGATTACATCGACGCGTGGTGGAGCGTGGTAAACTGGGACGAAGTGGCGAAATTATACGCAACGCGTTGATAAGCTTCCAACGCCCGAATCGGCACGGAACCGTCTCCATGGACGGTTTCGTGCTACGTCTGCCTATCGTACTCCATGACCCTTTCGTCACACGCGAGAGACAAACTGCGTGCGATGCCACGCTTCAGTGCGCGTGCCGCTTAAAGTAGGACACGTTGGATTACATGCAGTAAAAGCCCCACAAGCCCTCCAACGAGGGTTCCATTAATGCGGATATATTGTAAGTCGGAACCTACCTGCTCCTCGAGCTTGCTCACGATCGTAGAAGAGTCCCACGAGTCGATCGTTCGGGAGATAAGGTCGGCCACATGCCCGCTTTGCTCTCCGGCCAAAATGTTGAGCACCCCGCGAATCCCCCTGTTGAGCCTCTGCTGAAGCTCCTCAGAGGCGCTCATGGTGGTAACGAAGTTGGCGAGGACTCTCTCGATCGCATCGGCGACATGTGACCGATCGCTACTGATATCCGCCTTTATCTCCTCCACAAATGCATCACGAAGGGAGTTGATGTATCCGCGGAAAACCTCATTGGACAATAACATCTTACGGATCTCTTCGCCCTTGCGCTGAGCTTCAGGCGAAATCTCGAGCTTGACGATAAAGTCTCGCATCGCGCCATGCACCCTGCGACGCAACTCGTGGTTGCGGTCGGTGAGCGCTTTGCCGAGGGTGTCTTCGGTCTTGTTAAGGATTGATTCGAATATACGTTTATCGACGAAGTCAGGTACGAACCACGGACTGGCCTCTCTAAGTTGCGCCCGAAACCAGTCTTGGTTAGCGCGAAAGAAGCTGCGGGTCTGACGAACGACCTCGTCGAGAACCACCTCGTGCATATCGTTCGAGGTGAGTAGCCGGAGTAGGCGCCCGGATGTTTTCGCCAGGTCAACACGACTCAGGATCTCTTCGACCTGCTTATCGAGAAACGCTCTCAATTCTCCTTCTTCGACGTTCTCCAACAACCGCGGAACGAGGACTCGGACTCGACGAAGGATACGCTTTCGATTCGAAGGCTCAGACAACCAACGCGCTACAGCTCCCGAGATGTTGACGACCTCACCTTCCAGAGCTTTTTGCGAAAGGAAATTGGATTGAACGAACTGCCCCAAACTCCGCCCGATTCGGCTCTTATTGCTGGGAATTATCGCCGTGTGAGGAATCGGAATACCGAGCGGGTAACGAAAGAGCGCCGTTACTGCGAACCAATCAGCCAGAGCGCCGACCATCGCCGCCTCGCTAAAAGCTCTCACCGCCCCTACCCAGCCCGCCTCAACTCTCCAAAGATGGGTAGCCAGAAACAACAGTGCCATAAATATTAGCAAGCCTGTAGCGATCCACCACGTTTTGCGAGAAGCATCGCTCTGCAGTTGAGCTCTTTTCGTCACCATAACATCGGTCATTCCTTGGTTCACCACAGCCATCCCTCCAGCTTGAAACACCCAGCATCAGAACTTCGGAGAGGCTCATATGGCATGACACGCCTCAGTGCGCATTACATCCTTCACCTTCCTAACCCAGACACTGAGGAAAGTACACAAGCCATTGAGGTCCTTAGCTTTTCTCTGATAGACAAATCGCTGTCATCCTAAACCAGCCGTTAGCCGATGAATTAAATATGGCTGTGGGACTTTCATTCATCATCTGTTTAGCGCTCGTGGTCGAGCTAGTGATACCGGCGATACTTCGTTCTTATCGAAGTAGTGAGAACAAACGGCACGAGGAGCTCTTTCTCACCAAGCTCCGGATAGTGCGAAGATACTATCCCGAACTCAACGATGCGACGTACTCGGAGATCATGGCGGAATACAACGTCGAAGCCCTTTATGACAATCTCGGTAGAAGATCTCTCAAGCGTCTCTCCTCTATGACGCAGCCCCTACAACCCGGAATACGTGCTCCTGCGAAGAGAAGCCGTTCTTCGCGAATCGCAGCTTAAAGAGCTACTCCTGGAGCCGGATGCTGCTTGGAGTGTGACGGATACGTCCGCTGCTACTATCTCTGCTGCTACACTTTTTTCACCCTCGCAACCATGAAGTATTGCATTCCTCGGGGTATGATGTTTCATATGCGCATATGACCTCGGAAGGGAAAGAGTTTCAGGAGGTCGGCATCGGGACTAATCAGACTTCCCTAGAGGTTGTAATAGCTCGCAATGAATCAAACACCTTGGACACCCCGACTCGTCACTGTCGCCCTCGCTCAATTTGCGATGACTGGTGAGCCTGATGCCAATCTCGAGCGCGCTGTGGGGATGATTCGGAAAGCGGCTGAACGCAAGGCTGCCATCGTCTGTCTACCCGAGCTATTCCGTTCTCCATACTTTTGTGTCGAAGAGCGTTGCGAACGCGACTACAGTGAGGAGATCCCTGGAGCCGTTGGAGCAACCCTGTGTGAAGAAGCCCGCCAGCTCGGCATCGCCATCATCGGAGGCTCGGTATACGAGAAGAGCGCGCATGGAAAGCTCTTCAATACCTCCCTGGTTATTAATGCAAACGGCGACCTTCTGGGCACCTATCGCAAGGTCCATATCCCGCACGATCCGGCTTTCTTCGAGAGAAACTATTTCGAGCCCGGGGACCAAGGATTCAAGGTGTTCGATCTGGGCGTAGCAAAGATCGGTACTCTCATCTGTTATGACCAGTGGTTCCCCGAGGCCGCTCGGAGTCTGGCGCTGATGGGAGCGGAGATCCTGTTCTATCCAACCGCTATAGGACGTGTTGCGGGACTTAACCCATTGGAGGGGGATTGGCAGAGAGCATGGGAAACCGTTCAGTGTGGTCATGCGATCGCCAACAACGTCGTTGTGTGTGCCGTTAACAGGGTAGGCATCGAGGGCGCGACCGCCTTTTGGGGAGGCTCCTTCATCTGCAACGGGTTTGGGCAGCTTATGGCCCGCGGGACTGAGAGTGAAAGCCTTGTTATCGCCGATGTCGACCTTGCGCATTCACGCTACGCCCGAGATGGGTGGAGGTTCTTCGAGAGTCGCCGTCCCGATCAGTATGCTAGTATCCTAAAGCTTTAGCTTTCTAGAAGATGTGTAGTAGCGCCGTTGTCCGGTCAAAAGAGCTGTAACTGTTTTCTCAATGGGAACAAGACATGGAATCATGGAACACTGGAAAGAGCACTGAGCTGTATCGAATTGACGGCTGGGGTGCAGGCTTCTTCAAAATTAACGAACAAGGAAACGTTGCCGTATCCCCGACTGGAAACGACTCATCCCTCGACCTTTACAACATCGTAGAGGATCTCGTTCGCCGCGGGGTAAAACCGCCGCATCTCATCCGCTTCGACGGCATAATTCGTCAGCGCGCTCAAACGATCTACGACTCCTTTGAGAAAGCGATCGCGGAATTCGACTACCAGGGGAAGTACGTGCTTACCTATCCCGTCAAGGTGAACCAGCAGCGCCAGGTAGTTGAGAGTGTCCGAAAGGCTGCCAACGGCCGCATGATTGGCCTTGAGGTAGGCAGCAAGCCCGAACTTTTGCTCGTTTTGGCGCTGCACAATCATCCTAATGGTCTCCTCCTCTGTAACGGATACAAGGACTATCAGTTCATTGAGTTAGCTTTGATGGCGTCTAAACTCGGCTTGCGCCCGGTCGTAACGGTCGAGCAGTTCTACGAGTTAGAGACGATTATACGAGCTAGTGAAGCTGCTGGAGTTACCCCTGAAATCGGGCTGCGCATGAATCCTACCTACCGGGGCGCGGGCCGCTGGGCGGGCTCTGCTGGCGAGAACGCAAAATTTGGACTCGCTCTGGACGAGATCATTGAGGCGATCAAACAGCTCAAAGCCAAGGGTATGGACCACTGCATCAAGCTTCTCCATTTCCACATAGGAAGCCAGATCACCTCGATCAACGCGATCAAGCGTGTCATGAAGGA
>JBILFA010000202.1:0-3387 GCA_044351795.1 Bdellovibrionota bacterium | reverse complement strand
ACCCTCGGAGCTGGCGCTGACATGCGCTTGGAATGGCCTGAGATATATCCGTTTCAAACCGCTGCCGCACTGCTCTGGGACTCTATGGCACCGATCGTGACAGCGCTCTCACGAATCGTCGAAGGCGACAAGATGGTGGTGCAGGTGCTCGCTAAAGCCGTTCCTGATACCTATGCTCACCAAGGTAAGCTCGCTCTAGCTCGCAACTTCGATCGCTTCACCAGACTCTTCAGAACCCGCACCTGGCTCAAAAGAGACCTCAACCTCAAGAGCGCCGAGCTCGTCAAACAGAAATGCCTCAAACGTCACTTCCGGGTGAATTATCGCATCTCCTCCTTCACCGAGTTGTCAGATAAACCGTCGCGCAGTGAGATTGCCGAGGCAAAGGCGCGCTTGACGCAGAACATCGTGCACGTCTCAAATGCCGTGAAGATTTTCAACTCCACCGACGAGAACAAATTCAAACTCGATCGTATTCAGTTCGGCAAAGCTCCTATGCTCAAGATGCAGGAACGCCGCTTCGACCGTCCCTTCCTGTGTATGCCGTTGGAAGTGAGCACCTTGTGGCATCCGCCCTCCAGTGGAACTCTTCCGAATACAACTATCGTGCTCTCCCGCAAAGCACCACCGCCTCGCACCTTGCCTGCAGCAGCCAACGATCCTCAGATATCGATGTTCGGAGTAACGAACTACCGCGACCATGCCCTCCCGTTCGGCATACGGCGCTTCGACCGACGTCGGCACCTCTACGCACTCGGTAAATCCGGTAACGGCAAATCGTGCCTGCTCCAGCTTCTTATTCGCAACGACATCGAGAACGGCTTCGGCTGCGCCGTGCTCGACCCCCACGGTGACCTGGTAGATGACCTGCTCAAAAGCATCCCGCGCAACCGTATCAAGGACGTTGTAATCTTCGATCCCAGCGACGTCAATTTTCCGCCGAGCTTCAATCCTATGATTCCGATTAAACCGGAACTCAAGATGCGCGTAACGCTCAGCTTCCTTGAAACGTTCAAACGCGCAATCGGAGATGCCTGGTCGGAAAAAATGGATCACGTTCTGCGCTACGCTATGGTTGCGCTTCTGAACGTTCCCGGCACCAGTATCGTGTCTTTGCGGCGGCTGTTGTCGGATGACGACTTCCGCGCCCAGGTCCTCAAAAAGAGTGACGACGAAGCGGTAAAACGCTTCTGGGAGGTCGACTTCGCAAACCGTCGTCAAGAGTTCGAAGAAGGGCCGGTGTCGCAGCTACTCAACCACCTCGATGAGTTGTTGGCTACCGACATGGTTCGTAACATCCTTGGGCAGCCGACAAACACCTTTGATTTTCGGGAATTCATCGATAATCGAAAGATCCTGCTCTTCAAAGTTTCCAAAGGCGTTCTTGGGGCTCAAAACGCATCGCTGATAGGGTCTTTGATCATTTGGAAGATCTACGAGGCAGCCATGTCGCGCGCCGACATTCCGGTTGAGTCGCGACAGGACTTCTATTTCTATGTGGACGAGTTTCAAAATTTCGCCACCGACTCGTTCGGCGAGATTCTCAGTGAATCCCGAAAGTACAGGCTCTGCCTGACCTTTGCGAACCAGTTCTTGGGCCAACTTCCCGGCTCCGTAAAGCAGACGGTATTCGGAAACGTCTCGAGTCTGCTTGCGTTCCGCTTGGGATCGGAGGATGCAGGGATCGTCGCTGATGAATTGAAACCGCGCTTTGGCGCAGACGATCTATTGAACCTCCCTTTGAGGCAGTTTTACCTCAAGATGAGCGTCGACGGGGAAGTGCAAGAGGCGTTCTCGGGCCGGACCCTGGACCTCCCGGTCCCGACGCAATCTGAGGCTACCGTCAAAGCGTGCTTGACCCATTCACGCGCTAACTACGCCATACCGTTGGCTCAAGCCGAGGAGCAGTTGGCCTTGGCCGAGATAATGTCTCTGCGGGTAGTTGGCGACCGCTAGCACGGCTCCCGGCCGAGACACGAGCAGGACCGTCCGATAGCAAATTCAGGCTAGGCTCATACCCCCATCCCTAGTGTACAATCCAGAGAGTAGGTTGTAGTCCCTCATCACACTAGCGAGAGTACCCATGCACACCGTCGCACTATTCGGTTCGGGAAAGATCGGGGAGTCTATTACGGCGCTGCTCGCTTCATCGGGCCGATACAAGGTCAAGATCGGCGATCATGACCTCAAACGAGCCGAGACAGTCGCCGGAGACTGGGCCTCTACCGAAGCGCACCGCCTGGACCTAAGCGACGCTGCTGGCGTGCAGTCTATTCTCGCGGGATGCGATTTGGTCATCAGCGCCCTGCCCTATTTTTGCAACAGCCAAGTTGCTCAAGCCGCCTCAGACGCCGGAGTTCATTACGTCGATCTTACCGAAGATGTGGAATCCGCTCGCTTCATCGGCAAACTCGCTGCGAGCTCGAAGCGATCGTGCTTCATGCCGCAATGCGGCCTTGCTCCCGGATTCGTCAGCATAGCAGCCGCTCATCTCATAAAGCTCTTCGACTCCCTTGATACGGTGAAGATGCGCGTAGGAGCGCTGCCGATCTATCCAACCAATCGGTTGAAATACAACCTGACCTGGTCTACCGACGGCCTCATCAACGAGTACTGCAATCTATGCGAGGTCATTCAAGACGGCACCCGACTCTTCGTTTTGCCCCTCGAGGGCTACGAACACTTCTCGCTCGATGGCGATGAGTACGAAGCGTTCAATACCTCGGGAGGGCTGGGCACGCTGTGTGAGACCCTTGATGGTCGTGTGCGAGAGCTCAACTACAAATCGATCCGGTATCCAGGGCACCGAGAGTTAGTGGCCTTTCTTCTGAACGATCTGAGGTTTCGAGACAATCGAGACTCGCTCAAGGAGCTCTTCGAACGCTCAATAACGACAACCGCACAGGACAAGTGTATGATCCTAGTCGAAGTGACCGGCATGCTCGGCCGACGATTCTACCAGAAGACCTATGCCAGCACCGTCTACAACCAAGCGATCGCTGGCAAACACTTCGGAGCGATTCAGGTGACTACCGCCGCTGGCGCGTGCGCTGCCGTTGATCTTCTGTTGCAGGGAAACCTCGGAAAACGCAAAGGGCTCGTCAAAGCTGAAGACATCTCACTACCGGATCTTTTGGCTAATGAGTTCGGGAGATACTTCACCGATGATAGAGCCTTGAAAGGCATCTCCTAGCCTCTCAAGACCTTTGCGAAACGCTCTAAGGCTACGTCGATCTCTTCGCGCGTTATAACGAGCGGCGGAGCCACGCGAATCGTCTGCTGACGAGTATCCTTACACAGAACCCCTTCGTATTTGAGCTTTTTGCAGAAATCCTTCGCCGTTCCTGCGCCGGGGTCGATGTCGATCCCGATCATGAGTCCGCGCCC
>JBILFA010000111.1:0-12079 GCA_044351795.1 Bdellovibrionota bacterium | reverse complement strand
TCACTTATTTAACGATGCGATCACAGAGCGGGCGGCCTTTATTCACGCCTGCACCGTAACAACCCCCGATATCTGGTATGGCTACGCACCGACCACCCACCTTAATCCATCCAGCAGCACTCCCCGAAGCCCGAACGGCGGCACGGCGGAGCACCGCGGTCTGTGTCGAACTTACGACTCGACCTGTGCAATGGTCTGCACGACAAGGAAATGGTTTTAGAATCGCTAGTTGCACTCCGTTGGTTGAATAAAGGATACCTGATTTTTTGAAGATTCGAGGTCCTCGACCCGCCTGACCCGCAAGGGTAATGACGGGATTTTGACCGATGACCGGTGCATTTATCGCCGAGCCTGCCCGTATCGGCTTGTTGTTTTTATAGAAATAATTGCTGCCTATATCTTCTCGAATAGAGGACGGACAGACCTCATTGAGGCTCGCTTTAGCTACTGACGGCCGAGTCCTACGTTCTGCCGAGACCACATCGAGCCCGGTTACTAAGAGACTTACCAGTAAAAGTGCAACTGCTTTTTTCATTCGAGCCTTCCACAAAAAAATTACCCTATCTTTATCTTTGGTGTAACCGACTTCCCCCAGCTTGGCAATAACCTAGCTACAAGGAAATATAAGCCTCAAAACACCAGAGTGGATTCAAAAACCTTACGTTTTTATTATTCTCTCAAGCGAGCAAGCTCACCTGAGCCGGGCGACGCCCCAAGCACATCAGATTACGGGTTAATAGGCTGAAGCCTTTACCGATTGCGGACGTCTGATGAACGTGCAAATCATAGGGGTATGCGTGGAAGAGGTAATTATATGAATGCTGCTGGCAACTTGAACAGCTCGGCTCGGTCGATACGAGCTACCCTCCGAGAAGAGAGAGGTCTGACGTTGGTCGAGATCATAATCGTTCTCATCATCTTAGCCCTGGTGATGTCGTTCCTCACCAAAAACCTCTTCAAAGCGAGCAGCCAAGCCAAAGCACAGTTGAGTGAGCAGATGCTCAATCGCCTCAAGGAGCCACTCCTGATGTTTCAACTCAAGAACAACACCTTGCCGCAGGATCTTTCGGCAGCTGGCGTAGATCAAGACGATCTGCGCGACTCGTTCGGTAATCCTATCCAGTATCGACTGCTCGACGGTGGTCGGTCCTATGAGTTAAAATCCCTCGGTTCAGACGGCCGAGAAGGCGGGACGGGATCGGATCTCGACATCGTCATCAAGGGCCCCTAAGGATCTTCATACCAACCATGAACCGATCGCTCCGGCACCTCTGCCATCAGGATAAGGAGCGAGGCTTCACTCTCATGGAGCTGGTGCTCGTGATAGTTATTGTGGGCCTGATGCTCTCCGTGATGGTCGTTCGCCTCGGCACCTTTGATTTCTGGAAGGAGCAATCGGCGGTGCGACGATTGAGTGAACTGGTGGTGTTTCTGAACAACCAGGCGGTCATGGATCAAGCCTTCTATCGAGTGGAATTCGATCTCGAGCACAACTCCTACCGAGTAGGGGTAATGCGTGTCGAAGACAGGGTCTCTACCAATCAAACCGGTGTAAACGTTGCACCGCTCAAGTTAGAGCTCGCCGCTCTTCTAAGCCCAAGCCTCGACGGTGATACGACCATGATCCCCCCACCCTCCTTTCCATCGTTGGCAGAGCCTACGCAGCTTCCTTCAACGATGATCTTCGAGGACATCGTCACTCCTCGTGGCAAAGTAACCCCCGACGACAAGCGGGATAATCCATTCCTGTTATTTTCCCCGCGCGGAGCATCGGAGTTTGGGGTAATCCACCTCGCAATGGCCGACAGCAGTCACGTAACTATACTGGTCAACCCATGGACCGGCGTTGCCGAAGTGTTCCGAGAATACAGAGATTTTCAGTGGACCCTCGGTAAGGAGAAGAAGTAGTGCGGCGCGAACGGGGCTTCACCTTCATCGAGGTTATCATCGCAGTTATGCTTCTTGCTGCAGCAACGAGTGTTTTGATAGGGCTCGAAAGCTCAGCCGTCCAACGACTGATATACGATCGCAATACTCAGCAAGCGATGCTGGCGGCGCGACGTATCATATCTATGATAGAGATTAACCAGGACGACCTAAGTCTTGCCAACCAACTTCAAGGCACAGTGCCTACCGTTCTCAATCAACTCGGAGTTCCAGCCGGCAACGACGAACAGGAGCGACTCGCCTTGGAGTCCTTGAACGCCTCAGTGTTGATAGAACCGTGGACTCCCCCGGGGAACAACATCGAAGAGAATGCGATGAACAAGATTACCTTGAATATCGCCTGGGGCCCGACTCCAGACGAAGTTTTCACCATTCTGTATTTCATTCCGAGCCAGGAGAAGGATCCGGTGTGATGATCCACGAGCGTAGCTACAGACGGATCCCTCGCAGCGGCTTCACCTTGATAGAGGTAACACTGGCTATCGCTATCCTTTCGGTCATGGTGCTCCTCAACTACAAAACGATCCGAGGGCTGATTGAGGCAAAACTCCTGCTCGACGACAAGCGGGACGGGATGTTCATCGCCAACTCGGTCTTGACCCGTGTCGCACGCGAAATACAACTCGCGACCGCGCAACGGGCGCTCCTCCCACCGTGCGACTCCTTAGGGCCGGTACCAGCAGGAGCCGCGGCAGCGAGCGCAACCTCGGCGCAGAACTCCGGCCCGCGGCTGGTGTTCAAAGCTGAAGAAAGTTCGATTGATGCGGGCCCCACCCTGACCTTTCTTGCGAAGGAAGCCGGTCAATACATCCCGGACGGAGGCACCCATTCAGGTATCGTTCAGATCACCTACCGTGTCGCAGAAGATCCCGATCAGAGGGAGGCTCGAGAGAAGACCTTCCTGCTCATTCGTGAGGAAGTTCCGCATAGACTCCCGGCTACCCAGGCCTGCGCAGGGACGATCCGTTTTCCAATTACGAAAAACCTCGTGTCTTTGGGCTTTCAATTCTACGACAAAAGGACCGAAGAGTGGTCGAGCTCATGGCCCGAGGATAAAGCGGTACGGCTCCCCAATATCGTGCAATTCAAGCTCATCTTGGCAACACCTCAGGGACACGAGACCTATACAACGGCGGTACCGATCTCCTCGCAGTAACGACTTTGCGACCCTTTTTGACTCTCTTCCCCCTCACGGCTAAAGTTTCACTATGAACGTATTCTCCTTCCTCAGCGATGCCGCTGCACGGTGGCCGGAGCAGCCAGCGCTCATCTCGTCGCACGAGCAACTCTCGTTCCGGGAGCTGTTCGAGCGGGCCTTGGAGGTGAGGAGCGCTCTCGAGGCCCTCGGAATACGTCCTGGACTCGGATTAGGGTTGGTAGCCCGAGATAGCGCCGAGTTTATTATCGGACTCTTCGCAGGACTCGGATGTGGAGCGGTCGTCATGCCGATCTCGCATCAACTGAAGCAACAAGAGTTCCAACGAGTTATCGACTTGGTTCCCGTAGCGGCTATCTTGCACGACGGCTCGCTCAAGCACGAGGTGCGTGGACACACCACCTTAGAGCTGCACGGCCTCACGCTTATTACGAGGGCCAAGGAGTTCTATCATCGAGTCGCCAGTGGTGTTCCTGATGCTGCGGTCATTCGCTTCACCTCCGGCACAACCGGAAGCTCAAAAGGAGTGGTCCTCTCTCATCACAGCGTCGCCGAGCGCAGCGCCGCAGCGGTCCAAGGCTTACGGTTGTGTCCAGGGGACCGAGTCACCTGGGTGCTTTCCATGGCATACCACTTCGTTGTTTCAATCCTCACCTACGTTCGGTATGGAGTGACGGTTGTGCTTCCCGATTCGCTCTCGGCAGGTGCTATCTGCGAGAGCGTGCAGCGCCACGGAAGCGCACTTATGTACGCATCTCCGGCCATTGTGCAGATGTTAGCTTACGAACCGGATGACGTAACACTGCCAGCACATGTTCGCATCACATCGACCTCCTCGGGTCTGAGCGCGGAACATGCACGGGCTTTTTACGCTCGTTTCAAAATTCCAGTGGAGCAGCTCTATGGATTAATAGAAGTTGGGTTGCCTCTCGGCAATCAAAATACCGGTGTGGGGTCGAACACTTCAGTCGGAAAGCCTCTACCGGGATACGAGGTAGCTATCTTATCGGAGCACTATCAATCACTTCCGGCAGGATGCATCGGAAGCTTGGGCGTGAAGGGCCAAGGCATGTTCGACGCCTATCTTGCTCCATACCGTCCATGCGGAGAGGTGGTGGTACACGGCGGCTGGTTCCTCACCGGCGATGTCGCCATGCAAGCCCCTGACGGCTCCATTGTGGTGTGTGGACGAGAGAAGTCCGTTATCAACTCCTCGGGAAACAAGGTGTTTCCCGAGGAGGTCGAAGGTGTATTGGTCTCATTCCCGGGTATCAAGTCTGCGCGTGTGTTTGGGGTTCCGCATGCAACGCTGGGCGAAGTGGTCGTGGCTGAGATCGTCCCCCATCCGGGAATCGTAGTCCCGCTGCAGGATGTCACCGAATACTGCGCCGAACGTCTTTCGACCTACAAGGTTCCGAGCGAGATCAGGATTGTAGATTTTTTGCCGCTGACAGACAGCGGCAAGATCGTTCGATCAGCTTAAGCTCTCCCGTTGGCGATCGGCAACGGCTGCGACAACCACGCCCCAGTAAGAACGTATCCATCGACCACGGACACTCCGACATCCATGTGGATGATGCCGCTCGACAGAGCCGGAAGACGAACAGCGGCCGAAAAACCCAGCTCATCACCCTTCGACGTCAGGTGAGCTACATCGAAAGCAAACCAGACTCGCCCGAGCGGATACAGTGCTTTGAAGACACTCTCCTTTGCGGAAAAAAGCTTCACAGCCCGTTCCGTGCGCCGCTCCGGATCTGAGCGCACCCAATCAAACTCGTCCGGATCGGCAAAGCGCGCTATCAACTCGTCCGTGTAGCGATCCTCGATCGCTTGGATGTCGATACCGACCGCTGGAAGATCCTGCTGCCATGCAACCGCAGCAACGCCGTAGCCACCGCTGTGAGCGATCGACCCAACGATCCCCACGGGCCACAGTGGCTCTCGGTGTTCACCTCTAAGAACCGGGGAGACCACCGGGAAACCAACTCCTTCGAGAGCCTGGCGCGCGGCTGCTCGACCTAACGTAAAATCACGTCGACGCTTCGGCGACACGGCCTCACCCAAAGCCTGCTCCTCAAGGGGATGGAGCACGAAGTTTGCTAAAGACGCCTCGGAAACCGATGCAAAGGAAACAACAGAGCTAGAAAACGGAGATGCCAATAGATTCGAAACAGAACCTCTCTCGTCAGGCTTACAAGCCACACTTGAACTACTCACCACACGTACCCCCACTCGGAAATAAGCCCTTACTTGGGGCAAGGAATCGACGACAAACAACAATAAGTTAAGCTTTGAACACCAAACACTTAGACCCAGGATACCAAATAAAACCTATTCCTGTAAAACAGGGCTTATGGACCGAAAGTTGCTTTTTGTAACCGATATGCAACAAATAGCCGAAGAGCTATCAAGAGCGCGGCATCGTCACATTAAGACCATAATTCCAGGAGGTTAACGCTGACAAAGACGTAACGCTCGCCGTCTTCTATCCGCGTGCATCGCATACAAACACTTAGTCGCGCGCTCAAACGAACCGCGATGACGCTCCTCAAGACACCTAAAGCGATGCGCGCACTAACTCTACGATCCCCTCTTCCACCGTATGTGAGGGGTGATAGCCGAGCGCCTCCTTGGCAAAAGAGATATCGGCTTTTGAATGCAAGATGTCCCCCTTCCTGAAGGGCTCCTGCTGAGGAGCAGGTATGGTTTGAACGTCGAGCCCCTTCTGGCGCGCAACTTCATCGCGAATCAATTCAAACAACTCCATGAGAGAGGTGGTTGCCCCACAGGCGATGTTTACAACGCTATTGATGACGGAGTTTCCAGCATCCACCGTTCCCGCCAGGATATTAGCCTGAACGACATTAGCGACATAACAGAAATCACGCGAAGTCGATCCATCGCCATACACTGTAGCAGGCTGGAGCGCCGACACAGCAGCGAGCCACCTCGGGATGACAGCGGCATACTGTCCTGCAGGATCCTGACGTGGTCCGAATACGTTGAAATATCGTAACCCGACCGTCTCCATCTCATAGGTACGGCCGAATACCTGAGCGTAAACTTCATTGATACGCTTGGTAGCTGCGTATGGTGAAAGAAGCTCACCGAGCCTACTCTCCACCTTAGGAGAGTCCTCGATATCGCCGTACACCGAACTCGATGATGCGTACACGAAACGCTTTGTTCCGGCTTTGCGAGCCGCCTCGAGCATGTTGATGAACCCATCTACGTTCGATTCATGCGAGGCTGTTGGATCAGCGATAGAGCGAGGCACGGAACCGAGCGCCGCCTGATGCAGGATAACATCGGGCTTGAACTCCTCGACCATGCGGATCACTGCTTCGCGATCGCGGATATCCTGCTTGACGAAGGAAAAGAGACTCCACGATTCATCCGACACTTGGCGCTGAACCGCATCGAGGTTTGCCTGCTTACCGGTAGAGAAGTTGTCGATGCCCGCTACCTGCTGTCCAAGCGTCACGAGCCGCTCGACAAGGTGAGACCCAATAAACCCGGCGGCTCCGGTGACGAGCCACCTGCGTTGCGAATAGGAACCATTCATCGTTACAAACTCCAGTAGGCAACGTGTGCAGGGATATCCTTTGGATCCAGCATTGACTTGATGTCTACTATCACCCCACCGTTAGCAAGCAAACCTAGGATCTCCTTTACCGGCTTGGTTTTGAACACATCGTGCGCTACTGCAAGCACGACCGCGTTCAAGTCCGAGAGCTTCTCCCACGGGTGAAGTTCTATACCGTATTCCTCGTGCACATCATCGGCTTCTGCTAGCGGATCACATACGTATGGTTTGATGCCGAACTCCTCGAGTTCTCGAGCGATATCTGGAACGCGGCTGTTACGCGTATCAGTCACGTTCTCTTTAAAGGTCACACCAAGAATTCCGACCCGAGCGCCTTTGAGCGCGATACCTGAGTGAGTCATCAATTTCACAGCACGCTGGGCGATGTATTTGCCCATATCGTCGTTGATGCGACGCCCTGCCAAGATCACTTGCGGGTGGTACCCAAGCTGCTGAGCCTTCGCTGTCAGATAATATGGATCAACACCGATGCAGTGTCCTCCGACCAATCCCGGCGAGAAACGAAGGAAGTTCCACTTGGTTCCCGCTGCCTCCAGAACATCTTTGGTGCGCAGACCCATGCGATCGAAGATCAGAGCCAACTCGTTCATCAGCGCTATATTGAGGTCTCGTTGAGTGTTCTCGATAACTTTCGCCGCTTCGGCCACCCGAATTGAGCTGGCGCGGTGCAGCCCGGCTTTGACGACCGCACCGTACACCTCGGCGATCCGCTCGGTAGTGGCATCATCCTCTCCGGCGATAACCTTCACTATCCGCTCCAAGGTATGCTCCTTATCCCCGGGATTGATACGCTCGGGGGAGTATCCGAGAAAAAAGCCCTCTCCTTGACGGAAGCCTGACTCAGATTCGAGGATCGGACCGCACACGTCCTCCGTCACTCCTGGATACACGGTAGATTCATACACAACTACCGCTCCCCGCTTCAGATGTTTTCCTATCAAGGTACTCGCTTTGACCAGAGGCTCGAGATCGGGTTGTCGATTGTCATCGATCGGGGTGGGCACTGCTACTATCACCACATCACACGCCTTGAGTGAAGTGGGGTCGGTGGTAAACTCAACGGTCGAGCTTTCAATCTCCGCTTCAAGCCCTTCTTTGGTCGGATCCTCACCGGCATGCAGCGCGGTTATCTTGCTCTGATTGACATCGAACCCGATGGTACCGGGAAATGCTCGCCCAAGCGCCAAGGTGAGCGGCAATCCCACATACCCGAGCCCGACGACCCCTATCTTTTGAACTGTCATGATCCTCCTTTGCCTCGATACCCGAGACTGTAACAGAAAGTGTGTATGGACCGTGCACCTGCACGTGCTCGTGAACGTAAACGTACCCGAAAGTGCTTAGATTCCGGGTAGGTGCACGTTTACGAGCACGAGCACGTTCACGTGCTGTGAACTATCATCCACAGTTTGCGATACAGTCTCCGATACCACCCTGTTTTGACGGTTTGTATCAGCCAGATAGGCGTATACTCAACGAATGTGTGCTACAAAACAAGGCTCTACCGGGAAGTCAAGTACCACAGCCGACTTCGTTAGAGACTGAAGGGGATCAGGCCCATCACTTCCCCTTGTCGGGGATCCTGTACCAATTATTCTCTGATCTGTGTACCATGGCCAAAGAGGTAACTGTGGAAAAAACGCGTTCTCTGTGGGTGCTCGAGCTCGGGACCATCGCCAAAATACCGATCCGAGTACACCTAACCTTTCTCATATTGGTCGTGTGGTTAGCGTTTGGGGCAACCAAGACAAAACCGGTCTACGAAGCGTTCTTCGTGGTCATGGTGTTCGTATGTGTCCTGCTCCATGAGTTGGGGCACGCCCTGGTGGCCAAGCGTTTCGGTGTACAGACCCGAGATATAACCCTGTACCCTTTTGGGGGTATCGCCAGCTTACTTTCTCAACCGGCTCCGAAAGCCGAACTGATCATCGCCGTGGCCGGCCCACTGGTAAACGTGGTCATTGCCGGCATCCTCTATCCGTTCGTGACACTTCCAAGCGCGCCTGTAACTCCTGATACGATGATCGGGATGCCCGAACGCCTTTTCATAACCAACATCGCATTGGCGGTTTTCAATATGCTACCAGCCTTCCCGATGGACGGAGGACGGGTGCTGCGCGCGACTTTGAACTTATTGAAGGTGAAGAATCCAACACTCATCGCAGCACGCATCAGCCAGGCGATCTGCTTCGTGCTTGCGGTAGTAGCCTTAGCCTTTGAGCAGCCGATTCTATTCATTATATCTTTCATTATCTTCTTCGCAGCGATTCAGGAGTATGTGAGAGCTGAGAGCCGAGTTGTGGCGGTGGCATTTAGCGCCCAGGATGCCATGATTCCTCGTGCAAGGTTGGAAACCCTGCAACACGGAACAACCGTCTCAAGAGCATTGAGGGTCGCCCTCACCTCACTTCAGCCCCTCTACCCGGTCGTGATGGGTTCCGAGCTCCTTGGGGTAGTGCTGCGTGACGAAATTTTGCAACACTCCGCCACCAAGCCGGACGCCTACGTATCGGCGATCATGAACCGCTCTATCCCGGCGGTAGAAGGGACACATCCTCTCGCAGAGGCGTATTCGATGCTTGAGGATACCGGGAGTCCCGCTGTCATGGTACACCACAACGGAGAGTTCGCTGGACTCCTCGTACCGGATCGGGTTGCCGAATTCATCCTCATGTCCGGTATCCGTGAAAATCAGAGAAAAGATGACGACGCCGAATGGTCGATGCCACAGTAAAGAGTTCGCCTCCCTATTCCAATGACACCATCGATCATGTAACTGCTCGCACTTCGATGGTAGGTCGCCTTGCTCTCTGGGCGCTCTCCCTCATTTCACGTCTGCCGTTTTCAATACGAAGCACTCTCGGATGGAGGCTCGGGTTCATCGCTGGCTTTATTCCCACCCGGGAGCAGCGGGTAACGCGGCTCCAACTCACTCGATTCCTGGGAGTAGAACGCTCGGGGCCCTTGAGTCGCAGAGTGTTCGCCCATGCGGGACGCTACATGCTTCAGGTGCTCAACCTGAAGCCTATGACGCTGTCCCCCCTTTCTCACATTACGTGTCAGAATTGGGACGTGGTCGAGGGCTGGCTAGCCGAAGGGCGCCCGATCGTAGCGCTCACCGGACACACTGGAAATTGGGACCTCCTGGCAGCATACGTCATCGCACGTGGAGTCGGTGTCACCACGATTGGACGGGAAGCGCGCAGCCCCGTTGCTCAGGAGCTCCTGAGAAGTATCCGAGACTCCTACGGCGTAGAAACGATCTGGCGCTCTGACCGTTCGGGACTCAAGCGCATCGTACATTGCTTGCGGGAGAAACGAGTTCTTGCCGCTCTTATCGATCAGGACACCCGTGTCGAGAGCGACTACGTGCCCTTTTTCGGAACGCCCGCGAAGACCCCTTCATCTCTTGTAGCTCTCGGAAAGAAATTCAATGCTCGCTTCGTAACCGCTTTCATCTTTCAGACCGGTTCTTCTTCCTTCGAGCTCTTTGTGGAGGAGATCAAAGACGACGCTGAAAGTGCATCAATCCTGACGGAGTACAGCAGACGACTCGAGCTGTTAATACGTCGCTATCCCGAGCAGTGGGTGTGGTTTCACAAACGGTGGAGAACTCAACCGGGACAGGAGACGATGGGAACCACCCGATATCTCGAGTGGCTTACCGAGCAGCGTTAGCCTTCGAGTCGAACGAAGCTCCCGTCCTTGAGTATCTTTAGGCCTATTTCACCCTGCAATACACCGTGTTCATCGAAGACGTATTTACTGCGAATCTCTTGTTGAAGAGATTGGGAGGAGAGACTCGAACACCTTTCAAGTCCGTACATCAACACCTCCGCTGCGAGTTGAGGATAGTGATGAAGCGCCTCGCCCTCAATCTTAGGATACGACAGTATGAGCACGAGAAGCGAGATCCTCGCTCTTTTAAAGACTACGGGAGCCATGTCATCGCAGGATCTCTCGAACTGCCGAATATTTTGATTTTACCCTGCCGAACTTTCTGATTTTGGGTGCCGATCATTTTGCGCCGGTGCATCTCGTATCGATCGGAACTCACTCCCTCAGCCCTCGGACAACTGCCTCCTGGGCTAATTGAGAGTATGGGGGTTGAACTCGAAGTTAAAATATTGCGAACTTCCCGTGTAGAGGCGGATCCAAACCTGCCCGTCGGCCAACCTGCCAAATGCAAAAGAGCGGACGCTTCTCGTTGTCCGCAATTCCCTGAGCGCGAATCGAGTCCAGCTCAGGGTTTTGTTGGAACGAACTGCGAGCGTGGGGACGCGTCCCCGTGAGAAAAAAAGTACTGGTGACGGATCAGTGTCGGCGTTACCGGGAATGACGAACATACGAGGGTCTCTCCACAATCTCGGCACTCTTGCCCTGGTTGGGGCGGAGGTTGCCAGGTCGACGCCGACCGAGAAGGTGTTACCTCTATTCTGGAGCAGGTAGTAGAGGAAGGTTCGTCCCTTGTGTAGCGGCGAGCACATCGGAGCCTTGATCGTGTTCCCTAAAACCAGCGCCGTGGTGATGCCGTCACGACTTTCCTGGTATCGGAAGACCTTGGCTTTTCCGAGTTGGCCTACGACTGCCGGAATGAGGGTGCGGTCCAGATGACAACCTACTACAGGTTGCTCGCTCGTATCTCCGAAGTCGAAAAGGTGGCGAGATGCCATCGAGGCAAAGTCGACACTATTCCACGAGAGCGCACCCTCCTTATTCCCGTACACGGCAATAATCGCCCCCCGCTCACCGGGACTCGGAACACCGACGCCCGCTCCCGCTACAGCTCCAAGGGAGCCCTCGTACATCTCATCCCTTCCCGTTCCCTGCTCTCCAGAGAGCTGAACGAGGAATTCTACGTTCCGCTGTCTCCTCTGGTTGAACACAACGACGTCCGACCCGTAATACCTTCCTTGGTCTTTATTGCTTTCCTTGGGAGCCTGAAGACTTCGCTCGTCGTCCTGTCCGGGATCTGGTGTCGGAGAGCTTGTTGGTGTCGGCACCGGAGTCGGTATCGGACTTGGGGTCTGAGTTGGCGTTCCCGGAGGCGTTGTAGTGCTCGTCGGTTCAGCAGTTGGTGTGGCTGTTGCTGACGGGGTCGGTGACGGTGTAGCAGTGGTCGTTGGACTGATGGTCGATTCGGGCGTCGGGGTACTGGTTCCTGATGGCGTCGCCGTAGGCGTTGTCGTCGGAGTGTACGTCGGGGTTGCAGTCGGCGGCACCGGAGTGTTCGTAGCAGTTGCTGTCGGAGTGTACGTAGGTGTTGCAGTCGGCGGCACCGGAGTGTTCGTAGCAGTTGCTGTCGGAGTGTACGTAGGTGTTGCAGTCGGCGGCACCGGAGTACTTGTAGCAGTTGCTGTCGGAGTGGA
>JBILFA010000201.1:0-3433 GCA_044351795.1 Bdellovibrionota bacterium | reverse complement strand
TCATCACCGGCCAGGAGGGAAACTACGATCTGCGCTTTGATTCCTACGCCAAGGATCACGGCTATGAACAGATAGTGTCTCGCCCGAGCTTGAGGGTGTACCTTTTATCGGAGCAAAGAGTTAATTGAACAGGCGCCCATGTTAGTACCTCCGTCCTATCTGGCATTGCCAGCGAAATTCTATCGCGAAGCTCGTCCTGAGGTTCCGCCATACCCTCGCATGGTGGTTTTCAACGAGGATCTTGCGCGCCAGCTGGGGTTTGAGCTTCGCGACGATCGCATACTGTCCGGTGCAGAGCTGAGCCCGGGCACCATTCCGTTAGCGCTAGGATACGCCGGACATCAGTTCGGGCACTACACTACCCTTGGAGATGGAAGGGCTATACTGCTCGGAGAGTTCATCGGTGCCGATGGGAAGCGTTGGGATGTGCAGCTCAAAGGCTCTGGCCGCACGCCATTTTCGCGCAGGGGCGATGGCAAAGCTCTCCTAGGGCCGATGCTTCGCGAGTACATCATCTCTGAAGCTATGGCAGCACTCGGTATTCCCACGACGAGGTCCCTGGCGGTTTTAACCACGGGGGAGTCGGTGCTGCGTTCCGGGATGGAGCCGGGAGCGATTCTGGTGCGAATAGCGGCGAGCCACCTCAGGATCGGGTCATTTGAATATGCGAGTGATGATGATGTTGGAGTGCTCGCAGATTTTACAATCGAGCGTCATTTTCCCGAGTTCAAGACGGCTTCGAATCGCTACGTGAGACTCTTGGAAGAGGTTATCTCACGACAGGCACGCCTGATTGCACAATGGATGGCGGTAGGATTCATCCACGGGGTGATGAACACGGACAACGTAGCGCTCTCCGGCGAAACAATCGATTACGGTCCTTGTGCCTTCATGAACGAATACAACCCGGCTACGGTGTACAGTTCGATCGATCAGCGCGGTCGATACGCTTACGGTAATCAGCCGGCTATCATGGAGTGGAACCTCGCGCGCTTTGCAGAGACGCTGCTCCCTCTTCTGGCTGCGTCCAAAGAATCGGCGATCGGGATCGCCGAGGAGTGTCTACGGGAGTTCCCTACGCTGTACAATCAAGCGTACGAGAAGGTGATGACCAGGAAGCTCGGTGGTGCATTCGGCGCGCTCGAGCCCCTCCTGGACTGGATGTACCGTTCTCGAGCCGACTACACAAACACCTTCGCAGGACTCACCCGTGAATCTGCGAGCATCTCCGATAGGGAGTTCCTCGATTGGCACGCACAGTGGCGCAGCGCAGCGACTACTGCTCCGGTAAACCACAAAGTTGTTCCCCGAAATCAGATCGTAGAGGAGGCGCTCCGCGCAGCGGTCTCAGGGGGAGACACTACTCCCCTACACGATCTAGTAGCGACGATGCAGCGCCCGGACCAGTGGCCGGAGGATCGTTACATGGGATCTCGCGATCCTGCCGAGTATCGGACGTTTTGTGGGACCTAGAGCCTCCCGTGCGGTGCACAGCAGGAAAGGCACTAGTACACGCCAGTAACCGTTTTCTTGCCCTCCGATGTGCCGAGGGGGCGAACGAACTCGACACCATATTGAGCGCGGGTGTAGCTGGGGATGAGCGAGGTTATATTGGGCAGCGCTCGGACCTGTTTGTTGGAAGTAGGCCGATATCGCTGCAACCTGTGAACGGGAATCAAGAAGAGCGACAACGTTGTAACTGGTAGACTTTCCCAGCACTCCCAAGGTCTACGGGGAGACATATCGAGATTATTGCGCTCCCTTTTCAGGATATTGCTAATCCTATTCCTCGAGAGTCTAACGGTATCAGGTTTGGCCCATTATGCTCCTTGCTTACATCCACCCATTCGGCCCGCAGGCGAGCCGCCCGGAGCTGTGCTTGATCCCCTCGAAGCCGGACATGTTTTCTTTTCCGATACGGGTAGAGTCGCTCTGTTTGACTGACGCTGCTGTATATCGTCTAGGTCCGACCGAAGGCCTGCGTGTCAAAAAGGACCCAGGCGATCAGGGAGTAATCCTCGAGCCCGTTCCCCCATCACGACTCTACCTAACACCGAGCCAGCCCGATCGACCGGGCTTCATCGTTGCGGCAGCTAAGATAGTCGTGCTCGGGGACTATCAATACGAGACCTTCTATACGCAGGAAGGTCGTCCTGGTGAGTGGAAGAAGTGGTTTCCGAATGACTTCCAGTAACTAGCCTCAGTAGGGTATCCAGCCTCGACCAACTGGTAGAACGGGCCTGTCGGGATGTGTCGACTATGAAAGTGCTATGCACCAGGTAGAGGCTTTCTTTAAGTCGCTCGACTCAAAGCATTTCGAGGCGACTGTTAACAAGAGCATAGGCGCCGCCAAGAACCTCCTTCAGCCGTGCTCCATACTATCTTTTGAACAGAGTGAGAGACGTGTTCCTCTCGTCACTGGCATCCAACGAGTTCGTCGACACGTGCGCTCGCGCCGTAGCACAGACGGCGATAGCAACGGGTGGACCACAAGGACAAGCTTTCTGCGACATAACGGCGGGGATTCTAAAAACACAGGCGCATAACACAAATCCAACCCTTTCCATCCAACTGTACTGTATTCTGAGCAGCTTCAAACACTACTCTGACCTTGCCTCCAGCGGACGTTCTCTCGTTCAAGAGGCTATCATCCTGCTTGGCGATCTCGCCGATGCAGCAGAGCAACTACCTGACCTCGTCGGCACACAATTCACCACCCAGCTCTCTGAGTATCGAGACGAGTGTCGAAACATAATCACTGAATACTGGAATCGGATTGTGCAGCCACGCATCGAAGCTGCCGCGCTGTATCTAGTTGACCGAAAGAAAGCGACAGCGCGGCGGGTTGGATCGCCGTGTTCACGTTTTTTCTTTATGTCTTGGTGTTTGCCAAAGACATAAACCTAACGGGAGCGAGCGTCCTTGGGCTCATTATTGGGCTCTTTTTCACGTCAGCCGAACTGATACATCTGAAGCTTGACGTGCCCATACTGGGCGAGATCCTGGAGTTCTTCCAGGGGCTCAAGACCACGGTGAACGTCGGATTTTGGAAGGTCCTGGCAGTGATAGCTGCGATCTACATCGCTGTGTATTGCTTGCCGTGGGCTCTCTTAAAGGGCCGACATGAGCTTTCATCTCGCTCGGTGGAGCAGATCCTCGTTGGTCGGAAGTCACTCATGACCCCGGCCGCCGGTCTGTCGGTTGCAGTAGAGTGGTACGACCTGATCGAATTCGGACTCGGTCTGGGGGCTGGTTCCCTCATATTCCGAAATCGATCGGGTACGGTGATGAAAAGGATAGACAACATAGAACCCATCTCAAAAGTCTCTTCGTCGCGAGGGCGGCGAGATAGGGAGCGAGACAAGGAAGACGAACAAACAAACCGGAGATGTATCCTCTGGGATACATTGAGGATTTTTTTGTGAAGGCTGAC
>JBILFA010000110.1:0-12209 GCA_044351795.1 Bdellovibrionota bacterium | reverse complement strand
CTTAACTTTCACACGCTCGGCACTTAGGAGTTTGTTGTCTTCTACGGCGCAACTTGGCTCCGCCAAGATTGCGCTCGCCCAGCTATTCTCATTCATTTTTTTCAAAAATGAATGAGGCTGGGTTTAAGGCGATTACTCGTGGTCGGGGCTCGGTCTGTTGCAATAGCGGCTAACAAGAAGCGAAACCATAAGGATCCAGGCAAACGCGTCATAAATAGAACGAGTCAGTGGCTATTTAACTTAGCCGACCGTCGAGGAGGTAATCGGGCGGTAGTGGCTTTAGCCAATAAGACAGCACGTCGCATTTGGGTGGTGCTGCGAGGAGAAGATTTTAAACAGCCGGAGGAACTCATGCCTTTGGCTGCTTAAGAGGTGAAAATGTAGGTTTGGGTCGTTTTAGGAGCTAAGATTAATTCTGAATTGATGATTAAACGGTAGGACCTGCTCTTGAGAAACCTGCTAATCCTGGAGACTTCCTCGTCTGCACAACAGATGAAAGTCGTAGGTGCATTTAGGTACAAGAGCGCATATTTCATCAGGGCTGAGGAAGCATGTCTTCCTGAAGTACTAAAGCCGAATACACAGATGCATCCTTTCCTTTTAACATTTTTCAGGAACAAGTCTTGACTCCACCGGAGGGTCCATACACAGGATGATGAGAAGGATAAGGATGAGGGGGAGGACTGCAACCGCTCGTGTGCTAGTTAAGGAGATAACAAGATTGTCGACACGACTGTCGCCCGTCACGCAAGCGTTATCGAGTACCTCTATGCACCTGATCCAGTCCAGATCGGTCGAGCCGCTGGCGCTCATACCTTAGACGCATCTGCTCCGCTTGCTGGCGACGTCGCTGCTCTTCCATCTGGCGCATGCGTTCTTGCTGCTGTCGACGGGCTTGCTCTTGCTGCTCGCGTTGCTTGAGCTGCATCTTTTGGCGGTGATCGAGCACTGGTGTAGGAGTTGGAGGAACTATCTGCTCTCGGTACTGTCGTGGAACCTGGTTCATCTTATTGACGAACCGAATATTTCCAGCTTCATCCATATACCGGAGCTGCTCGGCTATCGCGGCAGTGGAATAAAATGCCAAGGTGGCCAAGACGACAAAAAAGATGCGGCATATGCAGGTCGTGTTCATACCTTGTTATGCTTAATCTGGTCTGAAGTGATGCATTTCGCGATTTTCAGCGCTATGACCGACTCTCCACGGAGGATAACTACGTAGCTGATTTTATTGGCCTGAGTCTTACCCCGTCTCGGCCACCCCCACAGAGAGAAACGTACGGCTTTGGCCGTCGGCTATCTGTTCCCTTCTGTGGTTCGGCGGTCCCCGCTCAGGGCCCCTGCAATACGCCCTTGAGGACTTGACCCATGGTGCCTACCGTCCCCTTGATGAAGTCTCTGAGCGGGCCTGACTCCATCCTGCCGAACCGCTCCTGATACGGACGTCCTGCGTTTGGAATGAATGGCAACGCCGCTGCCGCCTGCTCTTGTGCCATCTCCTTCCCCTCCTTTTGCCCCGGCCTCGCGGGGAACACGAAGGTTGCTGGAAACGCAGTAATCGGCCCCATTACTGCCCGCGCATCTTCGAAGGATGTAAAATCTATAGTGGCGAACTGAACCTTGTCTCCTTTTTTATAGCCGTTCGCAGCGGTCGCCACATCCCCTTTGAAATCCCTACACGGCGGACAAAGATGCGGCACCGATACAACCAGCACCACGGTCGTGTTACGGTTAGCTAAGATAGCCTTAATCTCCTGGAGATACTCGGCACTGTGAGTTTTGTGTAACGGGGCACCGGCTGTCGTTTGAGGTTGGGGCTTTTGTGCTTCGGCCTTCTGCGGCTTCTCCTGCTCAGCCATCGCAGGGGCACTACCTCGAACTACCCGAGACTCGGAGCCCTTGTACTCAACCGTTCCCTTGAAGTCTCGGCTTGCTTCAAATGAAACAGAGCCATCGGATTGACGTGAAAACTTCCCGAGACCCGGAATGCCGTAATCCGGGGCTTCCAGTGTGTGCGATGTTATTAATGAATGCCCGGTAATCGTCAGCATGTCTCCTTGTCGTAGACCACGCAAAACGAGCTTCTCTTGTCGCTTCGTTCCTTCACCTGGGAGAGCTTTGTCTATCAGGGTACACTGATCACCTTTACAGGCTACCCACACTCCAGACTCTAGTTTGATATCAGCAGGATCGACGCCGATCTTCGAAGCGGCCTCGAGGATCCGTGGCGGGATCTCTGCTAGTTTCTTCGCGTCCGGCACTTTGAGACTGAAGAGTTCTGCCGGAGAAGTCTCAAGCAACTTATCTTGGGCGGAGGCAGGCACCTTCTCCGTAAAGGTTCCCTCCTGGGCCCGTCCCATCTGGGGCATAAACGTTGCCGCCGCGAGAAGGGCTCCCTTCACTGCATTCTGAACCGCTGCTTTCATCTGATGCTCTCCTTAGCAAACCACCCTTTGGTATGATTAGCGCAAATAACAACGTGCTCTTTCGCGTATGTAGCGATCTGGTGCTGTAGAGCCGAATCACTCACTATCTTAGAATAATTTCGATCTTTTTGTCTCGATTGCGCTCGCAAAAAGCTGCCTACTACCTGCCTTCGCTCAGCACCGATCGGACCTTGCGCGCTAGCGCTCCCGGCATTCGCCCGACCTTGGCTAACTCCTCTACCGAAGCCTGTCCTATAGCCTCAATCGTCTTAAAATGCCTCAGGAGGCGCTGTTTGTGTTCCGGACTAACCCCCGAGATGTCGTCTAGCTTTGAACGAAACACTCGCTTCGAGCGCTTCTCACGGTGGAAGGTGATAACGAAGCGATGCACCTCGTCTCGGATCTTGGAGAGAAATCTGGTGACCGAATCTCCCTCCTCCAAACCGAGCGACTCCTCACGCCCTTCGAGGTATAAACGCTCAGGCTTACGCTTAACTTCCTGACTGTGTGCCTCACTCTCTGTCCGCATCTTCGCAAGCCCAACGATATCAAGCGAAAGCCTCAGTTCGTCTCGAGCCTGGAGCGCCATGGAGAGCTGACCAGGTCCCCCATCCACCACCAAGAGATCAGGAAGATTCCCCTCCTCCATTCCGCGTTTGAGTCGGCGAGATACTACTTCATGGATTGAGGCAAAGTCGTTCGGCTTGCCCTGCTCAGAGATGGTGTACCGTCG
This sequence comes from Bdellovibrionota bacterium, assembly GCA_044351795.1. Classification (GTDB taxonomy): domain Bacteria; phylum Bdellovibrionota_C; class UBA2361; order UBA2361; family OMII01; genus OMII01. The sequence goes on along the minus strand of JBILFA010000110.1, from coordinate 9,050 downwards.
ATACGAAGACTTATCCGCCACACCATCGAAGAAAACCACGATCGCCCCGACGATGTCCGACCCCTGGAAATTCGAAATATCAACGCACTCCACCCGCCTGGGTATCTGCTTGAGTCCGACTGTCTCTGCCAACCTCTGAGCAACATCCGTCCACTCGGACTCAAAGGTCAAGGAACTCATAAAGGCTTGGCGCGCATTCATCTCGGCCATGGATAGAAGCCGCGCCTTTGAGCCGCGTTGTGGTGCAAGCACGGAGACGCTTGATCCCCGCGCGGCACTTAAACTCGCCTCTATCATCGAGAGATTGTCGACCTCTCGCGGAATGAGGATCTCCTTGGGGATCTCCCTTCCGCCCTCGTAGAACTGTTGCATTGCCGCCTCGAGTATCTCGTCGTCAGAGACCCGTACGTCGAAAAGCGAAAAGGTCTTTGTTTCGTGAATTCTACCCGAACGTACCATCAAGACACACAGAGTTGCCTGAGTCCCCTCGCGAGCCAGTCCGAACACGTCGCGATTTTCCCCGCGAAAAGAGATGAGGCTGTGTCCTGCTTGAAAACGCTGAAGAATCTCGAGTCGATCTCGCCAGGCAGCCGCCTCTTCGAATCTAAGCGCCTCCGAGGCTTCCTCCATCTTCGCAGTAAGGTGCTTCTCCGTAGGGATCGTTTTGCCCTCGAGTATCGAGGTCGCCTGCTTCACCAAACCCAGGTACTCGCTGCGATCGATAGGCAAGCAACACGGCGCACAACATCGTCTAATCTGATATTCGAGACACGGGCGCTGTCGATTGTAGAGCACCGCATCTGTACATGAGCGCAGGGGAACCACCTTTCGGATGACCTCGAGGATATTACGTAGCTCGCCGCTGAAGGCATACGGGCCGTAGTAGTGAGCGCCGTCGTCTGCTGTGCGCCTAACTAGCTCCAGCCGCGGCCACTCGGCGCGCTCGTCGACACGAATACAGAGATACGCTTTGTCGTCCTTTAGGCGGATATTGTAACGGGGCTTGTACTTGGTGATGAGGTCGCGTTCTAACAGGAACGCCTGCTCCTCTGTTTGGGTTACAATCGTCTCGAATGCGGCCACCTTCTGTAAGAGGTAATCGATCTGAAAGCGTCCATCTCCCCCCATGAAGTAGGTACGAACCCTCGCTTTGAGGTCTTTTGCCTTACCGACGTAGATCACCTCCTGATTCTCGTCGCGCATGAGATACACGCCGGGCAGCTCGGGAAGGTTCGCCGATTGCCTGCGTAGCAGATCCAGCCGTGTCGGTTCAGGGGTACCTTTCATAATCTACGAACAGAAGAATGAATGCTTCAAAACATCACTCTACCAAGATTCGTCGACAACGGCACAGCGGTAGTGTATCCACCCAGCCCCTTTCTTGGGGGCTCCATTGGCAAACGTGCCTCAGCCAGCTCCGTGAAAAGACCTTCCGCACAGGTGTTGGTATCGAGACCATGAAGCTTTGTGCCTCGTTCGGTAATGTGCTGATCGCTAATTACGGCCAGATATTGCATGGACATACTTCCTCTCCGAGAGCCACAGTCACGTAGTCCCTCGACTGTAGCAGAAGGAACCACGAGAAACTACGGCTCGGGGCGGATCGTATTCAGAGTAGGGCTCCGAAAGACTGCAGCTCGCTGGCCGCCTTATTCGTAGCCGCCTAACCTGCTTCGAATACGTCGAACTATCTGAACGGCGAAGGCATCTGCCGGGGAAACTTTGAGCTTTACTTCGAGCACACTACACCGCTCCCTGATCGTAGTGTTCATCGACCGAATCTTTATTGCGTCCTTCGCGGTACAGACGAGGGGAAGGCCTGGGTGACGTTCCATCAGCTCGAGCAGATTTAGCTCAGTAAAGGTGTGATGGTCCGCGAAATCGTACTCTGCATCGACTGAATAGCCGAGTTCACGCAGGGAATCGAAGAATCCTCCAGGATTTGCGATTCCAGCGAACGCCACGACCTTCGACGGCTGTAAGGCTTCGCCTCCCTCGACACGAACAACGCCGAGCGCTTCGAGGTAAGAACGAAACACCGATATTCCCGCCGGCATGACCGCCAGCAGTCGACCATCGAGCGGCGGCAGCTCATCCGGGCGCGTAACAACTCTACGTTCAGCTATCACCACCATCGAAGCTCTGCGCAACGCCCGCTGCCTGTTCTCGCGAAATCGTCCGAGCGGAAGGAGCTCCCCGGCTACGAAAAGATCCACCGCTTCGCGCGTTCCGGCGAAAACCGAAACGATATCGACATCGCGTGCCAAGGCACGGTGCTGAAAACCATCGTCGAGCAGGATCACGTTGCCAGCGTTATCACGCTCGATTAACCGGGCGCCAGCTACTCGAGAGCGCGCGATATACACCGGGATCGAGCTACTGCCTGCCATCAACGCAGGCTCATCACCCACCAGAAACGGGCTATCCCCAGGCTCAACTCGACGTGGACCACGATCACGTCCCCCGTATCCGCGCGACAGAATTACGGGCCGTAACCCACGATTGAGCAGCTGCTCGGCCAGACACATACACAACGGCGTCTTCCCGTTCCCACCCGCGGTAACATTGCCGATACTTACGACCGGAAGGGAGCTTACGTACGTTCTCACTACGCCCGCATCGTACAGCCACCCACGCGCGCGAGTAATCCCGGCGTACAGCGTGGCTAAAGGAAGAAGCATCACTCGTTGTACGATCCGGAGCACGCTATTCATTTCCGATCACCGATAAAATCCTCTGTGAAGCCCCTCGGTGTCGCTGCCATACCGCTTGTCCCGCACGGCCGAGCTCCTTCAGCAACGGATCGCGGCCGACCGTTCGCTCTAACAACTGCGCTATCCCCGCAGCATCCGACTCCTCTATGACCCCGCCGGAGCCTCGCATATCTTCGATGATATCACGAATCACCGAGACATGCGGTCCTACTACTACCGGGACGCCGTACATAGCGGGCTCCATCGGATTATGCCCGCCGACATCCACAAATGTCGCCCCGACAAAGGCGAGATCGGCGATCGCATACGCCTCCTCGAGCTTCCCCATGGTATCGAGCAGCACGATATCGACATCACCTTCGGCACTGCCCTCTCGCTCTGTCCATCGCTTATAAGGTACGTGCAATGAAGCGATTGCTTCGGCAAAGTAGGAAAACTTTTCGGCGTGGCGAGGCGCCACTACCAATTTGAGCGATGCTCCCCGGCGCCTCTGCTCTAGAAAGCCCTCGAACCACCAACGCTCCTCGCCGGGGCGAACACTTCCAAGTACCACGACGGGCGTATCACTGCTCGCTCGAGGAAAAAACTCGCGCCTCACCGCTGCACGCGCTTCATCCGTTCCAATCCTCGGTTCGGCGTCGTATTTCGAGTGCCCGGTAACCACCACCGCTTCAGATCGCGCGCCCAAGGCGATATAACGCTCCCGCTGCGCCTCGCTCGGCACGCTAATCGACCGGAACTGTCTCATCATAGGCTGTATCATCGAAGCTATCCGCTCGTACCAACGCACGGTGTAATCCGAGATCCTCCCGTTGACGACATGAGCAGGAATGCCTCTCCGTCCCACCTCATGCAGCAAAACCGGCCATAATTCCGTCTCGCACACCACGAGCCGCTGCGGAGCGACACGATTCAGAGCTCGCCTCACGCACCAGCCAGCATCGAGCGGAAGAAGCCGAGTATGATCAGCATACGCCGCGCCTCGCTCCAGTCCTGTCGGAGAGGTCGCCGTGAGGAGGGTCTTGCTCAGGAGTGTCTCAGACCGGATTCGCGAAAGTATAGGGATCAGGCCCTGGACCTCTCCTACTGATGCACCATGAAACCACCAGGAGACCTCAGCGACTTCACTCCACCCACCAAACCGTTCCGCGAATCTCTTGCGTCCCCGCGCAGACAGCACAAGGGCCCCGGCGGCTAGCGGAGAGCAGGCAGTAGTGAGAGCGCTGTATCCCTTAAAGAGCATCCCAGTGCGTATCGGCTCGGAGAGTGATCTCATTCAATGAATCCTGAATCTTGCTACATGCGCCATCGAGATCGTCATCACGGCCTACAAATATCGGCTCTCCGCGAATTGCGACTCCCCGCGAAAACGGCTTGGGAATTATCATTCCATCCCAGGAGCGTAATTGCCACCTACCTTTCGTCGAGTACGTCAGGGGATAGACCGGTAGCCCGGTTTTTTGAGCCAAGATTACAACGCCCTTCTTACAAACACCGCGCGGGCCCTTGGGACCATCCGGAGTGATTCCAATATCCGATCCCTCTTCGGCCTTCTTCAGTAGATCGAGCACCGCCGTCACAGCTCCGCGAGTCGAAGAGCCAGCCACTGAGTGTATACCCAGGAGCCGAATCGCAAAAGCTATCAAACGTCCATCACCGTGGCGGCTGATGAGCATGTACGGGCGAGCCGGACGCAGGGATCCTCGGTATCGCCTGTAGTGGTTCGGAAGCATCAACATCCGTCCATGCCAAAAGGCGAATATCTGCGGCTGAGGTGCCGGTAGCCCCGGGGCATCCGGAGCCAGGTTGACCCGATCCCAACGAATTGTGGCGTACAGAACCCGAATGACGAGCGCCGCCAGGAATCCCAGGACGTAGATGCGAAGGGTCGCAGATGTAGAGCGCGGCGACATGCAGGGGATGCTAGCCAAGTTTCCAGCCGTTCTCAATTCATTCCGCTGTAAAACTGAGCACACCCCTAATTTCTGCACGAGACGCACGAACTAGTGACATGTGGGGCACGATACAGCATCGCTGGAAGCCTCGAGCTGCTGACGTAGAGCCCGCTGCTGTGCGCTCGCAGGACCTTTGGTCCCCTGAGCGGCACCGCGAGTCCTCCCTCTAATCCGAGCGACACCTGGATCTGCTTGGCGTCGCTCGAACCTACGTTTCGTACCCGCACCGAAACCAATCGGGTTTCCAGCGCTCCGGGCTTACCACTCATAAGCACCTGTGGTCGCTCTGCACGCAGAGTGGTGAGCAAGGACGGTGCAACCGGCGTCGGCGTCGCCTTGCGGGTCGCGGTATGCGCGCAGGTCGATCCGCAGATCATGGCACAGGCAACGAGCAATATCTGTGAGTGTCTCATGACGGTTACTATCGGCAGAGCGTGATTGAAAGTTGCTACATTGCCCTCGTATACCTAACCTCGAATCGTTATCGCGCCGTCTTGCTAGGGCCTAGCGTCTCCATAAGCGTCTTGCAATATCTCGACAGCACTCTTCCCTTTGAGAGCCAAGTGCTGCGCTCGTTCAAGCGACAGTCCTCGCCCATGCCCGCGCCCCATGCCTGAAAATATGTAACGCTGTGTAGCGTGGTGTTGAACGTTGTCTGGGCACGACGGAAGATCAAGCAATGTCATGACTTTATCACACGGCACACTCTCCTCCCCCCCTTCGTACACGAAGCGAAAGAATATTTCCCCTGTACGCCGCAACTCACGTCTGAGGTCGAGTAAAAGCGGTTCTCGAACAAGCTGTGCGATACGCTCCGTAGAGATTCCACGCTCCCAAGAGACGTTACCTCCAAGCGAGAAGGGGAACCAGGATCCCCGGTGGGCGCCAGCGTTCTGTAGAAACGCAATCGATTCAGGATCCGGCTTTTTCGGCGGCCTCCACAGCAAGTCTCGTATCTGCATCGAATGGCCGAGAAACACCATGCAGTGAGTTGTGTCACACAAACGCCCTTCCGTATGCCCCCGATCAGCAGCCCCTTGTACTGCGTTCCAGGCCACCACCGCACGCAGGGCCTGGCGAGCCGAATGGGGCAGCTCATCCCCTTCGCTCGCTACCACCGCATCTACATAGGTCTCCCGGTCTGTCGTGAGCATCCTCTCATCAGCACTGACAATGCCTGCCACCAAGCGAGTAGCGCGGGCTCGCTCGGCATGGGTCTCGATCCTCCACACGCCACACGAGGTCACGCGATCACCGCTGCGAAGCCGCTCCTCCTGACACCCCTGCATTCCTTCATACGCCCGCAGATTCCAGGCGGAACGCGGCAGTTGTGAGAGCAGCGCCACGCGCACGTCTATTTCCGATGACTTGAACTCCCTCTTCCAACGCTCGAGGACAGGGGTTGCGAACTCTGCCAGCGCAGCTCCGCGCACACCCGGCTTTCGAAACAACGCAATCAAGGTGGGAGCTTCTATCGGCCAGAAAACGGCCAGATGTCCGAACAACGGCTCCCCTTTCGAATCAGACACACTACCTGTCTTGGCTCCGGCATCGAGTTCGCGTAGGAGTGCGACGAATCGCGCCGGCGCAGCGCGCAGCGTCGAATGAGGATCGCTTCCCTGTCCGCGCAAAACTAAAAAATCATGCGGTACCCGCATGAGAGCGGAACGAACGAGTAGCGCCGCGCTCGATAACGGAAACTGGAACGGGAAGTCCTTTCGTGCGTCACGCTCTCCGAGGAGCGCACCATTGCTGAGATCATCAAGCCAGACACCACCAACACCTTGGATGAGTTCCCTGTATCTTCGGAGATCGAGACGACCGATGCTCCGTATCAGAACCTCTGTATCGCTCGAGAGCAATGCGCGAGATTCCACGCTCGTCACAGGCTGCTCCAGGCTCGCAATGAAGGGAAGCTTCATTAAGGACCCCAGGGGATATGCACCTTTTTGATCTCCGGACTGCGAGAGAACCCTGCCGCTTGAATAGCTCATGAGAACATAGGAGAGGTCTGCGGATACCGCAGAGCCGTGCGCCAGTACTCTTTCGATCTCCGGTGAAATCGCACATGCATTCGCAGGCCAACTGTACCGTGTGACAAGACGTGAGATCGTACGTAGGTGCGATGGCATGAACGGCGAGCGCAGTCTGATCGCCTTTCGCACCGCCTCCAGCTCAATCTCTGTTGGAACAGCCTCATCGCCTTCCGCTGCTTCACCACTGAAGGCTATCGCCGAAGCTTCGTCCGCCCAGCGGGGCAGAAAGCCGCCACAGGTGCGGTGATTCGCTTCATGCATGAGCTCGTGACGAAGGTATACCGATGGCGACACGCCCCCTTTCGGCTCCGGACGCACCGATACAACCCCCGGCCGCCAGCCTGCGGCGTGCGACCCCAATCCGCCATCAAATGGGACGACTGAGATCGGAGACTCCGATGTTGGCACTGTGTAGCCTCGAGACCCAAGTTCACTCAATGCACGACTACCGTCTCGCTCCAACGCGGGCATCGTCGCCAAGATCCCTGCTAGGACGAGAGCGGATGCTCCCTCAAAAAGTCGCAGCGCCATAGTATCGCTCCTTCCCTTCATGAAGCATCATGGCTTTGCACCTTCGCTCCCGGCAGTGGCACGCTGTTGACGCTTGAGCCCCAAGGGAACCCTAGACGTTGCGGGGACAAGCTCTCCGGCAAATGGTCTGAGGATATTCGGAAGATCCGATCTTCCTCCACGGACATAGTCTTGAGCGATTAGCGGGCCGGCCTGCTCTTTGTGTACTCCACACTCGTCAGTTAGGAAGGTGAATACCAACTCTGTCAACGTGCGCAGGTTGATAGATGCACGACGCCCAACTCGCCCGAATAGCCACTCACTGAAATTCATGAAAGCGTCGAAAGCTGACTCCTTCGACGTTAGGACAAGCCGCTTTGACGAGGTGAAGTTTCCACTATTCGCCACGAGATCCCAATAACGCGCAAATCGTCCGATTCGTTGCAACTCACCGAAGCTCAAATCACGCGTGCACACCACCTCGTATGGTGGATCGTCGCTGTATTTCATCCGGTAGACCTCGTCATGTCGCATGATCGGCGTTCCTCGAAGGCGCTTCAAGATCCCCACCTGTATCTCTTGAGGATCGAGCGACACCAACGTGTCGAAACCCTGAGCAAAGCTGGTCAAACTTTCACCCGGTAGGCCCGCAATCAGATCAACGTGAAGATACGCAGACGTCTCGCTTCTCAAGAACGTGAGGTTTTCGATCAGCTTCGGGACATCCTGACGACGACTAATGTTCGCACTGACCTCGGAATTGAGTGTCTGGACTCCTATCTCGAGCTGGAGGCTACCAGGTGGAAACTTTTTGACCGCTTCGCGCAACTGAGTCGGAAAGCGATCGGGAACCATCTCGAAGTGTACGAAGAGACCAGGCTCCATCCGTTCCAGAAAAAAGGAGAGTATCGCGAGCGAGATCCTCACGTTCAAATTAAACGTGCGATCGACGAATTTGAATGTTCGAGCTCCTCGCTCATACAAGGCGTTCATCTCCGCCAAGATCCGATCGTGGTCGAACTGTCTCACCGGAATATCTATCGAAGAGAGGCAGAACTCACAGGTGAACGGGCATCCTCGCGATGCCTCAACGTAAAGGAGCCGATTCTCAATATCGGCATCCGTGTAGTAACGATATGGAAGCTCTACCTGAGATAGGGAGGGCAATCCAGCGACGATAACCTTGTCGGAAGGCCTCTCACCTGCGAGTAACTTCCGGCATAGCTCGGCGAAGGCGAGGTCTGCCTCCCCGGTAATCAGGTAATCCGCCAGAGCAACTATCTCTTGAGCTTCATGCTCGTAACTCACCTCCGGGCCTCCGATCACAACTACGAGATCGGGGCGCACCTTTTTCAAGAGGGAGATGACTTCTCGAGTGCGTACGGTGTTCCAGATGTAGACGCCAAAGCCCACTATCAACGGTTGACGGCTGAGAAGAGCTTCGGCGATTTCGCGCGCAGGTTGCGCAGCCTCGAACTCTACGATCTCGGCACGTGCTTGCAGATCGTCCAAATTGGCAAAGAGGTAACGTAAGCCTACGGCAGCGTGGATATAGCGCGCATTGAGGGTCGACAGGAGTATCTCGCTCATACCGAGCGAGTGTCGCCCATTGTGCGACCGACTACCAGCCCCGAGCTTTCGTTATACAAAACGCTCCTGTAGCGAAAGCTTCATTTTGTGGCAACCATCCACGCGCCGGAATTCTAAGTCTCTTGCTTAACAGGCTGCGGAAAAATGCTCTTCTGCTGCGAAATCCGATCTTTCGGCGCTGGCCGAAGATGAGAGCGCGAAAAAATCCTCAATGTATCGCAGCGGATACACCTGCGGTTTTTTCA
>JBILFA010000109.1:0-12239 GCA_044351795.1 Bdellovibrionota bacterium | reverse complement strand
CGGCGACAAGGACGAGAACCTCAAAGTCATCGAACGTGATCTCGGATTAAAGATAGGGAGAAGTCCGAAGGGGCTTCTACTGGTAGGACAAGATACCGATGTCGAGCTCGCACGTGATCTCCTGAATCAGCTACGGGGGCTTGTCGAACAGGGGGAAGTTCTCTTCAAAGGAGATGTAGAGCGAGCGATTCGCATGCTCTCAGGTAACCGCAAGCTGCAGCTCGAGGAGCTTTTCCGAGATGAGATACGTGTCTCGGGAAAGAGAACGAAGATCGTTCCCAAGACGTTCAAGCAAAAGACCTATATCGAGCAGATCAAGGATCACAGTGTCGTGCTCGGTGTCGGGCCGGCGGGAACCGGTAAGACATACCTAGCGATGGCGATGGCCGTGTCTGCTCTCGTCAACAAAGACGTAAAGCGGATAGTATTGTGTCGTCCCGCTGTCGAGGCTGGTGAGAAGCTCGGATTTCTGCCGGGTGACATGGCTGAGAAGGTCAATCCCTACCTGCGCCCGCTCTATGATGCCTTGCATGATATGGTCGACTTCGAGCGTGCCAAGGAGATGGTCGAGAAAGGTGTGGTTGAAGTTGCCCCCCTCGCCTTCATGCGTGGTCGCACGCTGTCGAACGCGTTTGTGATTCTCGATGAGGCTCAGAACACCACGCCTGTTCAGATGAAGATGTTTCTAACCCGATTGGGATTCGGCTCCACATGTGTAGTCACAGGAGATATCACGCAGATAGATCTCCCGCGCGGCACGACCTCGGGGCTCTCGCATGCGCTCAAGATTCTAAAAGACGTTCCGGGAGTGGCCGTCGTTCAATTTTCGGAAGAGGACGTGGTTAGACATCCGCTCGTGTCACGGATTATCCGGGCTTACGACCAAGATGAAGTTTAAAACGTTCCCCCAAGGTCTGAACGGCGGTGCTGTTCTGATCTTCGTGCTCCAGATGTTGGTAGCGGCGATTGCGGAGCTGTGTTTAGGAAGCTTCCCGTCGCCTGAAGAGCCGGCAGCGCGAGTGTCGCGAGCGATTGGGATACTGCTGACGCTCTTTGTTTTACACATCGTAGCGAAGCTCTCTCTTACAGGATATCGCACTCGGAATGCGAAGTCGCACGTGTGGCTGTATCTGCTGCTTGCGCTCTCGACGGTGCTCGTGTCTGTCGTGAAGGTTCTCGGGCTCGCCTTGATTCACTATTCGGACAAGGGCCACGCCACGATCATCTCTGGTGAATCGCTTGCGTTCTTTCTACCCGTCACTGCGGCGGTTTTGCTTATACAATCCGTACTGGGCTTGCATTTTGGGCTCATGTCGTCGCTCTTTGGAGCGGTGTTGCTCGGCATGTACCTACCGATGCCGGAGATCTCGTTCTGTCTGGTGCTGACGACCTCGCTCGTTGCCTGCACGAGTTTCATGCAGGTGCGCTCGCGTGCTGCGTACCTTAAAGCAGCTCTCAACATCGCACTGATTGCGGCCCCTTTTGCAATCATCTCGATAGTGCAGTACCCCCCGCTCGGTATCGTCGATGCGAGCGCGAGGATCTTGGGTTGTTTGGTGGGCGGATGCTTGAGCGCTTTTCTCGTAGTGGGAATAACGCCGGTGGTCGAGTATCTCGGGGGGTACGCGTCTGATATGCGGCTGATAGAGATGGCAACTCTGGACCATCCGCTACTCAAAGAGTTGAGTGTTCAGGCGCCTGGAACGTGGAATCACTCCATGGTTATCGGAATGATGGTCGAGTCAGCGGCAGATGCCATTGGAGCCAATCCAGTTGTGTGTCGCGTAGGGGCGTACTTCCACGATATCGGGAAGATGAAGAAGCCGCTCTATTTCGTTGAAAACCAAGATCCCGGAGATAATCGACACGATAAGTTGAGCCCTTCGATGTCGGCTCTGATTATTCGCTCGCACGTCAAGGATGGCGTGGAGTTGGCTCGCAAGCACAAGCTTCCGCGCGTTATCGAAGACCTCATTCCTCAACATCATGGAACCTCCACTATCGAATATTTCTACGAGAAGGCCCGCAAGGAAGCCGAGGATCTCGGAAAGGATGTCGATACGGTCGATAGGAGTCTCTATTCTTATCCAGGCCCAAGACCTCAAACCCGCGAAGCCGGGCTTCTCATGCTTGCAGACGGAATCGAGGCTGCCGCACGAACCTTGAGTGATCCCTCGTTCGACCGCATCCAGGGGATGGTTCAAAAGATGATTAACAAGGTGTTCTCGAGCGGTGAGCTCAACGAATGCGAGCTGACCTTGCGAGATCTGCACCTCATAGCCAAGTGTTTCACCCGTGTGTTGTCGGGAATCTACCACCAGCGGATCGCCTACGCCGAGCCGGCCGAGAAGGTGAATGAGGCCGCGTCTGAGGAGGCGGAGAATCCTAATCGCCGCGATCGACGGGTTGAGAACCTCAAGAGGCTCGGGGTCGAATGAGTCGCGAGCGTCGGAAACAACCGCACACCAAAGCTGTTCGCACATGGCAGGTGAGCCTTACACTCGAAAGCCGAAAGCTTGCGATTAGGCCTGCATTCGTTCGCCGAATGGTAGCAGCCACACTCGAGCAAGTGGAGGGTGAGATCAAGGTGCCCGAGGTGTGCGAGTTGAACGTAGTTATCACTGACGATAAGCGTATCCGCCTATTGAACCGGGAATTCCGAAAGAAGGACAAGGCGACCGACGTGCTCTCGTTTCCGCAACTCACGAAGGCCGAGCTTGCAGGGCGCAAGCGAGGGTTCGTAGGGAGTTATTTAGGAGACCTGGTGATATCGAGTGAGACGACCTTGAAGCAGGCTCAGGAGTTCGGCGTCTCAAAGCGTGAGGAGTTGTTGCGGCTCGTGGTGCACGGAGTGTTGCATCTCTGTGGATATGACCACGAAAAGGTCCCTCAAGCGGAAGCGCAGCGAATGCGCCGCAGGGAGCGCGCTATCAGAGCGCGACTTCTCGAAGAATTTACCTGAGAAGGGTTTCGGTTTGACGCTTGCTCCGAAGCAACGTATATCCCCAAGTATGACTCTTCCACTCGATCCATCGGAACTTAAGTACACCCTCCAAGGGCTCAGCGAACGCGTTGAAGTCCTTAGGGGGTTTCTTTGACATCCCTACCCTTGCGACTAAGGTCGAAGAGCTAGAGCTTCAATCCCAATCTAACGACATCTGGAATGACGCGGCGAAGGCCAAGTCTCTGATGCGCGAGCGCTCTGAGTGCGCTGAGCGGCTCGAACAGTTCAAAAAGCTCGAGACCCTCAAAGGTGATGCAGAGACAGCATTCGAGCTCGCTCGGGAGAGCGGTGATGACGAGTTCATGGGCGAGGCTGCTCGTTCGATTCAGGAGCTCGACGCAGCCATCGCGGCGCTCGAATTCAAGTGTAAGATGAACGGCGAGTTCGATAGCCAATCGGCGATTATCGAGATAAATGCCGGATCGGGTGGTACCGAAGCTCAAGATTGGGGTGAGATGCTGCTGCGCATGTACCTCAGGTGGGCTGAACGAAAGAAGTTCTCTATCGAGGTAATGGATTACCAGCCCGGTGAAGCAGCCGGTATCAAGAACGCGACAGTGCTACTTGGCGGCCCCTATGTGTACGGCCATCTCCGCAATGAGTCTGGTGTTCACCGCTTGGTGCGTATCTCCCCGTTCGATTCGAACGCGCGTCGACACACTTCGTTTGCGTCGGTCAGTGTTATACCGGACATCGAGGAAGAGATCGAAGTTGAGGTAAATGAGGGCGACCTCAGGATCGATACGTATCGCTCCTCGGGCGCTGGAGGACAGCACGTCAATAAGACTGATTCTGCAGTGCGTTTGACGCATATCCCAACGGGGATTGTGGTTGCGTGTCAAAGCGAGAGGTCACAACACAAGAACAAGTCGCGTGCTATGAAGATCCTGAAGTCCAAGCTGTATGAGGTGCAGCAAGAGCAGCAGCGCGACAAGATGGATGCCCTCAAAGGTAGCCGTAAGAAGATCGATTTCGGAAGCCAGATACGGAACTACGTCATGCAACCGTATCAACTCGTAAAGGATCTGCGCAGTAACTACGAAACCTCTGATGTGAATGCGGTGCTAGATGGCGAGATCGATGCTCTGATCGAGTCGTGTTTGTTGATGACGGACTAGGCGCGGTCATCTCTCTGTTTGAGGTAGCTACCGAATCGAAGGCGTTAAGGCGTATACTTGGGCGAGAGCGGATATTTCGCAGGATAAGCGGATCAGTGCATGAACCTCGGAGTCAAACCGGAACTGCTAAAAGAGCTAGCCTTGGAGGCTGCTATACCGACACCGGATATCGGTATCCGTGCCGGTCTAGATTCGTGGCATCCAGTTTACCGCGGGCGGCCCGTTACGAGCTTTGCCTCGTGGGACCTGCTCGGTCTTCATAATCGGCGCGATGTGCAAGGCGCTATGGCCAAGGTGTTAAGCGAATCCGGGTGTGGAGTCGCTTCCGCGCGCTTGGCGGGCGGGTTGTCCGCGAGTCACCTGCAGTGCGAGCAGCGCTTGGCTCAGTTCTTTGGCGGTGAGTCTGCCACGCTCTTTAACAACAAGAATCAGGCTGTTTTGTCTGTTGTGACGGCGTTATGCGGAGAGGGAGCTGTGGTGCTTGGGCCGTCTCTGGGGGCGCTGCCGCTTGCGGATGCGTGCGCGCTGGCGCATGCGGAGTACGGGGAGTATGAAACGGTGGAGCAGCTGCGCTCGCTCCTGGAACGCTATGGAGGGTTTCGAAGAGTCCTCGTGGTTGTGGAGAGTGTCTCGCCCCTTACAGGCGATGGCGCTGAAATAACTCAAATAAATCGAGTAGTTGAGCAGTTCGGGGCATGGCTTTTGATTGATGAGAGCGCTGCTCTAGGGCTTGGAGGAATGAGAGGTGCAGGGTCGTCTGAGGTACTGCCCAGCTCCCCTGCTCTACTGTGTAGGGTCTGCAATTTTTTAACGTTGGTTGGCTCAGAGGTTTCAGGTGTTGTTGGGTCTCTCGAACTTAAGGAGCTCGTGCTTCGGCGCTCTCGCTACCTGCGCTTCGATCCCCCACCCCTTCCAGCGAGCGCTCAAGCGATAGAGGTGGCGCTCGGCGCGGCAGAGCTGTCCATTGTGGGAAGGAGGATGCTTGCGGCGCGCGCTCAGCGTGTACAGCAGGTCTTGAAGGCGCAGGGCTGGAAGATTGGTCTGAGTGATGAAGGGATTCCGATCCTATCGGTAGCCTTCGATACCTTGCAAGTTGCTCGTAGTATCCAAGAGGCGCTTTTACAGCGCGCACTCTACGTTGACGCTTTAGCTGCAAGGGGACTCCGAAGGAATGGGGCCGTCGTGAGGGTGTTGCTATCCCTAGGACATTCAGAGGGAGAGGTTCAGAGCCTCTTAGAGGGCTTCGCAGAGGTCCAGAAGCGTTTTGTGCAGCCGCAAGCCAAGATTGAGTAGCGTGAAACTGTTCCACGTGGAACAGAGTCCCCTTGTCAGCCGTTAAACTTCACGTGTTCCACGTGGAACAGCTCAAGTTTCTTGTTGTTCCTGATCCCTACTCATGATACCTACTAGCCCTCCCCTCCTTTGTAAGTTGTTAGTAATGCCCATTATGGCCCACATCATTGCTCTTGCTAATCAGAAAGGTGGCGTTGGTAAGACTACCAGTGCAGTAAGTCTCGCCGCCCAGCTCGCTATCCTCGGGTTCCGAGTCCTTCTGCTCGATTTCGACCCGCAGTCGAGTGCGACCAGTGGTATCGGACTCGAGAAGCACCCCGAAGGTTCAGACCTGTATGACGTCTTCTTTGGGCGCTTGAGGCTCTCGGATGTCGTAGTCCCCTCCTCCATCGAGAACCTAAGGGTGGTTCCAGGAAGTCCTGACCTCGTGAGCTTGGAGCTTGAGTTGGGTAAAACCCCTGGCCGTGAGCTCATATTGAGGAGTGCCTTGGCTGATATTGAGGCCGACTACGATGTCGTTCTGATCGATTGCCCCCCCTCTTCCGGTCTCCTAACTCTAAATGCTCTCGGGGCAGCTCGATGGGTTCTCGTTCCGCTGCAAGCTGAGTACTACTCGCTCGAGGGTCTTTCGGGGCTTCTGAGCACCATCTCGTTTGTTCAGCAGACGTTTAATCCGAAGCTGGAGGTGCTCGGCGTGTTCCTTACGATGTTCGATGCTCGCACGAACCTCTCAATCCAGGTTTACGAGGAGGCAGAGCGTCACTTCGCGGAGCGACTTTTTAGAACGCGTATTCCGCGGAACGTGAAGCTTTCGGAGTGCCCAAGTCACGGATTGCCGATCTGCCTCTACGACTCGCAGAGCGCAGGTGCCAGGAGCTACCTCTCACTCGCGGGTGAGTTAATGGAGCGACTCGGCTTGGACAACACCGGGGATGCGAAAGCGGCGTAACTGTTCCACGTGGAACACCTAGTCAGGAGAAGTAATGGATCTGTCAAAAAGTCTTAAAAAGAACCCCCGCTCAGCACTTGGCCGAGGCTTGAGCGCTCTGGTTTCGTCGACCCCAGCGGTGTCTGTCGTTCCACAGCAGGAGCCAGCAAACGTGCCGGATGTCATCTCAGACCGCTCTGTTACCGAAGGGGTGGCTTTTCTTCCGCTCAAGGATTTAAAGCCTAACCCTACGCAGCCCCGAACGCACTTCTCAGAGCAAGAAGTTGTCGAATTATCTGAGTCCATTAAGGCACTTGGCGTACTTCAGCCTATTTTGGTGCGCTTATACAACGGCGAGTATCAGATAGTAGCGGGCGAGAGGAGGTATCGCGCAGCTACTCGGGCCGGCTTGGAGCAAGTCCCTGTAATTATTAAGGAAATCGACGACCGGCAAACCCTTGAAATTGCACTCGTTGAAAACGTACAACGCCAAAACCTCAATCCGCTGGAAGAAGCCAAGGGATATCAAAGGCTTATGGATGAATTCTCACTCTCTGCCCAAGAGGTAGCAGAAAGAGTAGGGAAGGAGAGGGCGACGGTGGCAAACATCGTTCGCATTTTGCGCCTCCCGGTAGGAGTGCAGGAGATGGTCGCCGATGGACGCATCACGGTTGGGCACGCCAAAGCGATTCTCACGGTTAAAGAACCGTCGGCGCAAACTAACCTCGCTAATAAGGTTATCGCCGAATCGCTCTCCGTTCGAGCGCTCGAGGCGATCGTGTCGCGTGTCGTGGTCTTCGATAGCGCGAAGAAAAGCAGCGACGAAAAAGATGTCAAAAAACCGAGGGAAAGTGCGGTATACCCTGAGCTCGAGGAGCGGCTTCGCAACGCTGTCGGCACGAAGGTCTCGATTCATCGCACCAAGCAGGGCGGATCAATTGAGCTACACTTCTTCTCCGATGCTGAGCTCGACCGTCTCGTTGAGATTCTGAGCGCTTCTCGTGAGTAGACGATTTCGAAGGAGAATTTATGAGTAACGCAGCAGCGACTTCTAATCGTTTTTCTGATGATGCATTAGGCATTGCACCGCAGGGCCGCACGCAGTCGCGCGCGACTGTCATCGGCGCAGAAGCAACTCTTCGCGGCGACATCAAGTCAACCAGCGAGGTGCTGATTGCGGGAAGTATTCACGGCGAAATCTTCTCGGATGTGAAGATAGTGATTGCCGAGGGTGGTCAGGTGGAAGGCCAAGTTCACGCGCCGGAAATCGTGGTCAACGGCAAGCTTGTCGGCGATGCCAATGCGACAACATCGCTCAGTATTGGGGAGAGGGGGGATGTTCGAGGGGATATCTCGACGCCTTCGATCCTGATTGCGTCCGGTGCGACCTTCGTCGGCCGGTGTTCGATGCCCGCCGCTGCAGCGTAGCCGGCTGCTGCCGCTCCACCGGCTTTTCGCAGTGCAGCGGACAGCTCGGAGGGCCTCTTCGCACGGTTGATCTAAACTCTGAAATCGTGGACTCTTACCTTCATGAATACTCAAAGCACCCTCGAATCCATCCTTGGAGCAGTGGCCCTGACCCCGCAGGACGGCAAGATGATCGTTATCGGAACGCTCCTCATCTTCGGTTTGTACTTCACTCTACGCCGTAAGTTGTTTGCCCCGATGCTTGAGCATATTGAGCAGCGTGAGGGGGTTACCGTAGGTGCTCTCCATACCGCAGAGCAGATGCGCCAGAAAGCCGAAGCCCTCAGAACTCGTTATGACGAGGCCCTGTTTCAGGCTCGTGTGGAAGCTAACCGCGAACGCGGAGAGATCGTGTCTGAGGCGCAGAGTGAGGCCCAGGCCATCATCGATAGGGCTGAGGTTGATGCCGCTCAGGAGCTTCAGGTAGGTCGGGCCGCAATTGAGCGTCAGATATCAGAGGCTCAGGCCAAGGCCGATGCGGAGGTTCAGTCGCTTGCTGAGACCTTGGTAAGCCGAGTCGATGCCCAGCTTACTGTGCACTAACCGTAACTATTCACCAGGCTTTTAAAATCGTTTTCCCATAGAGTTGCCGAAATAGTTATTTTAGGGCACTTCCTTTCTTGTCATCCCCTAATCGGGGATGCAGATTTCCTGGGTGAACAGTTAGTTTTTCCCACCCAGCATTGCTCCGCAATGCTGCCCCTGCATAGGGGCTACCGTCTGCGAGCAGATTTTGCTGAGTAGTTACCACTAACCAATAATTCGCTCGAAGGGAGGGTGGAAGTGACCTAACTCCCTAGAAAATAATCAGACTAAGGGGTGACTTCTTCCCTTATCCTGGTTATCCTACCGCCGCCACTCGCCGTGGTCTCGGTGTAGCCCGAGTCTGACTAATGGGGATCTGTTTCGAGACCTATGAAACGTTTCCAAAGAGCTTGTGTGATGCCTCAAACATTTCCGCGTTCCTCTAGTCGCCTGTGCGCACGTCTGTGTGCGTTATCGCTTGTGTGGTGTCTCGGTTCTTCTGAAGCTTTCGCTTCGGGCGGTGAGGGGCACCATCCGACCGTGTGGGATATTCGATCGCTCTGGTTGAATTTCGCTCTCTACGTAGTGCTCCTCTATGTGTTGTTGAAGAAGGTGGTCGGCTCAGGTTGGGCTACTCGTCGTCAACGCATCGAGAAATCCGTTGTTTCAGCGACGTCCGAAGTCGAATCGGCTGACAAGGCTCTCCGCTCGATTGAAGAGGTCGTGAAGAATCTCAAGGCCGAACAAGAGCGGGCGCGCGAGGAAGTGCTCTCGCTGGCCAAGGAAGAGGCAGCCTCTATCCTTCGTGCTGCAGAAGACCGAGCGCAGCGCATCCGCACCCAAGCAACGGATCTACTGAAGGGAGAAACCCGTTCCGCAGAGGCTTCCTTTCGTAGTGCACTCGTTGCACGTGCAGTTGAGCTTGCAAAATCAAAGTTTTCTAGCGGGCAGTTTTCTAGCCGCCAAGACGCCTACGTTGCCGCTGCAGTCGATCGTGCAAAAAGGCTCGTTCAGTAATTTAGGAAGGAGAGGGGCATGAGTTCAGGAAAAACGGAGAGGGTTGCCAAGCGATACGCCAGAGCCCTCTTTGATGTCTGCAATCCGGCCGACTTCGACAAAGTCGAAGGCCAGCTGAAAGCGCTCTCTGCAGCGTGGAGCTCATCGGCTGAACTGCGTGACAGCATGCTCAACCCTCGTATCGCCAACGGTGTGCGTCTCTCGATTGTCGATACCGTCGTAGCGTCTCTCGGCGGCTACGCAACAGAGCCTGTACAACGGGTCGTTCACACATTGGTGTCGTTAAGAAAAGCTTCCATCTTTATCCCCCTCTCGGACCTCTTTGCACTCTTCGTTGCGGAGTATCGCAAGGCGCTTTCACTTGACGTTGTTGTAGCTTCTGAGTCTCAAGCCTCCTCTGTAGAGGCGCTCAAAGCGCAGCTTTCGCACGCTCTCGGTGGCGATGTTACGTTGCAGGTGAAGAGCGATCCGTCGCTGCTTGGGGGGCTTACGATTCGACTCGGAGACAGATATCTCGATCGCTCAGTAGCGGGATCTCTGCAGCGCATGGCGTTACAGTTGGGGCGTTAACAAAGGCTTAGAGGAAAGTTTAAGACACGAGGTAAGGAAGATATGGATATACGTGCTGATGAAATTAGCAGAATCATCAAAGACAAGATCGGCAACCTCTCCAACGAGCAAGACCTCAGCGAGGTTGGTACCGTACTCAGCGTGGGTGACGGTATCGCGCGTGTCTACGGTCTCGGAAAGGTAGCCCTCCAAGAGATCGTAGAGTTCTCCGGCGGTCTGCGCGGCTTGGCCTTCAATCTCGAAGAAGACAACGTCGGTATCGTAGTAATGGGGGACACCAGCCAGATCCGCGAAGGCGATTCGGTACGTCGAACCGGCGAGATCGCCGCCGTACCTGTCGGTGAAGCGCTGATCGGTCGCGTAGTGGACGCGCTCGGAAATCCCATCGACGGACTCGGTGACATCAATACCTCCGAGAGTCGTCGAGTAGAGATCAAGGCTCCCGGTATCGTTCGTCGTAAGTCCGTTCATGAGCCGATGCAGACCGGCATCAAGGCGATCGACTCGATGACCCCGGTTGGTCGAGGACAGCGTGAGCTTATCATCGGCGACAAGAAGACCGGTAAGACCACCGTCGCAATCGACACCATCATCAACCAGAAGGGTAATGGCGTAATCTGTATCTACGTCGCTATCGGACAGAAGCGCTCATCTGTTGTTCAGGTTGTAGAGCGCCTCAAGGAACACGGTGCGATGGATCACACCATCGTAGTTGCCGCGACTGCCTCTGAGCCGGCTCCACTCGCCTTCCTTGCTCCGTATACCGGATGCACAATGGGCGAGTACTTCATGGAGAAAGGCAAGCATGCGCTCGTAATATACGACGATCTCTCCAAGCACGCTGTGGCATACCGAAGCGTCTCTCTCCTCCTGCGCCGACCACCAGGACGTGAGGCGTATCCTGGAGACGTGTTCTATCTCCACTCCCGTTTGCTGGAGCGTTCGGCTAAGTTGAGCGATGAGCTTGGTGGCGGTTCGCTCACTGCACTCCCTGTCATTGAAACCCTCGAAGGTGACGTTTCGGCGTACATTCCAACCAACGTAATTTCTATTACGGATGGGCAGATATTCCTCGAGGCAGACCTCTTCAACTCCGGTATTCGTCCGGCGGTTAACGTAGGTCTGTCGGTTTCGCGTGTAGGAGGAGCCGCTCAAGTGAAAGCGATGAAGAAGATCGCAGGAACGCTGCGTCTCGAACTCGCCCAGTACCGCGAGAAGCAGGCCTTCGCACAGTTCGGATCCGACCTCGATGCTGCAACTCGTGCTCAGCTCGCGCGAGGCGCTCGCCTCGTGGAGATCTTGAAGCAAGGTCAGTACGTGCCGATGCCGATTGAGTTGCAAGTGCTCTCGATCTTTGCGGTTACTGGCGGATTTGTTGATAAGCTCGAAGTGACGCAGCTTCGTGAGTTCGAAGAGGCCCTCCACCGTCACATGCTTACGGCACACACCGATGTCATGGACGAGCTCCGCAAGAAGCTCGAGCTCGACAAGGACATGACCGAGAAGCTCAAGAAGACCATCACACCGTTCGTTGATCAGTTTTTAGCGGGAGCTACCGCTAGCTTGGCTGGCGCTACTAACGGCAAGGTTTCGCACGGTAAAGAGAAGTCGGCTCAGCAACACGCAAACGCAGCATAAGGACTCTAGACGATGGCAGGTCTTAAAGAGATTCGTCGGCGCCTCAAGTCGGTGAGTAACACAAAGAAGATCACCTACGCGATGAAGCTCGTGTCTGCCGCCAAGCTGCGTAAAACGCAGGAAGCGGTTGTGAAGTCTCGAGCGTACACCGACGCGTTAAAGGGAGTTCTCGCGCAGCTCGGAACTGGGGGCGATTATTCGCACCCGCTTCTCGAGGCGCGCACGACGGTCAAGCGAATTCGCGTTTTGGTGCTTGGTGGGGCGCGCGGCTTATCCGGCGCCTACAACACCAAC
This sequence comes from Bdellovibrionota bacterium, assembly GCA_044351795.1. Taxonomy (GTDB): domain Bacteria; phylum Bdellovibrionota_C; class UBA2361; order UBA2361; family OMII01; genus OMII01. The sequence continues at coordinate 385 of JBILFA010000109.1, read as the reverse complement.
GTCAACCGCATGATTGAGACGGTGGCCAAAGACCTCGCGGCGAAAAACCCGGACGCTCACGTTTCGTGGGTAATCATGGGCAAAAAGCCGGCTGAGTATTTCCGGCGCGTCGAACGTAAGTACGAAGAGTCTATCGAGAATCTTCCCGATGATCCCGTCGCCTGGCCGATCAACGATGTGTGTCAGAAGCTCGAGATCGGTTTCCTCAAAGAGGACTTCGACGAGCTTCACATTATATACACACGATTTCGCTCGGCTATCTCGCTCATTCCTACAACTGAGCAGCTGTTCCCGCTCAGTCGTGAGGCGCTTGCGGGTGATACGGCGAACGCTCCAACCGAGCGCAATGACATTGCTATTTTCGAGCCGAATCCTCAGCGTGTTT
>JBILFA010000108.1:0-12256 GCA_044351795.1 Bdellovibrionota bacterium | reverse complement strand
CCCGCTCTTGGCCGCCGCTCGATACAGCGGCTCTCCATGGGACAGGCTCCTGCGCAGAATTTTAACCTGATGGTCCTTAACCACTTTCGCCACCCCTCCTTCCAAATACAAAAGGATGGCGATTCTAACGCGGGTCTCTCACCAAATCTGGCCCGGCAAACCGGAACTTCTGATTGTCGCTGGGAGGGATTATTAATTGTCGTTGATCAGCAAGAGTCGTTTGGTTGGCTGTGCACGAACCAACTTTCTCGTACAGATGACATTCGCCACCATGAACATCCTGCGTATCACACGACTCTCAACGGCGTAATCGCGCTACACGTGTATCTGCCGCCCCATAAACGCAAACATTTTAAACTAAACTCCCCGATTGAAAGGCAACAAACGGGCATAAGAATCCAAAGATGCTGCTTTTAAGACTCTGAGAGCCTTCAGAAACTAAGTAGGTGCCTATTAATCGTAGATTTTCACCACCCTGCTAAAGCTCAATCGACACAAACAGGTGCTCTCCTTCAGCGTCCTCAGATGATTCGATGAGAGCGAGGCCATTCGGTTCGACCCGAGCTGCCCTCGCGATGTCGCCAGCCAAGGGAAGGATCTGAGCGATTACTTTAGGGGCCGCGGTGATAGTTAAAGCACCGATTGGCGTGCCTATTCCCTTGCCGATTTTAGCCTTCTCTTTTCGAACCTCTCGAATAATAGCTGTCGCTTGGGAGTAAGACGATTCTTGCTCCGAGGACACCCCCAGCTCGCTCTGTTGCGGCCACTTCGCTACATGAATCGAGTGGAATCGAGATGACGGATGAAAATGTTGCCAGATCTCCTCGGTAACATAAGGAAGGAAAGGGGCGAACAATCGCAACGTAATATCCATGCTCCGTCCAAGGGAGGAGAGCGCTGAACGAGAGCCTTCCTCGCTTTTCTCATACGAACGGATCTTGACGAGTTCTAGATAGTTATCGCAAAAGTCCCAAAAAACGCTTTCAATTGAGGCCAACGCTCCTGCGTAGTCCAGAGCCTGAAAACATTTACTGGACTCTTGGACCGCTCGTTGAAGACGGGCGCTCCAGGCGATGTCTAGAGGATGAGTTATGTCGGATGGCGGTGGCAACTGACCTTTGATTCCCGCCGCCTGCAGTTGAGACAAGACAAAACGCCCCGCATTAAAGAGCTTATTTGACACCTTGCGACCTGCTTCGAAAACCTTTTCATCGAATGCAGTATCGATTCCAAGCTTAGCTCTTGCTGTCCAATACCTCACGGCGTCAGCCGAATACTTTTCGAGAAAGGATGATGGAGTAACGACGTTCCCCTTAGACTTGCTCATTTTTTTGCGCTCTGGATCGAGGATCCAGCCGCTGACAGCGACCTGTTTCCACGGTATCTCCCTATGATGCATCCATGCTTTGGCTATCGTGTAAAAGGTCCATGTGCGGATGATTTCATGAGACTGAGGTCGAAGATTCATTGGAAATAGCCGTTCGTGACGCGAAGGATCGGTTCCCCACTGGGAGACGATTTGGGGAGTTAAGGACGATGTTGCCCACGTATCCATGACATCCGGATCTCCGCAGAATCCTCCTGGGCGATTTCGATCGCTCTCGGTATATCCCGGAGGGCATTGAGAAAGCGGGTCTACAGGAAGCATCTCCTCGGTAGCGAGTATTGGTGATGTAAAGTTAGGGTTGCCATCGGCTCCTATCGGATACCACACTGGGAAGGGCACTCCAAAGAATCGTTGTCGACTGATACACCAATCGTTATTTAAGCCGTTCACCCAGTGTTCATACCGAGTCCGCATGTGTTCGGGATACCATTCAATTTTGCGCCCTTGCTCAAGGAACTCTTCCTTGAAATCCGTGATTCGGATGTACCACTGTCTGCTAGCTACAAACTCAACAGGCTTGTCTCCTTTCTCATAGAATTTAACGGCCTGTGTGATGGGTCTAGGCTCTCCCATTAAAGTGGCCCCCAGGCCGTCAAGCGCGAGGTTCGGATCCCGAAGCATCTCTACAATCTTCTCTCTCGCTTTGGATACAGTCAGTCCTGTGAGCGCGGCCGCTACTTCATTTGCTCTGTCCGGAGCTATTGAGGGTGTTGCGTTTGGGCCGAACGCCAAATCAATAATCCGTCCATCTTTACCGATCATTGGACGGGCAGGCAGCTTTGAGCCCCTCCACCATGTAACATCCGCAAGGTCCCCAAAGGTGCAGACCATCATGATTCCGGAACCCTTCGCCGGATCGGCGTGCTCTGAGGGCAGGATGGGTACTTGCGTTCCGAAAAGAGGCGTGATTGCGGTTTGGCCGAACAGGTCCTTGAATCGCACGTCGTCGGGATGTGCAACGACCGCGATACAAGCTCCCAAAAGCTCCGGTCTCGTGGTCGAGATGACGAAGGGCTGGCCGCCTTCAACCGTAAATCGGATGTCGTGAAAGTGGCCGCGCATGTCGCGGTCTTCAAGCTCTGCTTGTGCCACTGCCGTTTGAAAGGAGACATCCCAAATGGTTGGTGCGGTCTCCTGATACATGAACCCTTTCTTGTATAGATCGATAAACGAGCGTTGAGATATCTCGCGACACTGTTTACCTACAGTGGAGTATTCTTGGTTCCACTCGACTGAAAGACCGAGGCGCTGCCACAACTCCTTAAAGGCTCTTTCATCCTCGACCGTTAGGAGAGAGCATGCCTGAATGAAATTCTCCCGAGAAACCTTAACGAGCTCTCTGGCGTCTTTATCGTCTACAACAGTCGGACGCCAATTTGGGTCTAGGGGGAGCAAAGGGTCACAAGAAATTCCAAACCTGTTTTGGACGCGTCGCTCAGTGGGTAGACCATTATCGTCCCAGCCCATCGGATACATAATGTTTTTACCCATCATCCGCATGTGACGCACGAGGATATCCGTCTGAGTATAGCTGAACGTATGTCCGATATGAAGTGAACCAGAGACTGTTGGGGGAGGAGTATCAACCACAAAATTCTCCTCTTTCGGCCGAGAAGGATCCCAACGATAGACTTGGTTCTCAGCCCAAGCTCTTTTCCATTTCTCTTCAACGAGCGCATGATCGTAGCTGCTCGGAACTTCGAATTTCCTCTCAATCGGGTCAACGGAGGGCATGTCCAGACGGGTTTTCTCGTCGGCAACGGTCTCAGAACTGGGATGGTTTGAGTCCGTTTGGTTTGACTGCGTTTGGTTTGAGTGAGATGCCATGTAATAACTTTCCGATTACGACACAAGGCGTGGATTACCATAATACAACCCCGCTTCAAACAGTTTTCTAGGAGTCGGAGCAGGAGTCATTTAATAATTGACGAACCGGCGATGTCCGAAGAAAAACAACTGCTGTAAAATAACGGTTTGCTGAAAGTGGCGGGAATTATGTCATCACTAGAAGATTCAAAGGCGGACGCGAAAGAGAAGCTGCGTTGGTATGCAATGCGTTGGAAAATTGAGACGTTTCACAAGATCCTTAAATCTGGCTGCAAAGCAGAAGATTCTCGGCTTCGGTCGGCTGAGCGTCTTGCCAATCTCTTTGCGATATTCTGCATCCTCGGTTGGCGAATATTTTGGATCACCATGCTCAGACGAGAAATTCCCGATGCTGAACCATCGGTAGCGTTTACATCCAGTGAGACCGCCATACTTGCTCGGCTCACGCATGCAACGCAACCTATGACTCTCCACGATTGCATACTGCAAGTCGCCAAGCTGGGTGGTTACCTGGCTCGTGCCAAAGACCCTCCGCCGGGTAACCTCGTCATATGGCGCGGACTCTCACGGCTTAGCGATCTTGTGCTCGGTGCTTCTTTGCAAGTGGAAAGTTGTGGGTAAAGGAAAGCCACTGAGCAACGCACCACCCCGTGCGATCTCAGAAGCGGTCAGCCTTGGTATCCTAGAACCAAATGCTGATTACTGTTCCTGACTACTCAAGACGCCAAGTCGTAGCCCAATCGGCGTTAAATAATCAACTACTACGGAGCATATCCACCGATGATAGCCGGAGATAACATTCCCTCCCTCTGCTTGGGCAAGGTGAGCAGGACAGGTTAGCAGAGCATATTGATGAGAATACATCTTCGACTCCTCGATCGCCAGTGCGATGGCTTCGTTAGCAATAGTCACCCGCAGCGAGTCATTATGAGCAAAAGCAAACCGCCTTGGGTCGAAGACGCTCCTTTCCTTTGGGTTCGTCGAATGATTCGGTTCCGAGACATAAATAGCAGACTGGATCTCTCTGAATACGCGCATGGGCAACATCGACAGCTGCTGCATTGAAAAGCGTAATTTTTCCACAGCAATAGCGAATTGAGCCGCCGTAATCTGGGTATTGAAATGAGACTGATATAGTCTTGGAAGTAATTCGGTTAATTCCCAGATATACTGTTCAGCAGTTCGCAAGCCCGGGACTAGGTAGGCGGCTATGTTTTTTTCAAATTGCGCTGAGTTCCCATCTTTAAGCAGCCTGGATATCTCAAGAGTATGCTTGTCTAGCTCCATCATTTCTGCATCCGTAGCTGCACTAACCCCCACCCTCGACGGATTACTGAACAGAGCATGGTTCAGTGTTGCTAGAAAAAAACGAGTCGTCGAATTACGAACTTCCTGAACGGCCTCCTCCCATGAGTCTTTTAAGCCCAATCGATCCCTCATTTCGTCGGAGCCAATAATCCGTAATTTCAACCCTCGATGCTGTCCACCGCCTCCGATAAATCCCTCGCCATTCTCGTGCCTGAAGCGTATTAACATTGGCCAGAACACTTCCAGGAATGAGGCAGTGTGTGAGTATAACTCTGCGCGTCCGCCATCTATCGAACCGTAACAGTCCACTATTCTATCTGGAGTCGCCTTCTGTCGGTGCAAGTGAAGCAGATGCGGACAAAAGGCTTTAGTCAAATCTAGTAAATCGGTCGGTGATTTGTTCACTTGCCTGTCCATAGAGGCTAATCCCAAAAGCTGCATGCTAAGACTGAGTTTGTTTATGTAATTGCACTTAAAAAGTCCACATCAAAAGTTGCGTTTTCATGTGCTTAGCGTCCTATATGGGCCCGCCGGCCCCCCCCCCCCCTCATCATAGTCGCTTTCAAGAGGCTGACGATTCTCGTTGATTTGATTAGTTATTCGCGATACGACCCCGTCAACGGTTGTAGTTCGGCCGTGGAAATTGTGTACCTCGTAGGAGGACCTTACTCCGCCGAGGGTCTAAAAACCTTAATAAACTTTGTGAGTACTGATATGAACATGATAGCCGAGCATCAGCCTTCCTCCCCGCCTAGTAATGTCGAAGCTGTATATAAGACTGTAGACAAATGGGACTTTACCCCTGTTCGTTCCTACCTGCAGTTGGAAGAAGGGCTATCTCCCGAAATGGCTGTTAGAATCGAAAATGAGTATAAACGATTCATGAGCATTCTTGTGGGCGAAGCGCAATATGGAAGCATGCCGATCTCTAACGAAGTTGACCGCTTTTGGCATACCCACATAATGTTTACGAGAGATTATACCGCCTTCAGCCACGCAATCGCAGGCGAGTATATCCATCACTTCCCTACTACCTCTCTTGAGCAGAGGCAGGAACTTTGCGATGCGTATGAGGGGGTCACTATCCCGGCCTTGCGGCGCAATTTTGGCGACATCGACGCCACCCTGTGGCCTCAAGGAGCTCAGGTTTGTGTGGGAGGTCATGGTGTGCCGCAGAGCAAACTAAAATCTTAGTCGGTATGGGATACCATTGTAGAACAAAGCTCACTTGGCTATTTTTTGTCCACACAAAATGAGCTCCTGGCTTCTGGATGGTATCCCTCTCGTTTTTGCAGAAATAGACGTATCGGTCCATTCGAGCACATGCACCGAATTTAGAGCAGACTCATTCCTCGAAAGTTTCGGTACGGATGCTGCTTTTTGGGGTCACGATCGGCAGGGAGATGTGCAATATCTCGCCTGGCTGCAACAACTAATGACTAGTATCCCCTGCTCATGCATTCACCTATGGTTGGGTAATCGTATTATAGGACAGGTTGAAGTCGGGGCCTCCCCTCAACATCCAAGCTACGGCTGGATATTTCTCATTTATGTCGCAAAAGCCTTTCGAGGTCGAGGCATTGGAAATCTACTGCTCCAATTCGCGGAGCACTTCCTTAGCGCCCATGGGTATACCAAAATGGGACTTCGAGTGAGTCCGAGCAACCATAAAGCCATTGCTTTATATCTCTCTAATAGCTGGGAAAAATCGTCTCAGCCCTCCGACTCCAGAGAGCTAATTGTCCTAGAGAAGAAAGCCAACTTGACCACGCGGGAGCGCTATTATGGCCAATTTTGTTGGTTAGCGAGCCGCTCTACCGCTCTGTCAAATGAGGAGAGCTAGGGGAAACATCACCGTCCGAGATTGCCCAACCAGTCTCGCCGCCCGACGCCCGGAGAGTCCCTTGCTCTTCACAAGGAACCCCACCGCTCGTCTCCCTCCATCGGGCACAGCCGTTTCGTGTCCGTCCGCTAAGCGACAGGTTTCTTTTTCCAATTCAAAGGATAGTTGCTATGTAGACCCCTAAAAGAATCCCTCTCCGCCCGTAAGTAATCGAAGTGATTGCAATGAGTAATTACTTTCAGAGGAGAAGGATATGGGAGCACGCAGTTACGAAGGTAAGCAGGTGTATATGGGGTTGGATGTTCATCGTGAGTTTTTCGTTGCGAGTTGCATCTGTGGCGGGGTTGTCGTTAAGCGGTGCCGAATGCCTGGAACGGCTGAGGCGGTAATCTCGCTGGTATCCAAGGAGTTTGGTGGCGCAAGCGTTCGCGCGGCGTACGAGGCAGGATACAGCGGTTTTTGGCTGCCCCGAAAGCTTGTGGCGGCAGGGATTGACTGCATAGTGGTTCACGCTGCGTCGATAGAGGTGTCATCGCGTGATACCGTTAAGACGGATAAGCGGGATTCGTTGAAGATAGCGCAGCAGCTTGCGGCTGGCAGGTTGCGCGGGGTGAGGGTGCCGACCGAGGAGGAGGAACAGCGACGACTACTGACCCGTACTCGTGATCAGCTGATGAATAAGAAGCGCCGAGTAATGGTTCAGATACGGATGCGGTTACATTATTTCGGGCGGTTCCCTGAGAGCATTCAGCGGCGAGTAAAGCTTCAAGATGTTGAGGATATTTTAGTCGGGCTTGAGGGAGAGTTGCAGCGTCCGATAGGGATGCTGCGTGACGAGTGGGTTGAGCTCGCGAAGCGAATCAAGGAGATCGATCGACTGCTCGTAGAGCAAGCTAAGCATGACCCGTTGGATGCGGTGTATCGGAGTGTCCCAGGAGTCGGACCCCTCATATCGCGTATCCTTTCAGCGGAACTTGGCGATATGAGTCAGTTCCGAGACGAGCGAGCGTTGTTCAGCTTTACTGGATTAACCCCGAGTGAGTACTCAAGTGGAGGGCACATCTGCCGCGGGCATATCTCTCGCCAAGGCAACACCCGACTACGGCATATGTTGGTTGAAGCCGCGTGGAAAGCGGTAAGAAAGGCCCCTGTTATTAAGGAGTATTACATCAAGCTCTCAGAGCGAATCGGCAAGAGGAAGGCGATCGTAGCGGTCGCGCGTAAGCTTGCCGGGCGCATCAGAGCTGCGTTGAGGAAGCATGAGCATTATACGTTAGACTATAGAGCAGCGGCGTAAGAAGTAGAGTAGTGAGTTGTAGTGGTGAGAAGGAACCAAGAGTAACGTAACTTTGATTTTCGGTGTGACCCCTTCGATTTTCCTGTGTCTGCGAAAGTATGCACGAAGAATAGTTTGAGGCGCACCCCTTTTGTATTTTACGAAAAAGCATCATGTGAGCGCTGCTTAGACAGTGACCACGAATAGCAGGTTGTTACGCGAAAGGTCCCTTTAGGTTTTTTGAAGGCAACTCTACGCCAACGGTTTTAGTGAATACTTCGATTCTTTGGATCGGATAGGATTTTTTTGTCGTGACGTTGACAAGTCTCATAGCAGCAGCAAAATCAATTCACTTTTTGCAAATAGTTGATCTGCGGTAGTTGCTCTAATCACGGCCAGCAGAAACCTGCAGAATGCGATTATGCGAGGGTCGACATTGTTAGTCTGCAGCTCCGCGTCAGGGTTTCAAGGGGTCAAGTAGAGTTTGGAAGGGTGAGCTAAGTTGTCAAAAACAGCGCTTTACATACACCCCTGCGATCCCGTCACCAAGAAAGCGGGTCTAGAAGTCATCAGGGGCTGGTTCGATGTTGCTCACCACAAGTGGCTCAAAGGAGTCATAGGAGGGTATTTCATCGACTGTGTGGTGAGCCTGTCGAACCATAGCCTCTAAAGCGTCGATGAGTGTTGCAATTGGAGGAGGAGCCTGGAAGTCAGGTATTCCTTGAGCCTTCATGATGTCCTTGATCGAGTGCTCATCCTGAATGAAGGCGACCTGTCTCGCCGTAGCGCGTAAGCGCGAAGGAGGATGATCCTCATCTGTGCTTTACACTTGGGACACTCGAGCGGGTTGATCTCATATATGCGCTTTATGCAGGCGGCCCAACTACTCTGACGAAACTCGACTCGACTGACTTCGGCGAGCGTTCGACCGAGCTCACGCCGAGGTCTCAGTCGAGCCGAGCTCGCTGAAATCATGACGGCAGTTGCTCTCTTGTTCCTCGGCAGCAGGAGCGATTTTAGCGCGGTAAAACAGGGGTTACTACACGACCCCGTCATCAACAGGTCCTATCAAGAGCTCGCTGAGCACTACGGTGTGGCAGTCCTCGCCGCACGCAGCAGAAAGCCTCGTGATAAAGCAAAGGTTGAGAAAGCCGTCCAGGATATAGAGCGGTGGGTACTTCCGCCGGTGGGCACAGTCGGTAGGACCAGAGACCGAAAAGCAGGTCGAGAGAATCCTCGCTTCACGTACACGCGAGGAGTACGGCTATCGCACTATTCAAGGCATTAAGCGACTGGGAGAAACAAACGGGATACAAGAGCTCGAGAAGGCATGCGGGGTGGCAAATGAGTGGCAACCAACGTCTGCAGGAAGAGTATGTCGGTCAAGTACATCCGGGCGCATGACCTGCTGGCGGATATCTTGATGGCACGCTCACAGGGAACTTATCACAAACTTAAAATCCCGCTCGCTAAGCTACACCTACTCGTTATCGACGAATGGCTTCGAGAGCCGCTTGCGCCATCCCATGCTCGGGAGTTCTTGGACCTCTTTGATGACCGATATCGTAAAGCGTCCTGTCTGATGATCTCTCAGCTACCGTGGTGGACTGGCATTCTCAGGTTCAAGACCCAACGCTTGCTGATGCTATTCTCGATAGGATCGTTCACGACTCCATCCGCGTTGAACTTACCGGGGAGTCCATGAGGAAGAGAACATCTTCGTTTACTCCAGAGCTGAAAGAACCGTCGCTTCGCTCCGCTTGTTCTTGATTAATTTTTCAAAGGAGATACTTCAGGAAAATCACTGGGTGCTGACACCCTCTGCCAAATGCCGAACATTTTGATTTTCGGTGCCGAACTTTTGATTACGTGCATCCCGGACTTCCAAGCTCCTCCTCCTATCCCTAAGTTCATCGACACCCTAGAGGCTATGGTTCGACAGGCTCACCACACAGTCGATGAACTTCCTTCGTACGACTCATTCGAGCCTCTCGTGGTGAGCAACGTCGAACCATCGCCTGATGACTTCTAGACCCGCTTTCTCGGTGACGGGATGGCAGGGGTGTATGTAAAGTGCCGTTTTTGACAACTTAGCTCACCCTTCCAAACTCTGCTTGACCCCTTGAAACCCTGACGCGGAGCTGCAGACTAACAATGTCGACCCTCGCATAATCGCTTTCCGCAGGTTTCTGGTCGCCGTGATTAGAGCAACTACCGCGGATCAACTACTTGCAAAAAGTGACTTGATCTTACTATCCTTAACTTGATTATATCTAACAATGTTGTTAGATATCCCTAATGAACATGCAACAATTTGATATTACGAGACAATTTACGAGTATACTAGAGTCTAGGGTGCTCAACTGGGCGAAAACCATTCAGATTGTTATAGGCCCTCGGCAGGTGGGGAAGACTACAGGGGTTCGCCAGGTCTTCAATAAGTGGAGGGGCTCTAAACACTTTGCTACCGCGGACACTCCTCTTCCACCTACAGCCGAGTGGATTATTCAGCAGTGGAACCTTGCCCGCGCTTTACCAGGCGATGTCCTACTTGTAATCGATGAGGTTCAAAAGATTGAACGTTGGAGTGAGGTTGTAAAGAGCCTCTTCGATCAGGATCGCTATGAGGGGCGAGTGAAGGTCGTTCTCTTGGGCTCAGCTAACCTTGGTCTCAGTCGTGGCATAAGTGACAGCCTAGCTGGTCGCTATGAAGTTATTCAGGTTCCCCATTGGTCATTGGGTGAGTGCAGCACTGCTTTCGGTTGGGCGCTCAATGAGTTTCTGCAATTTGGGGGCTATCCGGGGGCTGCTCTGTTTGCTAACGACCCGCTCCGTTGGCAAAGCTACATGGCACAAAGCATCCTTGACCCTGTCATCAATCGCGACATACCTGCCTTGAAGGATATTCGGAAGCCCGCTCTTTTTCGTCAGCTCTTTGAGCTAGCACTGAACTATCCAGCACAAGAAGTATCATTTCAAAAACTGATTGGACAGTTACAGGATTCGGGCAACGCAACTACAATAAAACACTATATCCAGGTGCTATCACAGTGTTTTCTCCTGCAAACCCTCGAGAAATACTCAGCTCGCCCTCTCACAACCAAAACCTCCTCCCCCAAAATTATTCCGCTCTGCCCAGCTTTAATTAATGCCGTAGTCGATCCCACTCGTGTCGAACGCGACCCAGAATGGCGAGGGCGAGTGTTTGAAGCCTGCATCGGCTCTCAACTTCTTCAATCACGCGGCAAGCTGTTCTACTGGCGGGAGGGTCATGCCGAAGTCGATTTTGTTTTGCAGCGAGGGGAGCATTTGTTTGCATTTGAGATAAAATCGAATGTGCGAAAACCAGTGGGTGGACTCAAGGCCTTTTTAGCACGCTTTGATAAAGCTATCTGTGTCTCTATCAACGAGGAGGAGGGCATTAAGCTTCTCTCGTGTGATGATGTTGATGGCTATATTGATGCCAGAATAAGGTAGGATTTTTTTATCTTTAGCAGAGCTGGATACTCTCAATGATGAACGCGCAATGAGCAACTCTAATCCGGTTCCGATACTATTGTTGAGTATGAGCCTAGCGCTCATAGTCGACATTATCCGCAACGAGGACGAATGCACTATCGCTCGTGCTTTTGTTGCGATTCGCAAGTATTTCGTATCGCTATCGTGGGGCAGGTGGATACCGATGCGCCTGAGAGGTCTCCCTTTCCTTCGTCGGGAACATCTTCGAAGCCAGGACTTCCTCAGCATGTTGTATATCATTCTTTCCTCCGACGGCCGCATTAGCCAGGAGGAGGCACAGTTTCTGGACGAGACCATGGATAGATACCTGTCCCACTACTCGACAGCCAATCAAATCAACGTGCTTGAGGCGATGAGGCGGGCACGTGCCTCAGGCCGCCCTTTCGCGTCATTTGGGGAGTCTTTCGTCCGCGAGACGGTAGGCGATACTGTTTTGCCTCTGATGTAAATGGAAATTAGATAGTGATAGCTAACTTGGTACCGTTCGGGTGCCAAGTTAGTGGCTAACAGCTAATTTCCATTTCCCGCGGAGGCACTACAAAAGCTCGTTGATTACCTAACCTCAAAGCCGACGCGGTGGCTCGATTTCAAACGGCGCGGCTCACGCCTGTCTCGCCGTAGCCTTGGCGTAGGCGGAAGTTTGACGCTCTCGAGTTCCTTGCTCAACTCTCGTGCCATATTCCGAAGACGTATGAGTCTATAACCAGATACTATGCAAGGTACTCCTGTAGGCGACGGGGTGAACGCGCTAAATTCGCTCCTGCTGCCGAGCAACAAGAGAGCAACTGCCGTCGTGATTTCAGCGAGCTCGACTCGACTGACTTCGGCGAGCTCAGTCGAGCCGAGCTCGCCGAAGTCAGTCGAGTCGAGTTCCGTCAGAGTAGTTGGGCCGCCTGCATAAAGCGCATATATGAGATCAACCCGCTCGAGTGTCCCAAGTGCAAGGCTCAGACCTGTCCGCCGTAGCCCCGTGCGGACAGGTCACCTTCATTCAAGACGCGTACTCAATCAAGGAGATCATGAAGGCTGAAGGGATCCCGGACTTTCAGGCTCCGCCTCCGATACCGAAGTTCGTCGATACTACAGAAGCTATCGA
>JBILFA010000026.1:0-34675 GCA_044351795.1 Bdellovibrionota bacterium | reverse complement strand
CGACGGCGTCAGCCTTCACAAAAAAATCCTCAATGTATCCCAGAGGATACATCTCCGGTTTGTTTGTTCGTCTTCCTTGTCTCGCTCCCTATCTCGCCGCCCTCGCGACGAAGAGACTTTTGAGATGGGTTCTAGTCAAAGTTTCGGATAATCAGCTCCATAACAGGCCCGCGCTTCTCTGCTCGAGAATTGATAGAACGGCTCGCTGCCACGAGCTCTATGTTGAATCCTCTGTAGAGCTCCTGAATGAGCGGTGCATTCGAGTTCGACACCATCCATCGAACTCCTTTTTGGTGTAGTTGAAGGCACACAAGGAGCAGCATCTCCTGAGATGATTCATCGAAGCCGTCTTTCGCATACTGCGTAAAGTCTGAGGTTTCGCTCACAGGGGCGTAGGGAGGATCGAGGTACACGAAATCCCCAGACTGAGCGATCTCGGCGATCTCTTCGAATTGTCCGTTCTTGAGGATCGTTTTGCCGAGAGCCGAGCTGCAGCGTCTGAGATTGTCTGCATCGAGGATCGTAGGGTCGTTGTACGAGCCGAACGGCACATTGAAGTGTCCCTTCGAATTTACCCGATAGAGACCATTAAAGCATGTCTTGTTCAGATAAATGAACCGCGCTGCACGCTTGATAGGTGCAAGAGCCGTGAAGTCTTCGTTGCGATCGAGAGTACGCACCGCATAATACTGCTCCTTGTCGTAGCGATATCCTTTTAATTCTTTGATAAGCTCTTCGACGTTGGATCGTACTACCTCAAAACAGTTCATTAGCTCTGCGTTGCAATCCGCGAGGTACGCTGATCGGGGTTGTAGAGCAAAGAAGAGTGCTCCTCCTCCCAGGAAAGGCTCAAGGTATCGATTGTATGATCCGGGAGTACGGCGCACAAGGTGCTGAAGGAGCTGCGTTTTTCCTCCGGCCCATTTGAGAAAAGGCCGACATTCAACTCGCCGGTGGCCTTCTGTGATAGCTGGATCTTGTGGGCAGGTCTCGGTCATTCGCACGCTCCGTGTACTCACGGCTCCAAAATGAGATGTGTTAATGGGCGTGAGTTTACCGGAATACGCCGATAGCTCAACCTATTTGAGCAGGATTACTGCCACCTGTTCCAGGGCGAAATAAGCGAGCTAGCCCCTCGGCCGGAGAATATGTTGACCTAAAATAGTGATAAACTTAAAGAGGTACTCAAGCTTGGCCAGCTTGATTTGTCGGAGTAGTGGACGGTGTCCCAGTAGCACTCGGTGTTCTAGTAGCACCCGGTGTGCTAGTAGCACCCGGTGTCCTAGCAGGGCCCGGTGTCCTAGTAGGACCCGGTTCCCCGAGAATTTCGAGACCAAGCTCTTCGACGGAAGCGAATTGCGGCTGCTTAGCATTGAATTCTCTGCTGTCTGGAATGTTGGGATCGTTATTGTCGAGGTCAACTGCTACCAACGCGTTGGGATCGGCACGGTCAGCTTTAAGGTTGAGCTCGAGCGTGGAATAGTCCCCGTATCTTATCTCAGCGTCAGATAGAAAAAAGACGATATAGCGGAAGCCGTCCTTCGTTGCTTCGAATGATGGGATGATGCGGCGCTGATCTTCTTCATCCGGAAAAAGTACGGCGCTATTTGTCGAGTAGCGAATGCTAGTTGGAAGGCGAAACTTAAGAATGACACCTGCCGGATTCGGATTGTAGATATCAACTCGAGCTCGGCATAGGTCTCCTGAATCGACAGAGCCTTTTTCGAGCCATAACGAGAGATCTCCCGGCTCGTTAGAGGAGCGAGGACCTCCCCCTCCTCCTCCGCCACAGGCTACTGCCATGACAAGCACCGTCAGGATAGCGGCGTGTAAGGCCGCCTTTTTCAATACGTAGCATCTCATTCTGATAATCCCCGCTTTTTTGATGAATCAAGGTGGCACATGGCTTCAGGTATCTTGAGAATGTCGTCTCGTTAGGTGAGGTTGAAGCATGTATGCGAGGATAGGCGAAGTAGGCGGTGCCCACTTCGGCGATTTGAGCATCGACTGTAGGAGGGCTGTTTTTATGCCCCTTGTCGACTCTTTTCCCGAAACACCGAAGAGTATAGGGTACTATCATCGTCTATCTCCGGCTTGCAGCTACTCCATGACCAGTCAAATGAACAACGTACAAAATCAAGCACTCGACCGAATAAAGACATTCTCTGTGAAGGTTCTCGTGTGGGCAGGACTCTTCGGAGTGCTCTGGACGTTGCGTTCGTTCTCACTGCTCATCTTTCTCACCTTTGTATTCGCCTATATTCAGTCGCATGCAGTAGAGAAGCTGGCCACACGCATTCAATGGAGAGCCTTGCGTGTAGTATTCGTAGGGGTGATGTTCCTGGGGGTTGTGGTCGGAGTCATCAGCTTTCTTGCTCCGCATGTACGCGATCAGTCTGCCGCACTCGTTCAGTCTCTCCCTCAAGCTCTGCGGCAACTCGACGCCACAATTTACGAGCTTCGTGAATCATCCCCACTTTTGAGCGAGGTAATCCCGGCGGTGCCCAAAAGCGATCAGGGCGGAGGGCTGCCGTGGGATGTAAAACGGAGCCAATCAGCGCAGATAATCGAAAGCCTCATGGGCATTGCATCCAGCGATGATGAAACAATTAGTACAAAGGAATTGATAGAGCGCCTCCGCAGGGTGACTGAGCATGGGCTGGCTCTGGGCTCGAGCTTCCTACTGTCGCTTCTTTTCTCCTTTCTCATTGTGCTCGATCTGCCTGACCTCACTCAAGGACTGCGAAGGCTCAGAGAGTCGCGTGTCGCGTTCATCTACGAAGAGGTAGGACACAGCATAGCTGAGTTCGCGAGGGTTCTTGGGCGTGCACTCTCTGCTCAGTTTTATATAGCGACTTTGAACACGATCTTGACGGCGCTTGGTATTAGTATTCTCGGGATCGGTGGGAGTGCTGCGTTTCTCTCGGTTGTTGTTTTCTTTTGTAGCTTCATTCCGGTAGCCGGTGTTTTTATAAGCTCGTTCCCGATCTGCCTCCTCGCTTTCCAGCAGGGAGGAATCGGCTTAATGTTCGGCGCGGCGCTTCTTATCTGGATTATTCACCTGATTGAAGCCTACATCCTAAACCCCAAGATATACGGTCATGCGCTCAGGGTTAATCCGGTACTGGTGCTCATCATCTTGACCCTGGGAGGCAAGCTCTTTGGTGTGTGGGGGCTCGTGCTCGGATTACCCGTGTGTACCTACATCTTTGGCCGTGCTATCTGGAGTGATGGAGACCTGACAAAGTAGTCAATCGATGCTCCTATCGTGAGTAAGGCAGATGGAGATATGTGAGGACTTAGCTGCCTATTCGGAAGACGGTGGTGATGAGAGTTTAAGTGCTGCGTAGCACCATCCAAAAATAAATCCGGCTCCACCGATCGGCGTTATACTCCCAAGCCATCGCTGATCGCTCAGTACCAAGAGGTAAAGGGAACCCGAGAATATAGTGACCGACACAAGCATGATAACAGCCAAGCACTTTCCAACCTTGGCAGGAAGAAGTGTGCCTGCGAGTGAGGCGAAGAAGAGAGCGGCGAACGCGTGTATCAAGTTGTAATGCACCGCTGTTTCCCAGATCGCAAGATCCTTGGCAAGCCGCTCAGGTGGTAAGCTCCCTCGTAATGCGTGGGCACCAAAGGCCCCGCAAGCAACGGCAAGGGCCATGAAGACAGCAGCGATTGATCGTGTGTAGAGCATAGTTGAAATAGTCGCATATGTGGGTGAAATCTTCCAGGGAGGAGAAGAACCTTGGGCTCAGGAAGGGCATCTCTACCTTGTATCAGCAAGGTTGTCCTCTTATTATGTTGTGAGGTATGTGGTGTCGCATGTGCATCGAGAAGTTGTCCCGTTATTGGGTGGTAGGTTGGCTCGCGAGCGTTGTGACGCTGGTGTTTTTTGTGATGCCTTCCGGGTGGGCGCTGGATAGTGAGACGGCACTCCAGCAAATTCCTTTCGATGAGGTAGGTGATTATCTTGTAGTCGATCCCAACCTATTGGCCCACCGAGAGGAGCTGCTCGGTTCGATCCGACAGACAAGAGACTATCTCAAGACTGAGGCGGCCCGAGTAAAGCTTCAAGCGTTCGGGAATGGTGGGATCAGTGCAGAGATTCTAGATCACAGTTTGGCGCGGTTCGCAGACCTGTTGCGTACTAGTACTACTCAACAGCAGCTTGTACAAAGCATTCGAACATCCTTTGATCTGTATCGCTCCGTGGGTTCAGACGGTAGAGGTAGCGTATTCTTCACAGGTTATTTTAGACCGACGTACAAGGCGAGTCGGGTACAGACTAAAACTTTTAGATATCCGTTGTTTCGACGTCCGTCGGATTTTGAAAAGTGGTCCAAACCTCAACCCACGCGGGTGCAGTTGGAAGGCTTCGATGGTCTTGGCAAGCAGGGCACACTCCTGCACGGCTCCGAGTTGGCATGGTTACGCACTCGCTTTGAGGCCTTCATGATTCATGTACAGGGTAGCGCAGTGCTGGAGTTTTCCGATGGTTCCAAACGGGCGATCGGGTTCGCAGGGGCGACCGACTACGCCTTTAAGGGTATTCCAATAGAGTATCTCCGAAAACAAAAGGTGGCTTGGGCCAAACTGCCTCAATTTTTTCAAAAGCGCCCGGATGAGCTGGATCGCCTCCTGTCTGAGAACAATCGTTTTATCTTTTTCAAGGAGCAAGAAAGTACATCTCCGATCGGAAGTCTTGGATTGCCAGTGGTAGAGGAGCGGTCCATAGCGATTGATCAGGGACGTTTGCCCCCTGGGGCGGTGAGTATTATCCGAACCTCTCTGCCTCGGATGGATAAGAATGGTAAGATTCAAGTGGTGCGTTCGAGTCGCTTTGTTCTCAATCTGGATTCAGGTAGTGCAATTCGAGGTCCAGGTCGAGTCGATGTATTCATGGGTACAGGAGACCAGGCGCGAGAGCGTGCTAACCATGTGCATGGAGGCGGCGAGCTGTACTATCTGTTTTCGAAAAGGAGTGGTTAGTCTCCGCGTCGCTAGAGGCGCTATCGCCCGCGAGGTTTCAATCTAGGCCGTTCGAAAGGCTTCAGTACCTCCTCCAGCTTGCTTAGTAGAACATCGGCAGTAAAAGGCTTCACCACATACGTACTCACACCGGCCTGCGCTGCGGCGAGGATATTTTCTCGGTACGCCTCACCGGTCAGCATCAAGAATGGCAGCTCCTTGAAGCGAGCATCCGATCGTACCTGTCGCAATACCTCGAGGCCCGTTGCTTTGGGCATATTCCAATCGCAAATGACGATGTCTATGTTTCCGGTAACTATCTCTTCAAGAGCCTCAATGCCGTTTTCGGCCAATGTGATATTATCGAAACCGACACCACGCAGAATTGCCTTGATCATTGAGCGCGTCAGCGAGTGATCGTCTGCCACCAAGAGGCGAAGATTGGCTCTGTATCTCTGCGCAATATCCACGCGTTCGTCTACCTCCCGGAATACAGTTCGCTGGACCGAATGACCGGATTGTCGTTGAAGATCTTGTCTTCCGGCATGTAATCCGGGTTGGTGGTAATGGGAGTTCCATCGGGCAAACGGATGCGGTCTGAAGGCTGCCTCGCTGTTATGCGACTCGACTGACTCGTCGGCTCCGGCGTGGGTGTGGCCGTTGGTGTCGGGGTAGGTGTAGGCATGGGCGTTGGTGTAGGTTCTCCAGGCAGCGGGGTTCTCGGAGGCTGTAATCCGAGAAGGTGGTTTTCGAGCGCCTTAATAGATGGGTCTTTCTGCTGTTGTTCTGTTTTCACTTTAGTGACATCGAATCGAACTTTGAGGGTGATGCGGCGATTCGACGGAGCGGTAGGGTCAGAGGCTATCTTCGGTTCGGTCGCAGCTTTGCCGATTACGCCTGCTACTTGAGTTCCGGGATAGCCTTGTGTTTCGATCAAACGACGAGCAGCGTTTGCTCTATCGGCGGACAGTTCCCAGTTGGTATATCCTCCGGTTCTACTCGGGAAAGGCTTGGCGTCCGTGTGCCCCCACATTTCGAGCGTATTCGGATATTGCTTGATAATGTCGGTGACTTTGGAGAAAGCATCTTCGGCCTCTTTGCGAATGCGAGCGCTGCCGCTATCGAACATAGAAACCTTGTCGGTATCCATAATCTCGATCTTCAGCCCGTCCGCCTCGACCTTCATGTCGAGTTGTCCGAGAAGCCGTGCGGTACTCGGAGAGCTGTTGAGCATCTGCTGCAGCTGTTTTTGTGCGGCATCGGCCATCGCTTGGATCTTTATTTCGCGCTTGCTGTCGCGAATCTCCTTCTTGTCAGAGTTGAGGCCGGATATCGTATCGGGGCCTTTGTGTTTTTGCGGTTCTTCTCTCCCTTCCTGAATGTAGTGCTTGTCGAGGTCTTTGTCAGATTCGCCGTACATTTTGCGTGAAGGATCCTCCGTTGGATTCTTCACCTTCTTCTTGTCTTCAGGGCGGGGTGGGACGAAGGCGTCGCTCAAGATACCCGCGCCTCCCAATAACAGCGGAGTTCCGGAGCCTTCGTTGAAGATACCAGGCTTGCGGAAGTACGAGGATATGCTCTCTTTGACTGTCTGCGAGGCGCTGTTGACGAGCCACATTACCATGAAGAAGCACATCATAGCCGTCACAAAGTCAGCGTATGCGATCTTCCAGGCTCCGCCGTGGTGGCCCCCATGCCCTCCTTTCTTTTTGACTACGATAATCGGTTTGTCATCTGCCATGGCGAACGGGGGCTACTCGCTAGTAGCTAACCTTTTTTAGCTTCCTTGATAATCTGCTCGAGCTCCTCGGACGTTGGGCGACACGAACTTGGGATCGTTTTCCTCGCAAACTCCAGCGCAACCTGTGGAGGAGCGCCTCCAGCGAACGAAACGAGGCCCGCTTGAATACATTTCAGGATAGATGTCTGCTCACGGACGTTATGTTCCATCTTGGTGGCGAGCGGTCCAACGAAACCGTACGAGAGAAGAATTCCCAACATCGTTCCTACAAGAGCGGCGGCAACGTGATGGCCGATCTCGGACGGCGGCCCGTCGAGGTATTGCATGGTGATGATGATTCCGAGTACCGCAGCCACGATACCCATCGCCGGGAACGAATCAGCCATCACCTTTACTGCTGTTGGCGGAAGGAGCGCTTCCTCGTGGTGGGTTTCGATCTCGGTGTCGAGGAGTCGTTCCAGATCGAAGGCGTTGACTACGCCGTCTACGAACAATCTAAGCGCTCCCGTGAAAGTCTCCATAAGGTGATGATCGTGGGAAGCCTTTGGGTATTTGTTGAACCGGGCGCTCTCATGAGGATTAGATATGTCGCCTTCGATTCCAAGCACTCCTTCCCGCCTCATCGTGTCGAAGATACTCGCCATCAAGCCCAGCAGATCTCGATACGTTGCTTTATCGATACCGGTGCCTTTAATTGCTCCGATCACTCCCGGTAGGAGACCTTTCAATACTGAAGAGGGCGAGGCGATAAGAACCGTAAAGCCGATACCACCTGCGATAACCAGAAATTCATAGGGCTGCAGAAGAACCAGGACAGGACCGCCCGGGCCTATGAAGCCGATTAGAACGCTAGCGAGTACGCCTATACAACCAACTATTACGAGCATACCGAACCTCTCAGAAGATATCCTTTTGGATA
This sequence comes from Bdellovibrionota bacterium, assembly GCA_044351795.1. Lineage (GTDB taxonomy): Bacteria > Bdellovibrionota_C > UBA2361 > UBA2361 > OMII01 > OMII01. The sequence continues at coordinate 27,041 of JBILFA010000026.1, read as the reverse complement.
GTCGGAAGGTCGAGAGGTTGCCTTGATCTGATTTAGTTTAACGATGTTTTGGGCTTACTACAGCGAGACATCCTGAGGTTGTCGGTCCTTTCCTCCAGGCCGAGATGCACTGCTCGTGGATCCGGAACGACCAGAGTCGCCATCTGTGGTCGGCGTGGTAGATCGACTCCCTGATGAATTACCTCCTCCTTCATTGCGTTCAGAGGTCTCTTCGATGATGTATCTCACTATCTCTCCCCCCTTGAGGGTGACCTCGACTGCCAGCCCGTCCGGATATTGGGCACCCGGTTTAGTAAAGCGGAAGTGCTCACGGCCTCCATTCCCGTTGCCGCTGTAACGACCGGTCTCCAGCGCATCACCCGACGGGCTCAAAAGCCGCAGACCCTGGACGAGTCCGGTCAATCGTGGCGGTAGAAGGATGGCGAGCTTCCCATCGCTATCCGATACCGGCTTGAAGAGAAACCCGGCATCACCGGCTGTTGTGGACACGCCGCCAGCGGACGCAGATTTTCCATTGCTCGCCTCTTCGATACTTCGCTTGGGGGCGGTCTTCTTACCACTATCGTACTCCTCGATGGAGACGCGGCTCGAGAGAAGCGCTTGTTCCAGGCTTGCTACGGCCATGGTCGGATCGTCCTTCCCTCCCTTTGAATCAAACAGAGCGTTGGTGTTGTCATCGAGCTGAGCTCCGGCGAACGCCTGCGAATAGATTGAATCAGTCTCTTCCTCGCTTAGTTTTCCGGCCTCACGGAATTTTAGGAGGGCAGCCTTGGTGGCGTCTTCCATGGGAATGAATCCGTCCGCCTTCTTCAATGTCTCTTGGCTAGTCTGGAGCATACCCTGAAACTCTTTTAGGGATTCTTCCCCTTTGAGTTTCTTCACTCGCTCTTGTACGAGGGCGGAAAAAAGATCCTCTTCGCTGACCTTATTTGCCTGGTCAGGGCGCATGAGAGCCCTCAGGGTCTTGTCGAATTCGGTCTCTTTGCCGGCTTCGGGAGTTTTAGGGGAATCCCCGGAAGAAGGCACAACTGGCTGATTTGATGGACTCGTATCGGTTTTCTTTATCGCTTCCATTCTTTCACCACTCTCTCGGTGTTATACAGCCCCCGCATTCCTTGAGGGGGCTTTACCGAAGTACAAAGCAGAGATCGGGCCAAGTTGGGCGCATGACCGACTTCTACCGTCTGATAAGGAGTTGCGGGGTGACGTGACATTGAAAGTTAAGGTCGGTTCAGCGCAGGCCTGCCAAGTCCCATGATTCAATCATCGCTCTTGCCTCATTGCTAGCCTATAGGATAGAGCCATATCAGCGTTTTCGGATATAAAAGGCTCATGAACTCTTTGCATTCTCAACAGACAATAGTCGCACCATCGATATTAGCTGCCGACATCTCGCGGCTCGGAGAAGAGGTAGATTCGGTAGTTCTAGCAGGAGCTGATTGGCTCCATATCGACGTAATGGACGGTGCCTTTGTTCCACCGATTACATTTGGCGCTAACGTCGTTGAGGCACTAAAGAAGCGAGTGTCGACGTTTTTAGACGTACACCTGATGATTAAGGAGCCGGAGCGTCATTTCAAAAGTTTCTTGGAAGCGGGAGCTAATCGCCTCATTATTCATCAGGAGACATGTCCCCACCTGTTTCGCTCCTTGACCGAGATTAAACGGCTAGGCATGAGTAACGGCGTAGCCATCAACCCCGGAACACCGGTGGAGATGGTGTTCGATGTGCTCGAGGTATGCGACCTTGTGCTCGTCATGACAGTCAATCCAGGCTGGGGTGGACAACCCTTCATCCCGGGTAGTTTGCAAAAAATCCGCACTCTCAAGCGACGGATCGACGAGCGAGGTGTTGCAACGATGATTGAGGTTGATGGTGGTATTACCCGAGAAACTGCATCTCAGTGTCGAGCGGCCGGGGCGAGTGTGTTAGTGGCCGGTTCCTACGTTTTCGGGGCGCGCGATCGGAAAGAGGCTATCCAGAGTTTGCGAATATGAGCGTTGGTCTGATCTTTCTTGGACTCTTACCCTTCTATCTTCTCGGTGCTTTTCCTACGGGGATCATCATCGCTAAATCGTACAGCGTAGACATCACCCTTCAAGGTAGCGGTAACGTCGGGGCTACGAATGTGGCTCGAGTGATAGGAAAGAAGGCCGGAATTCTCACCTTACTTGGAGATGTTCTTAAAGGGGTGGTCGGTATAGTGGTCGCATCGTGGATAGCGGAAGCGAGCTGGTTTCCGGCAGTTGCAGGTATCGCGCTCGTGCTCGGACACTGCTTCTCGGTACCTCCGTTTCTGAAAGGAGGTAAGGGAGTGGCAACAGCGTTGGGTGTCGTCCTTGCGCTTTATCCCTTGTGCGCCGCAGTTGCGGTGGTTTCATTCGCGGTCGTTTTTGCGATGTGGAAGATAGTTTCTTTGGCATCTATCAGCGCTGCCTTGGTGGTGCCGATTAGCGGCTTTCTCCTCAATGTGGAGGAGCCCACAACCGTGGCGTTCGCCACCATCGCTATGGTGGTCGTAGCGCGGCACGAGGAGAATATTCGAAGGTTGATTGAAGGTCGTGAGTCCAAATTCGCTTCAAAGACCTGACGATTTTCGCCTTACAACGAAGTATCTATCAAACTAATCTTTACTTTCTCGCGACGGACAGCTTTCGCCGAACCTCTCTACGAATCCAGCTCCAATCCGGCAGGACCGTGGAAGGATAGGGTGCCGTTGTCCCACAAGACCTGAATCATGATGGAGCGTTCCCTGGTTTCGGCGCTTGAGTTGGTCGTTTCCTCGCGCAGCGCTTTGACAGTGCCGGCACACCCACGCGTTGATATCGCGGTTGTCAGCCCCTCTCCATCGAGACGAGGCTCCAAATCATTCCCGCCGGTGGAGACGGTGACGGTATAGGGAACTCTGCGAACGCGGTCGTTAACTTTAATTTTTTTCATAGTGTGTTCTTTTGATCAAGCTACGGTACTCTATCAGGTTGTATGATTCGCGGTAGGCCTTCTCTGATGCGGTCCTTATTGCGCGTACATCGAGCCCAAGCAAGCTCACCGGCGAATTGGCTAGGTAGCTAGTCTTGCTCACTCTTTTTCATTTGGCGATAAAAGTAAAGTTTTTTTCAAAGGGTGCCGACTCCCTTTGACGTAGTTTCAGGTCAAGTTTCCCCCAAAATGACTCGATACTACCTGTGAAGAGGTTCATGCCGAACAGACCGCTCGGTCCCAGATGCTAACCAGAGGATTTCCGGCGCTCGTGCGGTCACAGTGGAGAAGATGCAATCTCTCTTTAGGTTTTGAGCATCTGATAGAGAATAAGAGGATTATCCTTAAGGTTTTTTGGGGGATGCGGCCATGGCCAAGGATTCAGGAAAGAGCAACGGTAACCTCATCTGCTCGTTCTGCGGAAAGACCCAAGACGAGGTGAGAAAACTGGTCGCAGGGCCGTCTGTCTACATTTGTGACGAATGCGTTGACCTTTGCAACGATATTCTTCATGAAGAGCTCGACGAGGCCAGCCATCAGCACAACAGGTTAGCGGTACCGACGCCGAAGGACATCAAGGCGGCGCTCGACGATTACATCATCGGGCAGGACCACGCTAAGAAGGTACTCTCGGTGGCAGTTCACAATCACTACAAGCGCATTCAGAATAACCAACAGACCAAGAGTGCTGTTGAGTTGCAGAAATCTAACATCCTTCTGATTGGGCCGACCGGTTCAGGTAAGACCCTGCTGGCTCAAAGTTTGGCGCGCATTCTCGATGTGCCTTTCACAATTGCTGATGCGACGAGCCTGACAGAGGCCGGATACGTGGGAGAAGACGTCGAAAACATCATTGTCAATCTGCTACAAGCGGCAGACTACGACATCGAAAAGACCCAGCGCGGTATCGTGTATATTGACGAGATAGATAAAATCGCCCGTAAGAGCGATACTCCCTCCGTAACACGCGACGTGTCCGGCGAAGGAGTGCAGCAAGCTCTGCTCAAGATCATCGAAGGTACGAAGGCTAACGTTCCTCCGAAGGGTGGGCGAAAACATCCGCAGCAAGACTTCATTCAGGTTGATACCAGTAACATCCTCTTTATAGTCGGTGGTGCCTTCGACGGCGTAGAGCGGATTATCAATCAGAGAACCGGCAAAAAGAGTCTCGGCTTCGGTAACAACATCGTTCAAATTCAGGAGAAAAAGGACAATTCGCTCACGATGCTGGAAAGTGAGGATCTGCTCAAATTCGGCATGATTCCGGAGTTTATCGGACGACTTCCTGTGGTTTCCTGTCTGGAGCCGCTCGACAAAGGTGCTCTGGTTGATATCTTGACCAAGCCCAAGAATGCGCTTGTGAAACAGTACCAAGCGCTTCTCTCGATGGAGGGGGTGGATCTCACCTTCACCGTGGAGGCTCTTGATGCGATCGCGACCAAAGCCCTCGAGAAGAAAACAGGTGCACGCGGTTTGCGCTCGATTATCGAGTCTTGCATGCTCGAGGTGATGTACGATATTCCGAGCAACGCTAGTGTGAAAGAGGTGATTATTACCCCAGAGGGAGTCAATGGACAGCAACCCCCGATGCTTGTCTACCATCAGGAGGCTGTGGCTAGTTAGCACGGATAGCTTTCACTGATTGGAGAGGGGCGCACATCGCGCCCCTTTGTTTTGGCTAATGCAGCCTGTCTTATGTTCCTTCATACATCGATCCTGTGGCAGCGAACGTAATGTGAGTAGAGAGGTAGGGCACTTCCGGGAATCATCGAAATGAGCGACACAGCAGGATGAATTACCAGTCTTCCCGCGGAGCTTATCAAAGTTACAGATCGCGCCCGTTGACATCGAGGTGGGAACAAGGGAAGAGGTCGTATAATGAATGCCTCGCCAGAGAACTCTGATCAAACTATTCCGACCGTAGATGGGTCCCTGAGGACGATTGTGACAGCAACAGCGGTCACCTCACTTTTCTTCCTCCCGCTTCTGCCGACAGACCTGTGCTTAGACGAATTGGGGAGCTACTGGGTCATAAAAGACGACCTTAGAACAGTGATTGATCGAGCAGTTGAGATTCAAGGGCAATCCCCACTTTACTACGTCTTGTTATGGGGCGCTGTGCAGATGCTCGGAGTGTCGCCATGGGCCTTGAGGATTCCGTCACTACTGTTCATATTCGTCTCATCGCTGCTGGTTTCCCGATTAGCAACGCTTCTCCGGAGGCCTACTGCTGGCTTTCTTTCGGTCTTCGGATTCCTGTTTTGCTTTCAAATCGATGACGCTGCCATCCAAGCTCGTCCTTATGCCCTAGCAATCCTGTGTGCGTCGGCCTCCTCGATACTGTTGGTGAAATGGTTCCGTTCTCCCGGAATTTTATCTAGCCTGCTCTATTCGCTGAGCGCTGCGTTGACCGTATATGCCCACTATCTCTTTGGATGTGTCCTGCTGGTCCATGCAGGGTGGTTTCTTTGTCAATTCAAGGCAATGAATCAGTTGAATAGACGTGGGCTACTCACCGGTATTGCCGTAATCGGCGCATCACTCGCGCTGCTACTCTTTCCCGCCTTGAACCAGCTTCGTTGGCTGTCGTCCAGAAGCGCAGTACTGTCGTTTGCATATCCTCCTACAGCCATTGGTGTCGTAACGGCGCTCATACCAATAGAGATCCTTCTGGTGGCTGCTGTGATCCTCATCTTTCACTGTACGATTTGGCGAGTTGATGACGGTAGGAAAGAACGCAAACTCTCAACGGGCGAGAGTGGGTCAAAGCAGGAAGCCGCTGGAGTGCTTGCCTCGCGGTGTCTACCTGGATCAATCTCTTTTTCAAAACTTTTTCCAGAGGTGTTCGAGTTCCTTCGGCAACGATTTAGGTCGTTCTCTACGGACCCATTTTTCGTGATGCTCATCGCTTTGGTCGTCATCCCCCCGATTGCTTTACTTGGATGTTCTCTGTTCACCGGGCACTCCTTGTGGCTCGTGCGATACTATTCAGTGCAGAGTGTCGGCATAGGGATGGCGATCGGGCTTGCTGTCAGTGCGGTGCCGAGCTTTTCAAGACAACTGGTGATCGTGGCAGTTTTAGCTCTGATTAAGTTAACTGCTCAATACACGCTCATGAACAAGCAGGTCAGCGGAGAGGGCTGGGGGAGGGCTTTTCAAGCTATCCAATCCGTAGACCCTGATAACAAGTGTTTGTTGCTGAACGTCAGCAGTTTCATCGAAAGTCGAAGGGTCGGACAAGGCTCAAGCCCAGTAGAAGAAGACTTCATGAGGGCACCGTTGTATTACTACCGAAGCACGAATGAAAGTGCTCTCATTCCTTTCTCGTTCGATAGTGGAGCAGCTCAGACATATCTTCACAGTGCTGTTCTTCCACCGCTCGAACGCGCATCATGTGCGTGGCTTCTCTACTGGAACGTGAGGCTCTTTGCCGGCGGTTCTCCGGAGGAGCTTTCGGCCGCTTGGCTCAAACTAAACCTGCCTGAACTCGGGTTTACCCCCTCGTTTACACACAGTTGGGGCCTGGTAGATGCGATACGTTACGACAGGATGAAGCCGCGGGAGAGTATAAAGGTGCTCAACTGAGATGTGCAACACTGCCGAGGACTTCCGCAGTTTTTCGAAAAACATCGGTCAGTGATATCTGATCCGGTTTCTCGAAGAGAATCGAGAGGGTGTTGCCCTTTCCGAAGCGATACAAGTGAGGCAGTCTTTGCACAAGGTGTAGGGCTTTGAGCCCGTCAACGCGGGTATTGGAGGTTGGTTTGTGGCCGTCTCGTAGAAGGGCCAGAGGGCTGAAGGTCAGAGCACTCTTGTGCGGTGTGACCTCTGCCTTGATAACTCCGTAACGGCGGAGCAATCCACGATAGCGCATGAGCAGCATGAGATTGTCGACCTCAGCCGACATCGAGCCGAATCGATCCTCTATCTCGCGCTGGAGGTCGAAGGCCTCCTCGTCTGTCCTTACATTGGAAAGTCGTTGGTAAAGCACCAGTCTTTCACCGATGTCCGGCACATAGTGCTCCGGAATGAAAGCATCAACTCCAACGACACGGATATCCGGATCCACAACGTCTTCGAGGATCGGTTCATCCCCTTTCAGATCCGCCACCGCTTCCTGAAGAATTCTACAGTACATATCGAAACCTACAGAAAGCACATTGCCCGACTGTTCCTTGCCGAGAAGGTTGCCAGCGCCTCGGATCTCCAGATCTCGGATCGCTAGATTGAATCCGACCCCCAGGGTATCCAAGGATTGGAGCACCTTGAGGCGCTCGTGTGCATCGCCACTCAGTGACCGCATATGGGGTACGAGGAAGTAGGCATAGGCTTGCCGCTTTCCTCGGCCAACGCGACCGCGTAGCTGGTAGAGTTGCGCAAGGCCGAACTGGTCGGCCCGGTCCATGATTATGGTATTAGCATTTGGCACATCGAGTCCCGACTCGACAATCGTGGTCGACACCAAGACGTCGATCTCTTTATCGATGAACCGACGCATAATCCGTTCGAGCTGAGCCTCGCTCATCTGGCCATGAGCGAAATCGAATCGAGCTTCCGGCACCACTTCAGCCAGTTTTGCAGTCACCATCTCGATGTTTTGTACCCGATTATGAATGAAGAATACTTGGCCACTACGCCGAACTTCACGAACGATCGCGTCACGTATAAGAGACTCGTCGCGCTCTGCCACGAAGGTCTGCACAACTTTGCGATCGACAGGAGCAGTGTGAATCAGGCTGATATCTCGGATATCCAGCAGTGACATGTGGAGAGTTCGTGGAATGGGTGTCGCTGTCAGGGTCAGCACATCAACGTTCGCCCGATACGAGCGGAGCCGTTCCTTCTGCTTCACGCCGAAGCGATGTTCCTCGTCGATGATGAGGAGTCCGAGATCTTTGAACTGTATGTCCGGCTGGAGCAGTCGATGGGTTCCTATGACGATATCTATCTCGCCCAGGGCTACTGCCTCTAACGTTTTCTGGTTTTCGATGGTCGGATAAAATCGACTAATCGCTCCGACCTTGACGGGATAGCCAGCGAATCTCTCCGTAAAGTTTTTCTTGTGCTGCTCGACAAGGATTGTTGTGGGCACTAAGACGGCAACCTGTCGGGCGTGCTGTGTACACTTGAAGGCAGCTCGTATCGCCACCTCGGTCTTTCCGAAACCGACATCTCCGCAGACCAGCCTATCCATAGGCTTATCCGCTGCAAGGTCGGCAAGGGTCTCTTCGATTGCCTTTCTTTGGTCAGGCGTCTCGTCATATGGGAAGGTGTCGGCAAAGCGCTCGTCTTCGGCTCCCTGCGGCTCAAAGCGCCATCCTTTGACAACGGTACGGGCGGCATAGAGCCGTATCAGATCCCCGGCAAGTGTCACGATTGAATCGCGGATCTTTTGTTTGGCTCGAACCCAGCGAGTCGAGCCGAGCTTGTCGACTACCGGTTGTTGACCCTCCGTTGCAACGAATTTTTGAATTTTTCCGATCTGGTGGGCGGGTAGGTAGAGCCGGCTATCTGCGTAATCGATCTGAAGGAAATCACCGAGAACGCCTTCAACCGTCAGGTGCTTCAATCCCTGGTAGATGCCGATACCGTAATCGATATGGACTACGAAGTCTCCTTCCTTGAGGAGGGAGAGGGAGCCGAGGAGCTTCTTCACGCTTATGCGAGGTGCGGAGCTCGAGCGATATGAGCGCTCCCCGAAAATGTCATTTTCCGAGATGAAAACGAGCTTCTGGGTAGGGAGCCTAAATCCCGTCGTAAGGTGACCCAGGAGGATAGCGACATCGGGCCGTCGCGGCGAGCGTATCCAACCGACCGCGGTTGCCGACACGATAGGCGCGTCCGTGCCGATGTCTAGTAGTATCTTCTGAAGCCTCTGAGCTCGCGAGTGCGATCCTACACTGAATGCGATCCCGAATTTGCGCGAACGCCATGTATCAAGAAAGCCTTTCAGAGGTTTGAAGCCTTCGCCGCTCCCGATGCTCGTTCGCATCACCGTGGCGAGATCGATATTGCTTTCAGCTCGAACATTGTCATGTCGCATGCGGGTAGTCGAATCATCGATACTCGACAGCTCGATGCTTAGGCTACGCTCAAACTGTTCGGAAGCTTCCTCGAAATCGAGATAGACGTCGGCTCGTTTCGGTATGAAGTGTTGTTCGTCTTCCAGCCGGGAGGCGCGCTCGTCCGCAAGCCCGATGAATTCCTCCATCGCCCGAAGTGTTTGGAATCGATCCAGCGCGCACACCGTCGTGTCACGCGGCAAGTTGTCGAGGAGTCCATGGAGTGGAGGGGCTGCCATGTATTGAAGCAGTTCCAGGCCCGGGTACTCCGCTCGCTCATCCAGGGCTTGTAGGATCTTCTCCACCTCGCGAGGAGGAGTCCCCGTTTCCGCAGCCCGTTCCTTGAGCTTTCGAACCACTGTATCTCGCTCTTGTTCGTACCAGGACGAGAGCGCAAATTCCTTTACCGGTAAGATGTCAACTGCGGAGATGTCACTCTTGGCGCGCTGTGTTTCCGTATCGAAGCTCTGCATGCGCACGATCCTGTCATGCTTGAGTTCGAGTCTAATCGGATCCGAAGTGGTGCTGGGAAAGAGATCGACGACGGCACCTTTGATACTCATCTGTCCGACTCTCTCGACGTTCTTTGCGTTGTGAAAGCCGCACTCGACCAGCAGGCGGATAAAGGAATCCCGTTCGAGCACCCCTCCGCACGCAAGATGCGTGGAGAGCGAGAGGATCTGAGTTGGAGGAATGACCCGCTGTACGAGAGCATCAGCAAACGTAATAATTAAGAACGAAGGCTTCGTATTTATTTCGTAAAGGGCTCGAATGCGTTGAGCCGATGTCTCGACTCCCGGCGATACGGGCTCAAGCGGCAAGGTCTCCCAAGCGGGATAGATAGTGGAGCAGTCGGGCCCGAGAAAGAAAGCGAGGTCGTCAGTGAGGCTTTCCGCAGTCTTTCGATCCGGACATACCACGACACATTTTGGATACTCCTCTCTCACTGAGGCAAGGAACCAGCCCGAAGCAGACCCGTGCAAACCGAGAACCTTTCGGCGGGAAGTAGGATCGTAGGAGGATCTGTTGAGCATGGTTTCGGTGGTGGTTAGGGCCTCAGAGGAACCGCACTCCATCGCGCTCAAGCATTTTTGGGTAAACTCCAAGCGCTCGGGAGCCCTCCTCTCGATGCGATGAGCGGTCGCTAGTAGCCAGCAAAGCGACAGTATACCTACGTTAACGTGAGGGGCAAACGGGGGCTTACCAAATATGTTGTGCTTTTGAGAGGTTAGGATAGCCTGCTGATGCGGCCTTCGTGAGAAGGCTCAAGCCCCGTCTCAATAGTGGACTGCTGTCACGTGTCGTTACAAATTAGTTATTTATTTCAGGGTGATAGGCTGCTGCGCCGTGTATCCAGTTGTGCACCGGTTTCCGCGAGCGCATGTAGACTTGAGAATCTAACTCTCAAAAAAGTGAATAAGCAGCGAACAGAGCACAAGTAGTCACCTAAGACTTGCCGATAGACTCTGCAGGTTTTGAATGAAACTAGCCACTATGGACATCCCCCAACTTCTGACATTCGCGCTCCAGGAGTCAGCGTCAGATCTCCACATCAGTGCTGGCGAGCCACCGATGCTCCGTGTCCACGGGGATATCAAGAAGGTGAATGTCCCGGCTTTGACCCCCGAGCAGGCTCATGCCTTGATTTATGATGTCATGAACGATGTGCAGCGTCGTATTTTCGATGAACGGAGCGATATCGACTTTTCGATGGAACTCGTTGCAAAGGCGCGATTTCGTGTAAATGTTTATCGGCAAGCTCGTGGTACTGCGGCGACATTCAGGGCGATTCCAACAACGATCTCGAGCCTCGAAGAGCTCGGTATGCCGCCGGTGCTCTCTTCGATCGCCCGATGCGAGAAGGGACTAGTGCTCGTCACAGGCCCGACCGGCTCGGGAAAATCAACAACGCTTGCCTCCATGATTAATCTCATCAATGAGGAGTTACAGGGGCATATCCTGACGATCGAAGATCCAATTGAATTCGTCCATTCTTCGAAGCGGTGTCTCGTATCACAACGCGAAGTGGGGCCGCATACCCAGTCGTTTTCAAACGCCCTGCGAGCCGCGTTGCGTGAAGACCCCGATATCGTTCTTATAGGAGAGATGCGCGACTTGGAGACGATTCAGCTCGCCTTGACTGCCGCTGAGACCGGGCACCTCGTATTTGCCACGGTGCATACGTCGAGCGCACCAAAAACCGTGGACCGCATCATAGACGTTTTTCCACCGAATCAGCAGGCCCAGGTTCGCTCGATGCTAGCCGAATCTATACAAGCAATCATAACGCAGACGCTATGCCGCAAGGTGGGAGGTGGAAGAGTCGCGGCTCTCGAAGTGCTGATAGGGACGAACGCGGTAAGGAACCTCATTCGTGAAGGTAAAATCCATCAGATTCCGAGTGCTATGCAGACTTCCCAAGGGGTGGGCATGCAAACCATGGAAGCCTCCCTGCGCGAGCTTTACGACCGCGGCTTGATAAGTCGTGAAACAGCAGTGGAGAAAACCGGACGCCCTGAGCTCTTCCCCGAAGCGCTTGTGACGGGTGCTAGAGGTCGTTTGAGGTAGCTAATGCTTTCACTCGCCGATCTCCTGGCAGGAATGGTGCAAAGAGGGGCTTCCGATCTCTACCTGACGGTTGACTCCCCACCAACGTATCGGGTTGATGACATCTTAGAGCCATTCGGCGCACAGATGCTCGAGCCGTCGCAGACGCATGAGCTCGCGATGAGTGTGATGAACGATGACCAGCGAGCAGAGTTTCTAAAAACTCAAGAGATGAATGTCGGTATCTACGACAAGGATAACGGACGGTTTAGGATAAATATATTTCGGCAGCGCTCGTGTGTCGGGTTGGTGATACGGCAGATATGTTCCGCTATCCCGACAATAGAGGGGCTCGGGCTTCCCACTATCTTCAAGGAGATAGCCGCGAGTAAACGAGGCTTGGTGTTGGTAGTGGGTTCTACGGGCTCCGGTAAGTCCACGTCTTTGGCTGCGATGATCGGATATCGGAACGAGACATCGCCGGGTCACATCGTGACGGTTGAGGACCCTATCGAGTTCATCCACACGCATAAACGATCAATTATCACGCAGCGAGAGGTCGGGATTGATACACTCTCACTCGAGGCCGCCTTGAAAAATTCCCTTCGTCAGGCACCCGATGTCATTTTGATAGGAGAAATTCGGGATGCTGCAACTATGGATGCGGCCTTGATCTTTGCCGAGACGGGTCATCTGTGCCTTGCGACACTACACAGCAACAACGCAAATCAGGCGATCGAGCGCATCTTGGGTTTTTTCCCTTCAGACCGACATCAACAGGTCTTGATGCAGCTCAGTCTCAATCTGCGAGCCATACTCAGTCAGCGACTTGTGCGAGGAGTTACCGGCGGTCGCGTGGCCGCGGTTGAAATACTGACGGACAGTCCCCGTGTAAAGGACCTCATCTTGAAGGGACAAGTCGATGAGATTAAAGAGGTCATGGAAAAGAGCACCAACCTCAGAATGCAGACCTTTGATCAACATCTCTACGACCTCTTTCACACAGGTGCTATCTCACTCGACGAGGCTCTTCGTAACGCAGATAGTGCGAACAACCTTCGAGTTCGAGTACGCCTCGCAGTAGGTGATGCAGATACGCTTTCCAAGAATTCGTCCGCATCAGAATCCTCTGTGGTAGAACTGCGCATACAGAAAGACTAAAAATCGAGCGTGACAAGGGCGAGAAGCAGCGAAATGGTCGTTGCAAGGATCTGGTGCTCTACGTCTGTATACGTCTATGAGAATCTCGAGAGCGACGATGACGCGAGGGAGAGCTCATGGGTGGGGTTGCCTCGCTTCCTGAAGAGCGGGCCTTTAATTTTTCTGCGCGGTACATTTTTTGTGCATTGCGGAGGATTATCGTCCTGACGCAGCTCAAAAGAGGGCCCATTTTTTGCCTAATCAAAGCAGCTCCTTCCGCCGTAAGTCATTAGACAGACAGGCCTTTAGGCCAGAGTCCCGTATGCTGATCAAATGTGGCGCGCTCTCTCATGTGGTTGCGTTTTGACGACGATGTTTCCTTATAGACGTTAAGGCACCAGGTGTTATGGGTTTACTCGGTGATATAAGGGACACCAACGAACGTAGTTGGAAGTTGGCCAAAGAGTATTCGAAACGAATCGGTTTCGTGCCCTCTGTCTTATCCGCGAACATCAGGCTGCTATGTTGGAACGACCGCCCGGGTATGGAGGCGATCGTGCCTCTCACGAAGTATCATGTAGGCCGGATGGTGCGCGGCCCTAATTTCAAATCGATTCTGTACCACTTCACGGAATTGGTAGCTCGTGGAGAGGTTGCTGACCGCTCTCAAGTGACTGTGGGTGAGATGCTCGATCTGTACAAGTCCCGCGACATCAGCGCATTCCTGTTGGTCTCTGCCCTTACACGGATAGGGAAAGCGATGGCACCGACGATTTTATTTCAAGAGATACGACCTCACTTAGCACGCGAAGCGCATGCCGGAGCCTTGGTTGGAATCGCGGTGCCTCATCTCGGGCTCGCTCCCGGATTGCTGTGGGGTGTATTGCCGCACGTTGCTCACATCCTCATGTCGATGCACGATCCTGAACTCTATCTAACGTGGAGGCGTTCGCTTGTGGTGGCCTCAGCAGCTGAGAAGGCGAGCCGGGAATTAGAGGTGTGGGGGTGTACCTCTGCGCAGGTGAGTGCACTACTCATGGTCAACCTCGGGTTTTCCCGGGAGACGGCCTGTGCCTTGGAACTTGCTGCGCGCTACAATGGCCCGGTCGGATACCTCAAGGAGGGGGAGCTTCAGAAATTCCGCGGTGCCGTGTTTTGGCTGGAGGCCTTCCTCAACAAGCAGTTCGAACCTGACGAAAGCTTGCCAGCGCACCTGTATCCTTTCCCAGCGACGAAGGCTGACGTGCAGAGACTGCTATCCGAGTTCACACTGTGCGAGCCAGCGTGGATCGAGCGGAGCGAGCGAGATATCTCTCCCGAGAAGACTCCGAGTCTCTTTCGCGACGCGGTGTCGCTCGAAGGCTCTAAATCGAGTAACCCTCTACAGGAGATCTTTACGGTCGATTCGCTCACTCAAATGGACGAATGGGAGTTCGATACGTTGTTGGCTGAGATTGATGCCGAAATCGTTCAGGGCGGAAATCCTTTCGCTGAATCGGATGAGTCGGACGAGCTTGCAGTACCCGTGGACGAAAATTGCTGAGACAATCGATCGCTTTTCTGTAAGTAGCTGAACTGTGCTGTTGGGCCGATGACGGTACGGAGGGGCACGTAGTCATCGTAGGTGCGGGGCGTGGCAGGTGCGCGCTTGATAATCCTCACTTTGACTAATGACAACCTGATACCGCTGGTCGTAGCAGCCATCCGAAGTTGGCTCGAGGTTAACGAACAGTCTCGGCCCTCACTGACGCTTTGAATAGATTCACACTTTCAGGTTCCTGCACGACCGTGGTAGTGACGGAGCTTGAGGGTGTGAATTCATCATGTAGGGGGAGATTAGATGCTCGTCAATTTGAAGCGACGTTTACCGATCTGGCAAGCGGAAGGGCTTATCTCCCACGATGAGGCCACTCGTATCTTATCATACGAGACCACCCGGGGAGGTCGAAATTGGATCGGATTCGGTATAGCCGGCATCGGTGTAACGGCTATCGTGACTGGAATCATCAGCCTCGTCGCAGCTAACTGGGAGAGCCTCTCAGATGCTTTTAAACTCACGGCATATTTTCTCCTTCACATCAGTGTCGGTGGGTTGCTAATACGTTCCGAGAAGAAGAAGGGGCTCTGGAGAGAGGTGACGCTTACCCTGTTTGCGTTGCTTTTTTGGGCAGGCATAGGACTCATCGGGCAGGTATATCATCTCTCTGGGGCCTGGTGGAGTGTGATGCTCCTGTGGAGTTTTCTAACCTTACCGGCAGCTTTGTGGGCACACTCCCGACTGCTACCCTTTGTATGGTGCATTACCGCGATTGTGACTCCCCTTGTGTGGTTCGACGCAACCCATATATCCCGTGTCTCGGAGCAAGCCGCGTTGTTTGTGCTGCTCACTACAGCGATGATCCTCACCACGGGACACTTCGTTGGTCAAATTACAGATACATTAAGAGAGGAGTTCCGCTCGGCGTTGATCGTATGTGGGCTTGGTGTTCTCCTCGTGGTTGCGACCCCGTGGGGGAATACTCTCTGGAATGCGGGAAGCCAGTGGGGATCGCGCCCTGTACCATGGACCTTTATGGCGGCGGGATGGTGCGTGACCGTCGTGGCAATGGGCGCTTCGCTCCTTAGAGTGGAGCAGCCGTTCAATCTCAGGACGGTTTCTGCTCTCGTGCTGTTGTCAGTAGCGACGTACGTCTCTATTCCGCATGTAGTCGACGTCACCAGTCTTTTGCCGGGTGCTCTGAACGATGTTGCCGGGGCTTTCGGCTTCCTTCTCGTATGGGGTCTCGCCGCTGCTGCTGCGGCGATCGCCTCGCGACCGAAACTCTTTGATGTGGCGACGGTGGTGTTGGCGATTCGATTTATAGTCATTTATTTCGAAGTCTTCGGTAGCCTTACGACTACCGGCGTAGGGTTGATAGTATCCGGCGTCGTCATTGTAGGTATCGCGTTGCTCTGGAACAGGGGCCGCAAGGCGGTAAAAGAGTTGGTTAGGGAGCAGTCATGAAAGTGCGTTCGTATCTCCTCGTAGTAGTCTTTCCATTGCTGATAATGACCCTATGGTGCGTGTCCCTTTCAATCGCGATTGCGCGGGGTACGGAGGTATCCTTCAAGGTTACGGGCTATGATCCTCGCGATCTCTTGAGTGGTCATTATCTCACGTATCGAGTGGACTACGGTACAGAGTCAAAGATTGGGACGTTGCCGAATTCCCAGCCGGGATGCATATGCCTGAGTGTCGAGCCCGATGGACTTGCGAAAGGTACGTGGGCTGGAGCATGCGAGGAGCGTAATCAATCGACCTGTTCCCTATTCATCAAGGGCACTCTCGAGTACGGAAGTTTCCTGGCAGGCATAGAGCGCTATTATTTTCCGGAAGTTTATCAAGAATCGCTCGCAACAGTACCTTCCGATGCGACTATAAAGGTTAAAATAACCAGCGAAGGCTCTGCGTATGTGCAGGCTATGCTCGTCGCTGGCGAACCGATCGAAGAGTACGCCCGTCGCACGCAGCGCGACAAGGGAGTCAGGTAATTTGTGATGGGGGCTCCTCGCTGAAGGGAGCTGGGATCGCCCTTCCATCAGATGAATAGTTGTTCTTTCTCGTGCGGAATTAGGCGATCCGTGTATTTGCGGACGGCGGGAACGCCCGCCGTGTTGGCATCGTCACCTACGGCCTTCCGTACGAAGAGAGGTTTATACTTCCAGAGGCGATCCGTTCGATTGCAACGTGAAAAGCGCGGCTGGTATTCTCCACGAGAGCCGACTACGATGCTCCCGATACCGATTACCTATTAGAAGCACAAAACGTGTGGAACACCACTCCAGGTGGCAACCACAAGCCTGGATGCCTAATATAATAGCGCGCCATCCCTGGGTGTACAAACGAGTAGCACGAATCGCTAAGCATACTCCACCCACGAATATTTCGATTCACGTCATCGAGATAGTTCCAAGCCTTCATGATATACCCGAACGCTTTGATCCACGCCTCACCACCATGGGTGTGTCCTGAGAACATGCAGTTGAAGTTTCGCGGGAAATTAGCGCGAATCGCGTCTAAATTGTGGGTTACAAGCATATTGAATCGGTCATGTGGAACATCATCACGACTGGGTGCCTGCGGCCGACCGAAATAAGCGTCATCGATACCATACACGGCAAACGGCGTCCCAGCACGCCTTAATTCAGCACTGCGATTGGTAATATCGTGAAAACCCGCGTGGGACATCCACTCACTCACTAACGCGGGGGTATGTCCGTGATAGTCATGGTTTCCGAGAGTAAAGAAACTGTGTTGCGCGCGGCTTGCTATACTTCGAAGGATCGTCTGTGCTCGATCGTCCAGATCTTCCGTTGACCGAGTTATCAGATCTCCCGAGAAGAAAACCAGATCGAGTCGATACCCCGTGCGTTGTAGGTAGCGATCTATTACTGCAAGCTCATCGATTGGCCTGGAATTACCCTTGAGCAGGTGGACATCCGAGAGATGCAGCACAGTCAGACCATCGAGAGCCGCATGCTCGCGTGGAAGCGGCACTCTGTATTCATACGAAGTGGTCCACGTCGAAAGTCGGTTAATGACTGCCCCAGTCTCTAATTCGGTGATTCTGGCCTTGCGAGCTCGTAGCTCTGAACGGTCACGAGGAGCTTCATAAAACGGCAACTCTGAATTACCGCAGACAACTGGTGAGCGCTTCTGAGGGAGGTCAGCGTGATCCGGAGCCCAAGGACCTTCAATCCAATCAAGTAATGAGTGCTTTAGGCGGGAGAGGAGTGACGAATCATTCGGCAGGAGCCCCATCTCATGGGCTGCCCGAATAGCCTCTGCTTCGGTTCGCTGTTTAGCGAAAACCTCTCGCAACTCCGCAAGGCTATGAGCAGCCGATGAGAGTAGTTCGACCCCTGGATATAACTCCTCGTCCGTTCTATCACTCTCGCGGCGCAAAGCGAAAAAGGACGACCCAACCAGTGTCGCCTCATCGACTAAGGTCTGTGAATCATACCGGTGGGATGCAGCACTGAGTGTCATCGACCGCATAGTGTACGAAGAGCGCCGTTTGTGCCAACCAGATAAGTGTTAAATTACTGCAGCGTAGAGTTAGCGCTCCCTAATATCCTAACAATAAATAAACGAGCAACGACGCTGTCGTGTATTTTACTGTGGCTGTAGCGAGTATCAGTCGCAGTCGTACAGGTAGTCGCGCTCAGTTAGGCTGTATCGACGTATCACTACTCGGAGACAGATAGCGAATTATGGCTGCAATCTACGACCGCTATTTTGGTTGGGTCCACGGAAATCATCTTGTCTATAATACGTGTTGGGAAGACCCACGTCTCGATCGAGAGGCCCTGCGACTCTGTGCAGATTCTACCGTTCTCGTTATTACCTCGGCCGGATGTAACGCTCTTGACTATGCTCTTGCCGGAGCTCGTTCCGTATATGCCGTGGATGTGAACCCACGCCAGAATGCTCTCTTGGAGATTAAGGTGGCGGGTATTCGCGCACTCTCGTTTGCAGAGTTCTTTCTTTTATTCGGCAGAGGTGCTCACCCGCACTTTGCAGGGACATACCGCTCCCGATTGCGACATCTGCTCTCTGAATCCGCAAGGAGCTTTTGGGATGGCCACCTTGACCTATTCGCCCGTTCAGGCCAGACTCGCGGCTTTTACGACCATGGGACGAGTGGACTGGTCGCTCGCTCAATCGGCTGGTATGTGAGAAACATCGCACGTGTCGAAGAACAGGTTCGTGAGCTTTTCAATTGCACGTGCCGGGAAAAACAGCGTGCTTTGTACTTTGACGAAATAAAGCCTCGTCTCTGGAATAACTGGATACAATACATCGCGAAGAGCCCGCTCTGCATGTCGCTGCTCGGGGTGCCGCGAGCGCAGCGTGAATTACTCAAAGGTTCACATCAAAACGGCATATGCGGTTTTATCGAATCTGCTTTCGATGCCGTTTTTGCCGAGCTCTCACTGCACGACAACTACTTCTGGCGAGTCTACCTGTTGGGTAGTTACGATGAACAATGTTGCCCCGAGTACCTCACCGAGTCAGGATTCACCAAACTAAAAGAGGGTCTCTGGGAATCCATCACCGTGAATACCTGCTCAGTGAGTGAATTTCTTGAGCGCACGACTGCCTCGATATCGCATGCCGTTCTCCTCGACCACATGGATTGGCTCTACGCAAGTAATCGTGACGAAATCGGTCGCGAGTGGCAGGGGTTGATTGATTGTTCGTCGGGAACAACTAGGGTTATCTGGCGAAGCGCTGGCTTTCATGTACCCGGACTCGAAGGAACACCGGTCACAGTGGCTGGCCGCCGGAGAGAGCTTGGAACGGTTCTCTCAATGAACGCCGACTACGCACGAGAGCTACACCAGCGTGATCGCGTCCACACGTACTGTAGTTTTCACATCGCCGACCTCAATCTACAATCTGCAGCATGACGGTATTAGCGCGGTTCTACAACGATTGGCGAGTAATCAAGTCACTACTAAAGCCTCGCGACCATCACTCGTCCCATAGCAGCTCGCTCGAGCATTTCTACCGAGAACAGTCGGACCTATACGACGACTTCAGAGAACGCCTCCTCCCCGGTCGAAGAGAACTCATAGAGGCGATTATCCCCGAGGGCTTCTCTGGCCTCTGGATCGACATCGGTGGCGGTACTGGACGTACAGTCGAATACGCGGCGCAGCGACTGGCACCCTCTTCTCAGGTGATCATCCTCGATCTGTGTCAGGCACTCTTACAACGCGCAGATGAGCGGATTGCTCGTCACGGCTGGATCAATGTCCATACACGCTACGGAGATGTCAACCAGTGCCATGAATTCAACGACGCAGCCGATGTGGTGAGCTTCTCCTTCTCCCTATCGATGATTCCCGACTGGGTGGCTGCTCTTGATTCTGCACACCGAATGCTTCGACGGGGCGGAACAATCGGCCTAGTTGATTTCACCTGTGGTCACGAAGCGGATTCACTCGACACGACCCTACGCGATGTATTTTGGAAGCGTTGGTTCAGCTATGACGGTGTTCAACTCTCAGCGCTACATCGACTAGAAGCCCGAAATCGCTTCACAACCGAGAGCGTTACTGTTCTAACAGCTAGAGTGCCCTATATGCTCGGAATGCGTGTTCCGTATTATCGATTTATCGGCCGTAAATAGGTAACATCACATTTGGTACCTTAACAGGCTGCGGAAAAATGCTCTTCTGCTGCGAAATCCGATCTCTTGGCGCTGGCCGAAGATGAGAGCGCCAAAAAAATCTTCAATGTATCGCAGCGGATACACCAGCGGTTTTTTCACGCTCTCATCTTCGACCATCACCAAAACCTCGAATTTCTCGCTACGAAGCCATTTTTCCGCAGCCTGTTAAAAGAATACACTATGCGATCTAGCCCAACATCTCCAGCAACCTCTACCCGGATATTACCGCAACTCCGAGCTTCTCCGCCGTATCAAGCGTCGAATCCGGACTCTCTCCTGCAACGACAAAAGCTGCCTAAGGACCGCTACACGAGGCGGCGCGGACTCGATATGATACTTTGAGTGCTCCACGATAATCCAATGTTGCAACTGTACTGTTGCCGGGCAAAGTCAATGAGCCAGGCCTCGTATCCCGTGGGAAACGATCATGTGCGGTAGAGTGAGCCCTGCAATCAGGCAAATAGATGCGGCGAATAGTTGGTTGATATCAGAAAAATCGAAGAATAGCGCAAAGGGTGCAAGTCCGATTATTGCCAGGAGGGAGATAGCGATAAAATCGGTCGGTATCTTGTTACGCGAAGCAGCAAACATACCCTCGCACAATTCGAGATGCTGATGCGAGTGTCTGCCGATAAACCACACGGCGAATCCAGCCAGGGGAGATAGCGTGATCCACCCAGCAAAGCAGATACACCGCTCGATAGTTGGCCTTACATCTTGCTTACCCGAAAAATCAAGAGTGAGGAGCACCCCGATGAGGGAGGTAAGAAGTAAAGCAGAGGCGGAAAGATGTGGCCTGAGCGCTTGAAAGAGCTCTGAGGAAATAAAGTAGCGTACATAGGGCTCAGTCTCATCGAGATGAAGCCCGATCGGCAGCAGAATGGCACCGATCCCAAACAGTATACCTCTGAGGCGCGCCATGGGTGCGGCTGATTGGGTTTCGCCCTCAGCAAAATGGAGCGCCGATATCACGATGAAGAGCGACAGGCCGATCAAAGGGGTAAAGAAGCACAGCGCGCTCATCGAAAGCACGCAGGCTAGGTAGCACAAAACGATCGCGACACGGGACGACTCCGCCGAGCCCCACTTGACCTTTGCAACCCTCAGATCAAAAGACCCGTGTGGGATGCCCGCTCCGATCATGAGTGCAAGAGCGAGCCACTCTGCGCCCGCAGGGGCTACAGCGGAGCACAAGGTCATCCCCATGAAAAGAGCTACTACGAGCGATAATCCTCTTGTCATACGCGTAAAAGTGCCCTGATCATCGCCATCTTTGGTATCGAGAACCAGACAGAGAGCGCCTGTGTACATGAGAGGTCTCCGGACAAAAAAGCTATCAGGGCTCGGGACGGTGCTCGAGATAGGAGCGTCTCCATCAAGCTTCGTCCACTCAGAGGAGCACGTCGCAGTGCTTGAAGAAAGAGATTGTCGCCCGCAGTAAGCCAAAGGGGGTAGCTTCGGCGGGGATTGGGAGCTCCACGAAGTATCTGCTCGCTCAGACGGCGTGCATGTACTTGGGTTGCTGAAAAGGCATAGCCTGTTGCCGGACGAACCGTGCCGGCGTTGCTGCCTGTGACGTAGCTACCCTCGGCATGGGGTATACGCAATCCCATGGGGATCGTTCCGTGTTCGAATTCTAAGTTTTCGACTTGCTCGCCGATGTTGCTTCGTATCCAGGATGAGCACTGCTCAAGATGATACTGCTTCGGAAGAGGTCTCGAACTGAAGGTGGTGTGTTCAACTAAAGCGGTGGTAGGCGATGTCGGTAGAATATAAAAGAAGCTTACGGGAGCAGCTTCGCTACTTTCGCGAAGATCCATCAAGATAGCTGTTGTAGGGTCGAAAGTAGGCGATGGGGCTTTGATCCGTATACCTGCGAACGATTGCCACAGCGCCGAAGATGCAGTTGTACATTGAAATGCCGCGTCGATTACGCAATCAAAATCTAGCGACGCACCGTCCACTAGAATCGCGCTGCCATAGATGTTGACATCCCTACAACCCCACTGAAATGAGACTCCCGAGGACTCTAGCTCTATGAGAAGGTTCTCGAAGAAATCGTTCCCGTGAATCATGGTGTAAGGAGTTCGTGATACGTCCACTCGCCGCTCGAACGAATGCCCGCGAAAGATGACAGAAGGCCACGTGACAGAGGGGCAAGGAGGAATAAAACTGCCGGCCTTTTGAAAAAAGCAGAAGGTCCGTGCTGGATGGGGTAGTCGAGGTCGCACGTCAAACACAGAGATTGAGATGTCCGGTTCGAGGCGAATAAGCTCCCGAGCCATGGTCAGGCCTGCAAGTCCTGCGCCTCGGATCCCTACTGTCCGGATCGTGCCCATTTAGCTGACGCCTGTCTTCTGTCTGACGTTGGACCGGCCTTGTTCAAGTGGGTGCCGTACGATGCCGGCGGTATCGATGGAGAGCGGATCATTTGCGGTAGAGCGGTGGTGGAGAGCTGCCTTGCACGCAATCGCCGCTTTGGTGAGACTAGAAACAACCGCACGTTTACGTGAAATGAGAGAGGCGCTGATGACTCGATCCCCGATGGCCCTATAGCATTCGGCTGCTACTCGTATTGCGAAGCGGTTTTCTCGGGCCAGGTAACAGAGCCCCGACAAGCCGCGGCGGTAGCGTTCGTCAGCTAAAAGGAGGAGCTTTTTAATTGCTCCCACCACAATATGCTCGTCCTTTGGAGTGAGCATGTTAACAGTGTTAAGCGTAGTTTCAGAAATCCACGCTGCTGGAAGATACACTCTCCCGCGTTCGAGGTCCTCCAGGACATCCCGCGCTATGTTGGTATATTGCATGGCGATCCCCAAGTCTGCGGCATAGCTCAGGCCGAGGTGTGATGTTCCTCCGAGTATTGGATACATAATGAGCCCGACGTTGCCGGCAACGCCGTGCGCGTATGCCTCAAGATCTCCCTCACTGTTGATCGTAAGGCTTGGAACATCAAGTCGGCACGCTTCTACGAGTTCAGCAAGCGGCTGCCGGATACTCGGAAAGCGGGTGAGGAGAGGAGATATTTGATAAACGAGCTCCTGAGAATTGTCTCCACCGAGGAGCGCTGAGATTACACCGCTCAGGTATGAGTCTCTGTCGGGTCTGGCGGGCGAAGTATCGGCGATGTCATCGATGCTGCGGCAGAAATCATAGGCCCGCGCCGCATCGTGACGGACAGCCTTCGAAAGCCAGAAGGTCGCGAAGTAAAAGGTTTTGCCCGCTTTGGATATGAGGAGCATCTCATTTGTCATGCAACAGACCTCATATCAGGTTGGTTCTGCTCTTCCTTGGTGAGGTTCGGTGCAGAGAGTTCACCTGAAGCAGTATCTTCTCGAACTAGCCGCTCCACTACCTTCGCCGAGGTTACGACTCCTGGAAGGCCTCCTCCAGGATGAACACCGGCGCCACAAAGATAGAGGTTTCGAATCTTATCCATTCGGTTGTGAAACCGACCCCACGCGGATTGACTAAGGAGCGGTGCAATCGAAAAACCTGCTCCGAGCGGGCTCATAAGGGTATCGCGAAAGTATCTCGGGTCTATCGATTCCGCGAATACGAGTTCCGATCCTAGTTGCGGCAGAATTCGTGCCTCCAAAATCGAAACAATGGTATTTCGAAAGCGTGACTCGTCAGCCTTCCAGCTGTCGTAATTACCGAGATGGGGTACCGGAGCAAGTACGTAAAAGAGCTCGCCGTCAGTAGTGAGCATCGAGGGATCTGTAGCAGCAGGGCGGTGTAGGTAAAGACTTGGGTCGTGTGGAAGCTTTGAGCCTTGGAAGATATCTTTTAGAAGTGTCTCCCAACGCTCTGAAAGGACGATAGTATGGTGAGCCACATCTGGATAAGAGTGTCGAGTCTTGAAGTAGAGAACGTAGAGGCCCATGCTCGAACTAACGGTTTTGGCCCGAAGCTTCTCAGTGAGCGAGAGTCTCGTTGGTCCAAGAGTTTGGTAGAGTGCTCGAGGATCTCCTCCCCAGACCGCCAGGTCGCACGGGAGCAAAGCACGTTCTCCTTGAAGGACACTCTCTACCGCCGTGACACGCTTAGCGGCATCAGTCAGGAAGCCCACTACTTTCGTATTGTAGCGGAAGCGAATCCCAACGCGGATGCCGAGTTTAACCAGTTGCGTAATGAGCTGAGAAGTCCCTCCCTTAGCGAACCAGATTCCTCCTTTACGCTCCATGGCATGAATAAGTCCGTATATCGCAGTAGTGGTAAGCGGGTTTCCACCAACTAATAGTGGAGGGAGAGAGAAGGCTTGGCGCACTCGTGAATCAGAAAAATATCGCGCGGTGAGGCGCCATAGGGTGGTGAATCCTCCCAAGCTAATCAGCTTCGGAACCATCGCGAGCATCGAGCTGAGCGAAGAGAAGTCTGCGTCTCCTAACTGCTCGTAACCTACTTCGTAGAGACGCTTGCTGTGCTCGAGGAATCGGCGATAGTTACGCGCGTCGGTAGGTGAGAGTCTGGCTATCTGTGTCTCTTGCCGCTCTATCGATGGAACCAAATCCATCTGGCTGCCATCGGCATACGATAATCGGTACCAAGGATCGCAAGGGAGGAATTCGACGTGGTCAGAGCGCCGTTCGCCGAAGAGAGCAAACAGCTCGTCGAAGAGCCATGGGGCGGTGATGACCGTTGGTCCGGCATCAAAAGGATGGCCATGAAAGGAAAGTGTGCGCGCACGACCGCCAGGGTCCGGGCATGCCTCTACCACGCTCACCTCGTGGCCTAAAGCGCGGAGTCGCAGCGCACTTGCGAGGCTGCCCGCCCCGGTCCCTATAATAACGGCTCTCATAGCCCAGATCCTAGCAAGAAGGGCCACCCGTTGACATTCGAAAAAATCGATTTGTGAGGGGCAAAAAACAGCAGCGCCTGAAGGCGCTGCTGTGGAGTTGCGTTTGTATGAGCTTTCGCGGCTTAGGCGTTAGACTCAGACTTACGAACAGCTACTACGTAGATGAACACACCAAACACCGCCTTGGCGACGATGTCAGCGATCGTGTATCCAATCTGAACATACGTGGTGACCTCTGCGCTCCCGACGTTCGCACCCGGGAAGAAGTAGAGGGCGTAAACAACCGGGTAGAAGCACCACGATAGCACCGTCAGGTTGCGAGCTGCGACGATCAGGTCTCGCACAGACTCAGGCTGCGAGTTGATCGCTCGGGATAGTCCCGAAAAGAGGCTGAATACGATGTACAGGAACGGTATCATCGACAAGAACCACCACTTAAACTTCGTTCCCATGTCAGCGGAGACTTCCCCTGGATACCCGAGGATGATCATTAAAGCAGCTGCACCAGCCAGCTTCTGCGCCTTTGAGACAGTTTCCTCACGCGAGAGTCGCATGACGAGGATGAGCTCTATCAAGAGCAGGGGCACCGTAAGAAGCCAATCGACGTAACGGTATGCATCGTTGAACTTGATAGCAGTTGCCTCGAGCCCTGCCTTAGTCAGGCTGTAAGCACCCTGCCAAGATTCGTATATTCTCCAGTAATGATAGAAGGCAATGAGGGTCACGATACCGCTGATCGTCACTGCCGTTTTGTACTGAGGTGCAACTTGGCTGCGTCCCAAAAACAAGAATATCGTCGCAGCTCCCATCACAGCGATCGCAAACGAGAAGGCGTTGGACACCAACTCGAACTGCTCGACGTTTAACATTTCCATTAAGAGGTTCCTCTCTATGTATTTCTACAACAGTTATAAATGGGAACGTCGGACCGATTGTCAGATCACACGCGACCCAAGATTACCGTCGCTCCCCTCGCCTTCTTGTAGAACGGGAATCCCTGTTTAGCCAACTACGGAACTCGTTATAGCTCAGTGTGTTTTACCAAAGGAAATGGCTTTTTAGAAGGAGAGGGGGAGTTGGCGAGCAATGACTACCGGGTAAATCCCAAATAAAATGGGTGGTTTATAGCTATTCAACGACGTTAGGCAAGACAAAAATACGTGTGCACAGATAGCTTGCAAGAAGAGTGCTACATAACCGAACGGCGTTTTTTGCTGACGCTCCGCCGCCGACTTCGTGTCATAGCAGAGCGCTAAAGTTCCGCGGGCATCGCTATGGACATGTATACGACCCTCGTTCCGTCACAGAGGAAGCGGTGTTTAGAAGTCATCAGGTGGCTCGAAGGAGTCGTACGAGGGGAGTTCATCGACGGTGTGGTGAGCTTGTTGAACCATAGCCTGCAACGACAGCCGGAATCCTGGAATTGGCGACGCCGGTCATTTCGCTTTTTGTTTCGAGTCTATTCTTCGAAGAGTACGCCGGTCGCACGCAGCGCGAGCAGGGAGTCAGGTAACTTGTGAGGGTGATTCCTCGGTGAAGGGAGCTGGGAGCGGCCCTTTCATCAGATGTCCGACAAGTGTTGCCCAGGAGCGCTGCCCCAGGCTATTTTCTCTCCATGAATATTATCAAAGAAGAAGACTTCATCAGCAGCGTTGCTGACGCGCTCCAATTCATTTCGTACTATCATCCGCTCGACTTCATCCAAGCGATGCACAAGGCATACCTGGCTGAGCAGTCCAAGAGCGCAAAGGACGCCATCGCTCAGATCCTCGTGAACTCCCGCATGTCTGCTGAAGGCCGTCGTCCTCTGTGTCAAGATACCGGTATCGTAGTTGGATTTGTCAAAATCGGCGCGGAAGCGCGTATCGACTCGAAGCGGCCTTTGCAGGATCTGTTTGATGAAGGCATTCGACGCGCTTATCAGAGTCAGCTCAATCCCCTGCGCGCCTCCATCGTTAGTGACCCTGCAGGCAAGAGAAAGAACACGAAAGACAACACTCCGGGCGTGCTACACGTTGAGTTCGTTCCAGGCGACCACATAGAGGTGTCGGTTGCTGCAAAAGGCGGAGGTTCTGAGAATAAGTCCAAGCTCGAGATGCTGAACCCTAACGACGATATCGTAGCATGGGTTCTAGAGACCGTACCGGACATGGGCGCGGGTTGGTGTCCTCCGGGGGTATTGGGCATCGGGATTGGTGGTTCTGCGGAGAAGGCCGTGATGCTCGCGAAGGAATCGCTCATGGCGCCGGTAGACATCCACGAACTGAAGGCGCGCGGGCCTGCTAGCCGGG
>JBILFA010000107.1:0-12318 GCA_044351795.1 Bdellovibrionota bacterium | reverse complement strand
TCCGGTCAATCCGGTCGACCCAGCCGACCCGGTCAGTCTGGACGATCTGCGCAACCCGGACGATCGTCCGGACAACGTGGAGCGACTGGAAATCGCGATCAGTTTGCCGGCAGACAAGACGGTGCTCGCGAGGACTCACGGCCTTCGCGATACCCTCGATCCACCGAGCGCACAAACGACAGAAATGACTCCCCGCGTCGCTCCAACAGCCAGGGAAGAGCGGGCTCAACCGGCGAGCGTAGCCGCTTTCAGGAGCGAGGTCCTCGAAGTGAAGAAGGGGGGCGAGCGCGTTTCGGAGAAGAGAGAGGCTTTGCCGGTCGAGGTCGAGGGTCTGATGATCGACAAGATCGCCGGCCTGACCGACGAGGCGATGGCGCTCCATCGAGGTCAGGTGATCGAGCCGGTCGGGGGCAACCTCGTAGGCAGGGATTCAGCCGGCCGAGGTAATCGCTTGCAAACAAGGCAGTGAGTGAGCCGAAGGCAGATGCGCGACTTGCGGATTTCTCCGCGAGGCGGCGCTGCCGCAGTCCACTTGCTGCCTTGCCCATTGATGCTTCGTGGCGCTATTCGGGGGCGACCTTCGACAGTAACCTTTTAAATTGAGAGTTTTCGATTTCGGCTTTGAACACAATCCGTTTTTGTGTGGGGTCGAATTTCCAGCGCCCGTAGGTGTCCTGAAGCATCTTGAAGATCTCCTGCCACCAGAGTAGCTCTCGCTCGGATTGCTCCGTATCTCGGTCAAACGACTCTTTGTCGGTATAGCCCATAGCCACTAGCCTCTCTGCGAAGCTACTTTCCATGCCAGCCATAAAGTTCTGAAGAAAACGCCGCTTGCTCTCTTCGGATGCGCCGGACCGATCGAGGCGCCTGGCGACAGAATCTTGCCAGCCTTCCAGAGTATTTTTTTTCACTACATCGATATATCGGCGAACGGTTTCATAGCGATCTGTTACGAGGCTCTGCGATGTCAGGCTCTCGAGGGCGAAGAAGGCTTGGTCCTGCATAGTGCCTGTGAGCTCTCGCTGCTCCTTGAGTAAAACTTCGAACTCCGAGGTCAGCTCGCTCCTCACCGTATCGAGCGCGGCTTCATCAGGGGTGCTCGAGGTTTTGATGTCGCCCCTTTTTAGCCATTCGATTTCCTTGTCGCGCGCTGGGCTGTGCAGATATTCGTAGGCCGCTTCAGCGGCCTTTTGGGGCTCGGGCTCTTGCGCCGAAGCGCAGGTTTGAACAACGCACAAGCCAGCAAGCAGGCACACAAAGTGCTTCATGGTTTACTCCAAAGACTTCCCTCAAACCGCACTATACGGCACGAACTGATTGCGGGCCCAGCATCTCTTCCAAAACGTCCCAAAAGTTCGGAAACGATTTACCGACTACGTCCGGCTCCTCGATCGCCATACCGGCCACCCGAGCTCCGAGCACGGCGAACGACATCGCCATGCGGTGATCCTCATAGGTCGCTATCCGAGCTCCTTGGGGTGTACCGCCGTGAACTACGAGGTAGTCGGGCCCGGGTTCGCTACGTATACCGAGCTTTTCGAGTTCGGCATGGAGCGCGGCTATGCGATCGGTCTCCTTGACTCGTAACGTGCTCAAGCCGCGAATGATAGTGCTGCCCTCTGCACAGGCGGCGACCACTGCGAGGGTCTGTGCCGTGTCGGGCATGAGCGACATATCGACATCGATGGCGCGTAGAGTCTGCGTTCCCCTGACCGTAATCGAGCGTTCGAAGCGGGTCACCGAGCACCCCATCTGCTCCAAGAGTTCCGGGAACTTCATGTCTCCCTGTGCGGAACTGGGGTTGATGTTTTCGACTGTGACCTCTCCACCGGTCACTGCTGCAACCGCCCAAAGATAGGAAGCTCCGGAAGCATCGCCCTCTATCGGATATTGTCGGGACCAATACCCCTCGCTCGCTTCGCATCGATACCGTTGATATGCGTGGTTCTCCACCATAACTCCGAAGTCTGTGATGCTCTGAAGCGTCATATCGATGTACGACTTGGATATCTGCTCTCCCTCGATCTCAATGGTGAGGGCTTCTCGGTGAAGAGGGGCAGTCAGGAGTAGTGCCGAGATAAATTGGCTACTGATGGAGCCATCCATCTGAACGGTTCCACCGTTGAGGGTGGTGCTCGAGTGTATCCTGAGAGGAGGATACCCTTCGTTCCCGATGTAGTCGATGGTGGCACCGAGGTGTCGCAGTGCGGATACCAGGTCGCCTATCGGGCGGACATGCATCCGTTCCGTCCCTCGTAGGATAATATCTGCTCCCGGGATGGCAGCGCACAGCGCGCACAGGAATCGCATGGTGGTTCCGGCAGGCCCCACGTCGATCTCGCCGTGATAAGGGAGGAACCTTCCACAGCGGCCCTCGATTTGTAGCGCCGGGCCATCTCTATCCGGTGCTGTTTCCTGCTTGATCGAGACTCCGAGAGCTCGCAGTGCCGTGATGAGCGCCTCACTGTCGGTGCTTGGCGACGAGAAGGTCAGACGTGAAGTGCCTGTAGCCATCGCCGCAGTCAGAAGGGCACGGTTGGTATAGCTTTTCGACCCAGGTGCTCGTACCGTCGTGAGGGGAGGCGAAGCTGGGGGGATGATGAGGATGCGGTTCATAACGGACGGATCTTGCGGTGTTGTAAGAGGCTTTAGCAAGCTTGAACTGAGGACGCTAGCATACACTTTTCACGTGACAAGAGGAAAAGCTCGAGCCTGGTGGTGCTGAGGCGCGCTTTGCTTCATGGGAGAGCTTGTGTGACCCGTTCTATTGGCATCTCTGCTTCGTAGAGAGCAGTACCGTCGAAGGTCTCTGTACAGACTCCCGCCGGGGGTTTATACCCAAAACGGGGCCTTTCAGTATCAACTTCATAAAATGGTGTTCAGTTCGTTCGTATTTCTGTTCTGCTTCTTTCCAATCGTTTCGTTGGTATATCTGCTTGCGCCGCGAGGGTGCCGAAATTGGGTGCTGTTGATTGCGAGCGCCCTGTTCTATAGCTGGGGCGCTCCCCACGTCCTGCCTTTTCTGATTCTAAGCTGTATAGTCGACTACCTCCTTGGTTCTAAACTATCGCCAAAGCTAGTGGTGGAGAATCAGCTCTCGGAAGCGAGCCGACGTCGAATCTTTGTGTTCGGTATCGCTCTCAATCTTTCCGGGCTTTTGTACTTCAAGTACGCAGAGTTTCTGCTCGCCGAACTTCGACCGTTTTTGGAGGGGGTGGGGATCCATACTCCGGTTTTGGATCCGATCCTCCTCCCGCTAGGGATCTCTTTCTTCACCTTTCACAAGATCTCCTACTTAGGAGATGTCTTTCGAGGAAAGGTTGCCCCAGCCGCCTCTCTCGTGGATTACATCCTTTACATCATCTTCTTTCCGCAGCTCGTTGCGGGTCCTATTATCCGGTATGCCGACGTGGCAATGCAGTTTAGGGGGCGTGTTCACTCGGCCGACAAGGTGTTCGACGGGTTAGTGCGTTTTTCTATCGGCTTGAGTAAGAAGGTGCTCATCGCGGATTCGCTCGGCGCCGTGGTTGATAGAATCCTTCACCTTCCCGGAACAAGTCTCGGGCAGGGGCCGGTGTGGCTCGCGATGATCTGCTATTCTTTCCAGATCTATTTTGACTTCTCAGGATACTCGGATATGGCGTTAGGATTAGCGCGGGTCTTTGGGTTTAGCTTCAAGGAGAACTTCAATCGTCCTTACAGCGCTGCGTCGTTTACGGAGTTTTGGCGACGATGGCACATGTCGCTCTCCATGTTCATGCGTGAGTATGTTTACATTCCTCTCGGAGGGAACGTGGGAACACGACTACGCGTAGCGCTCAATCTTTGGATTACGTTTCTGCTCTCCGGATTGTGGCACGGAGCATCGTGGAACTTCATAGTATGGGGAGCGTTTCACGGATTTTTTCTCTCCCTCGACAAGTTAGGATTGAAACAGTGGACGTCACGAGCGCCACGCCCGTTGATGGTAGGGGTGACCTTTGTATTGGTGACGGTAGGGTGGGTCTTCTTTCGAGCGGAATCGCTACCACGAGCTCTGGAGCTACTCTCTATCATGGTGGGGGTATCCGGCAATGTCGTACCTGCCGTGCCTCGAGGGTTCCTCATCGACAATCGAGATCTGATAATGTTGGCGATAGCCGCTCTCGTGAGCTTTATGCCGTACGCGAATAGACGGACCCATGAAACGACGCAACTACGTTGGATCCCCGTACAGGGAGTGTGTGTGCTTGTCTTACTCCTGTTGAGTTCGGCCTCGCTCGCGAGTCGTGGGTTCGCTCCGTTTTTGTATTTCAGGTTTTAATGATGCGCCGGGTCAAAATCGTCATAATCTCCCTGTGGGCGCTTCTGATGACGGCGCCCTTGTTGCTGTGGGTCTTACAGCGAGGGGAAGCAGCGGGGCTTGAAGGCGTTACGAAGGGTAATAAAGCGGTGTCCCTTTCGTTTGCGACCTTTCGTGATGGGTCTTTTCAGCGATATTTCGAGCGGACTTTCTTGAAGAACTCCCCGATCTACGGGGCGTTGGTCAAGGGAGACAATCAGCTAAGCTTCTCCCTCTTTGGACAGGCTTCCTCCAACCCCAAAAGTCGTGTCGTGCTTGGGAGACATGGACACCTAATCGAACGAGCCTACCTGCCAGCGTTTAACCGTCAGTCCGTTCCGGCGAAACGCCGGCTTGAAGCAGTCGCAAAGCAGACTGCTCGTTTACAGGCGGCCTTGGCTCGACGAGGCAAGGGGTTCGTTCTTCTGATTAGCACGAATAAGCCGAACTTCTATCCAGAGCTCGTTCCCTCGCGCTACCGTGCGCCGTTCGCCGAGGACAAGAGCAGCGGTTATGAAACGTTTATGACGCTCCTCCATGAGCACGGAATCGAGCCCTTTGATTCGCGCTCGTTCTTGCAGTCTGTTGCAGGCGAGGTAGGTGTCGCCATGTTCGCTCCAACCGGAACACATTGGAGCCAGTATGCCGCTTGTCGTGTCGCTTCGGAGCTCTCGAGGCGAATCGCACATGAGAGCGGGCAGTCCCTTGTACAATTTTCATGTGAGCTTAGAGAGCCTTTACGTGAGCCGTCCGAACAGGACCAAGACCTGCTCAAGATCACTAATCTTCTCTTTCCTCAGCGCCTCGTGCAGCCTGTTCCGGGAGTTGCAGTGGAAGTAATACGAGGCGTGGGAGTCACACAGCGGCCGCGATTGCTCATGGTCGGCACGAGCTTTTGTTGGGAACTCTTTCGTTCTCTCGACCGAGCGCGGG
The DNA here is from genome assembly GCA_044351795.1 of Bdellovibrionota bacterium. Taxonomy (GTDB): domain Bacteria; phylum Bdellovibrionota_C; class UBA2361; order UBA2361; family OMII01; genus OMII01. The sequence continues at coordinate 7,064 of JBILFA010000107.1, read as the reverse complement.
TGTTCGCTCATCGCGACTTCCTCTACTACTTCAAGCGCCTGGTGCCGTATCCGAATGGTAAGGTTCGAGCCTTTGAAAAGAAGGACGACCTTGCGATGGAGAAGCTGTTATCGCTCTCAGATGTCGTCGTCCTGGAGATCAATGAGGCATTCGTTCACAAAACGGGGTACGGTTTTTTGGAGCGAGCTTTGGAGGTTCTCGAGGAGCATGAGCCGCTGGGAGGGGCACAGGTCACCCCTACGGCAGCTTCGTCGCCAAGCGACCAGCAGGCAATTGGTGCTATTGTAACAACCCGCCCGTAAGGGGAGTAGTCAGCGGGACCTCTTATCCAGCCAAAAGCCGGAAGCTTTGCTTCCTGAAAGCCGTACTACTGTGAGATACTAAGTTTATCTGTTGTAGAAATGTAATTCTCCATACTTATGTCGCCTGGATTAATCACTATTTCCGAATACATACCTAAGCGCGAGGCGCTCTTCGTCAAGGTAGATATGTCTGACTACCTGATCGATTATTATCTGCACCGTAAAGAGCACGCTCCAGATACCCGTGCGGAGCACGATGCGAAGCTCAAGGACCTGATAGCCTGTTTCGCGGTGCATCTTGCGGCTCGGACCGCACGCGAGACGCATGCATGGACGGTTCATCTGATGGGAGATACTCCGTACTCTCTCTTTGTTACCGGAAGCACCGGCGATATGGATGAAAGCGGTATAGCGCGTGGTTTTATCGTTGGGAATGTCTTGACCGACAATATTCGGGACACCAGGGTCAACGCGATTCACGCACAGTTCACCAATCGGGGAAGGACATTCAACAGCATGGTGCAGTGCGATTCGGCGAACATCGCCCGGATGGTGGAACAGTTCTACGCGCAGAGTGAGCAGTACCCCTTGAGAATCGAACTCTCTGACGACAGTGATACGGCGCAAGGGGTAGTGGCGTTACCGGAATACGATGATGAGTGGATACGCAAGATCAGCTTCGAGGAATTGAGTACCTCGGACGCTGTTGAGCGTAGCCATATGCGCACGTGTAACTTCGAGTTTCAGTGTGAGTGCTCTCCGGAGAAACTGATCCCGTTTTTCCAGGCCATGACGCCGCGGGAGCTGGAGGAGCTGTACGGGGAGGACCAGGAGTTGGATATCTCGTGCCCTCGCTGCGGAAGACATTTCTTCGTGAGCCGCTGTGATTTGAGAACGGAGCATTGAGGTAGATTACGCTATGTACGTAAAACAGCGTAACTAGCCGTAGAACGGAAAGGGTTTGGGTGCTAGAGAGCGCACCCGCCAGGAGTGTTGGAGCAGTTCTAAACGAGAGAAGTGGCTGATTTCAGGTAATCGCTAGGTTGCAACAAGGGCAGGGATGCAGGTAGAGGGAGTATGGTTTCTGGAAACGGTGAAGCGCGGGGTAGCTGAAAATCATCAAAAGAGCGTAACTATTCATTACAGATGATGGTCGGGCTCGCCGTTGATTAGCGCCAAGCAGGTATCACTTATGCAGCTGCCGAAGTTCTCAGTCATTACCGTTTCATTCAATCAAGGCGAGTTCATCCGGGACACGATTGAATCGGTCTTAGCCCAGGATTATCCAAACTTTGAGCACTTCGTCATTGATGGCGGCTCGACAGATAATACGGTCTCGATCCTCAAAGAATATCCCCATCTGCAGTGGGTTTCAGAGCCTGATAGAGGTCAATCACACGCGCTCAACAAGGGATTTAGTCGGGCCACTGGAGATGTCATTGCTTGGATAAACTCCGATGATTGGTATGCGCCTGGAGCGTTTCATGCCATAGCTCAGGAGATAACCGAATATCCCGTCGTGATGGGGCGCTGTGCCTTCGTCGATAAGTATGGCGTGCTGAAGGAAGATGTCGCAAATGTGGAGCGGAACTGGTTCGATACGCTCAAGTACTGGGTGCATCACTCCTCCCCTGCGCAGCCATCGATCTTCTTCGCCCGTTCGATTTTTGAGGAACTTCGCATCCCGTGCGAGTCAGCCCTTGATGAGGGGCTGCATTTTACGATGGACTTCGATTTCTGGCTTCGCATTCAGGAGCGGTATCCCTTGATGCGTCGGATCGACAAGACTCTTTCCTATTTTCGGATTTACGAGACAAATAAAACCGGCGCCGATATGGCAAGCACGTACAGAGAGTTCTCGCGAGTGTATCGTCGCCATTCGTCTAGGGCTATCGGGCAAGAGCAGGCGTTCTCGTTCGTTGTTCCGGTCGACAACAGCTGCGCCGGAATAGAGCCCTTCATACATTCGGTGGCTTCATCAATCGCGAGTTCCGTTGAGTGTGTCATCGTTGACCGAGCGCCCGATCGGGCACAATCTCGTAATGTGATGAAAGAGGTGCTTCAGCTCGGAGCTAAGTACGAAGGGATAGCCTTTCAGCACGCGCGGGTTCCTGAGGAACGTCTTCGCACGAAGCGAAGTGCGATCGATGTCGGGATCTCGGTGGCGCGCTCCCCATTGGTCGCTTATGTCGAGCCCACACGGGAGCTACCCAACGAGTTTGTGTTGAGAGCTCAAAAAATTTTCAATCAGGATACCATCGCTTTTCTCTTCACAAGTCTTGATCATGAAACGAAAAATCGACTCTTTTCTCTGAGCGGCGGCATTACCATGTTCAATCCTCTCGGGCCTCTCGGTTGTCGAGTAGGGGAGCCGGAATTCGTACTACGAAAGATTGCGGTCCAGGACGTGAAGGGCTTTCAGCTCTCCGATGTGATCGGGGACGCCGACGATTTCTCGCTCAAACGTCTCTTGCTGATGCTCACGCACAAAGCATGGGTCGTAAGGACGCAAGACCTCTTACCACCGAAAGCCTTCTCCGATACTTCACTGTCCTCGGAAGCTTTTCGCCTGTATTGTAATGCGTTACTCGTCAAAGAGTTGGTGCATGAGCTCGATGAAAGCGCATTTGCTAGGCTGAGAGCCGAGCGTGGATTCGCCTTGAGCATTCCAGAGCCGCTTAGACAGGTCGCGCTTGGTGTGCTTTCCAAGGTTCCGAAGCGCTTTCGGCTTACCGGCACTGAGTATGTAGAGAATGAGCTAAGCCGCATAGCCTTAGAGCATCCGGCGTTCGGTCCGGCGAGTTATCTCATGTCTCATATACTGGAGAGGCAAGGCCGAGCAGAAGATGCACGTGTATGGCAAGCGAAGTGGAATTCCGCGCATGCGGAGGAGCAGCGCTCGCCTCTTTACAGCGCATGACAGGGGTGGGCTCAACTGTGTTTGAGCTTTTCGTTCACGAGCATCCCCAAATCAGGACGCATAATCCGGCATTCGTGAAAGAACGGCGCGGCTTCGCTCCTTCGACCCATGCGTTCGAGGAGGAGTCCAATGCGGAGCAGGGGTTGCCAACTCTTGTTATTTGTCAGCGAATAAGCAGAAGTGTAACGGGTGAGAGCGCCCTGGGAGTCTCCGCGTGATTCACATAAGAGTCCGGTGAGGAATTGACCTAACCAATCATCTGTATGCCGTGCTGCGAGCAGTTCTATCCGGTTGAGAGAGGGTGGATGAGACGTCGGAAAATGTGCATGGCAGGCGAGAATCTCGTTAATCATGTATAGATCTTCGTTTGCCATGACGACGATATCACAACAATCCTGCCAACGACCGTTGATGTGCTCGCTTTGGAGTCCGGTCTTTTGAATCCGATACCGAGTGAGGCGCTCCGGGCTCCGGGCTACTTTAAGGCCTACTCCGCTGCATGCAACCCAGAAGGCCCAGTCCTCGCAGTAGCTCAGGCATCGTTGGTATCCACCTACCTTTTCGAAGAGCAAACGATCAAATACCGAGGGGGTCGGAATGCAGTTGTCGTACAAGAGATGATACGGGTCATAGGGATGAGGCACCCACTCTCCGTTCTCCTCACCGAAGTTCTCCTGAATCCCATGGAAGAGGTTTGCGCCTGTTTCTCTCAGGGTGTGAACTGCCGTGTCGATGTAGTTGGGCTTTGCCTGGTCGTCACCATCCATGGTCATCACGACGCGGCCCCTTGCACGGGCCATGCCGAAATTTCTTGCGTCGGATACTCCACCGTTGGGTTTATCAAGGACAAATATGGGTCGGTGCAGGAACTGTTTTTTCGCCTCGGCCGCAACGCTCAGCGAGTTGTCTGTGCTTCCGTCGTTGACCACCAGGATCTCGAGGTGAGGCCATGCTTGAGTTGCGAAACTAGCGATTGTTTCGAACAGGAAGGGTGCCTTTTGGTATGCGGTAATAACAACACTTACCAGCGGATCCTCTCGCCGAATGAAATCAGCGAACGACACCGTAGAATCTACCGATGGCGAGAGGGGAAGCGTATCCAAGAGTGTCCTCTAGCAATAAAGATGGAACAAGCACCGGGAGAGCCCGGAATTCTCACCTTATCCGGAGCTGCTTGCCGGTTTTCAGACCTAAATCTGCTCCGTGAGGAGCGGTTAGGTGCCCTCAGAGTCATCCTCCGTCGGCCTAACTCCCCTCACAACCTTAGATGACAAGCACATGAAAGCCAATTCTCTTTTTTAGCGTAATCGTGCCCGAAGCTTCCCCCATCGTTTAGATTTCTCGAAACAGTAAGGCAGAGTGCCATGCGGTCCCAGTACAGACGGAGTCTCCGCTCATATAAAGGTAGCATCGTTAAGGTACAGCGTGATACGTGAGCATGTATGAAGAAAGCAATCATCTCGCTCATCGTCTTTACTTTTGTGTTCGTTTCCGAGATCCCCATCGCTCGTGCAGGTGACGGAGCGATGATCGTTTTCAAGAGCGGAGTTATCGTCAACCTCGACAACGGCTACAAGCAGCTTGTGGACGGTATGAAGGGTTTGAAGGTCAAGGGCTCTGATAACTATCCCGTAGAGATTCAGATTGAGGGCACCTCTTTTTTCATCAATCTCGGAGAGGTCGCAGTGCTGTGTCGTGACCGTTGTTCGAGCCTAACGTTGATATCTCCGTCAAAGCAGGGGGGAAGCGCTCAGGTCGGTCGATAAAAACGCAACGGCTCTAGAGGGAATCGAGCTGTATATCGCGTAGGGCCGCTATGACGGCATCCTCTGGAGCTGTGAGGTCGAACAGAGATGATCCGATCGTGTCGATCAGACTCCACTTGAGCTGACCGCCGACGTTCTTCTTGTCTCGAGCCATAAGAGCGAGGAGACGGGGCTGATCGAAGTGCGCGGGTAGTACCAGGGGCAATCCTGCTGCGGCTATCCCGGAACAGGTTGCCGCATACTCCTCGGCAGAGAGTCTTCCGATCAAGTGGGAGATATGCGCCTCGGCTACCATGCCCACGGCAACGGCTTCGCCATGTGTGAGCGCTATGCGCTCCTGAAGAGCATATTCCTCGACGGCGTGTCCAACCGTATGGCCGAAGTTGAGGGCCTTGCGCGGGCCTTGCTCGGTCTCGTCGGACTCGACTATCCGCTGCTTTATCTCACACGAGCGGAAGACGATATCGACCAGCTCGTCGGGGCTCCACGCATCAAAGGGTTTCGATGTTACGAGCTCAAAGTATGCCCTATCAGCGATCAGTCCGTGTTTGACGATCTCGGCGAAGCCGGAACGAAGTTCACGCTTCGGAAGTGTCGACAAAACATCGATGTCTACTATGACGCTACTCGGCTGGCTCACTGCTCCGAGAAGGTTCTTGACGCCATTGAAATTGATTCCTGTCTTTCCACCGATACTCGCATCGACCTGTGCGAGGAGGGTGGTGGGTACATGCACGAACTCTATTCCACGCATGTAGGTGGCGGCAGCAAATCCTACAAGGTCGCTGGTAGCCCCTCCACCGAGAGTAATCACAAGCGACCGTCGGTCGAGCTTCTGATCCGACAGGAACTGCCATATCGATTCAAGTCCCTGTGTGGTCTTAACCTGTTCCCCTCCGGAGATGAGCAAGAGTGCGGAAGGGAGAAGGCTGAGGCTCTCACGCACAACCTGTGCATGAATCTCGGCGCCGCGATCCGCTACAATCGCCACTGATGAGTACCTGTGACTTTCCAGTAGCGTTGGGAGTTGTCCAACGAGCCCACGACCAACGAGTAGTCGTGAGCTCGTCTCGATTCGCGCAACTTTTAGGGTCAGGCTCCGCATCTCATCACACCTGTAATCGACGTAGATCCGACATCAGCTTTTCGAACTGCGGATAGCGGAGCGCTTGAGGTCCGTCACTCAAAGCCTTTTCCGGCTCAGGGTGAAACTCGACTATGATTCCGTCGGCCCCGACCGCCTTTGCCGCGAGCGCCAATGGTGGTACGAGCTCTCGGACGCCGGCAGCATGCGAGGGATCGATGAAGACGGGAAGGTGAGTTCTGGCCTTCAAGACCGGCACCGCGCTGATGTCGAGGGTTCCACGAGTCGCAGTTTCGAAGGTACGAATACCGCGCTCACACAGGAACACCTGCTGATTGCCCCCTGCGAGGATGTACTCCGCCGCTTGCAGCAGCTCTTCAATCGAGGAGCTCATGCCACGCTTGAGCATGATCGGACGTCGAATCTGGCCGATCGCCTTCAAGAGGCTGAAATTCTGCATATTACGCGCGCCGATCTGTATGATATCGGCCTTCTCGGCTACTCGATCTACATCATCGGTCGTCATGACCTCGGTGATGACCGGCATACCGAAGGCACGGCCTGCCTCAACCAAGATGTCCAATCCCTCGTAGCCCATGCCTTGGAAGCTGTACGGTGAAGAGCGTGGTTTGAAAACTCCACCGCGCAGGATCTTGGCACCGTTGTCGCGGGCTTCTTTGGCGCACGACATGATCTGCTCGCGCGATTCGACCGAGCAGGGGCCAGCGATTACGAGGAAGTTTCCGCCACCGATCTTGATACCTCCGATATCGATTATGGTGTCATCGCTCTTATGCTCACGGGTGACCAGTTTGTAGCCCTTGTCTTTACTACTTGATTTAGGGGCCGGTTTCTCGACGACCTCCGGTGCAGCCGAGACAGCGCTCTCAGAGCTCTCCTCGATCTCCACCTTGGTTGGAGCAACATCACAGGATGGGAAGCACCCGAGGATCTTGATGAATCGAATGATCCGCGTCAGCTCGTCGAGCGCA
>JBILFA010000106.1:0-12324 GCA_044351795.1 Bdellovibrionota bacterium | reverse complement strand
CTCAATGTATCGCAGCGGATACACCTGCGGTTTTTTCACGCTCTCATCTTCGACCATCACCAAAACCTCGAATTTCTCGCTACGAAGCCATTTTTCCGCAGCCCGTTAATTTTCTTTACCTGTCGGCAGCGGTGTTGCTGTCAAGGTGCTCGTGGTCAGCCTACCGGAGTTTGTTGAGTTATGTCGGGGTCTACTTTAGTGCTCTCTTTTCGTTGTGTTGAGAAGACCTTCTTGAGCGGCCAATCAACGATCCACGCGCTAAAGAATGTGAGTTTAGATATTGCGCCGGGTGAGACCGTGGCCTTGGTCGGACCTTCGGGAAGCGGCAAAAGCACCCTCTTGTCTCTCGGCGCTGGATTGGAGTTGTCCGACAAGGGTTCGGTTATTCTCGATGGTATCGACCTCTCCTCATTGAGTGAGGACGAGCGCTCTGTCTTACGAAATCGAGCTATCGGTTTCGTGTACCAGAACTTTCAACTCCTTCCCACCTTTACAGCACTCGAGAACGTGACACTCCCCTTGGAACTCCTCGGTGGAGAGCGGTACTCGACAATTCAACATCGCGCACGCGCTGTACTCGAGGAGGTCGGCCTCTCTGAGCGCTTCGATCACTACCCAGCGCAACTTTCCGGAGGAGAGCAACAGCGCGTGGCTATCGCACGCGCGCTCATTACCAACCCGAGGCTTGTTTTAGCCGACGAACCAACGGGCAATCTCGACCGCAGCAATGCACAGATCGTCTTGAAGCTTATGCGACAGCTTTCATCCGAACACGGCGCTGCTGTCGTATTGGTCACTCACGACGACGAGGTCGCCGCTTCCATGGGTCGAAGCGTCAAGCTTCGTGATGGTGAATTGGTATGAGCATCCGTCTCGACTTGCTCGCCTTCGCGCTGCGCTTCGTTATTCGTGACACACGCGGAGCATGGGGACGCTTTGTGTGGTTCGGCATCCTTCTGGGCACCAGCCTCGCTGTTTTGATGGCGAGCCTCGGAGCTGTCTCGGGTATTCGCACGACGATACTTGCTTCGGCGCGCGACCTCGTTGGAGGCGACATCGTAATCGCCTCAAAATCTCAGATACCGCCCAAGATCGCTGAGATATCCGGTGGGCGGAATGCTCTCGAGTATCGTATCAGAACCATGGCGAGAAGTGCGACGTCGGCCCAACTTGCGCAGGTTCGTGCCATCGATGACAGCTATCCCCTCTTCGGAGCTATTCGGACGGAGCCCCCCGACGCACAGTGGCGCGCTCCCGGTGGAGTAGTGCTCGAACGGATCTTGATGGATAGGCTCGGAGTAGAGATAGGCGACTCGATCGAAGTACTAGGCATATCGACAAAGGTAGCCGCAGAGCTCGTATCTGCCCCTGGTGACATGTCAGCCGCCTACGTCGTGGCACCCCGCCTCTACATCCCGCGCAGCATGATCCCTCAATCTGCCCTCTCAGAGCGCGGCAGCATGGTAGACTATTCCATGTTCATAGCGTTGGAGAAAAACGGCAGTACAGATCACGTCGCTGCCGAGATCCGCTCTCGCCTCGATCCCGCCGTGTACGACGTCAATACCGCTGTGAAGCGAACAGAGAGAATGAGCTCTGTCGTGAGCGCTATCGGCACCCTTGCGTCGACCGTATCGCTTGCAACGATGACCCTGGCAATGGTCGCCATCGCTTTTGCCATACGATTTCACCTACGCAGCAAGCGTGTAGGAGCAGCGGTTTTGCGCGCCACAGGCGCGTCCAGGAGACTCATCGCTCTCTGCTTTTTTGGACAGACCGCTCTCTTAGGGCTTTTTGCCGCCAGCTTCGGTGTGGTGGGGGGCATAGCTGTTCACGCTATCCTCACTACCCTTGCTCGAAACAACTTGAATCTCGACATCACGGAGCACCTCGATCCCACGATAGCGATAGCAACTGTAGGGTTCATGCTCCTCTCGTTAGTGTGGGCGGCGGCTCCCTCGATTAGTTACACCTCACGGACGCCAGCGCTGGCAGTTTTGCGAAGCGATTTTGAAGTGCCGTCCAAACAGAAGGCGCTGTATTGGCTGGACTTTGCGGTGCGTCTTCTGTCAGGTGTCTTGATAATGATGATCGCCTGGATCCTTTCCGGAGCCGACAAGAGCGCCGCAATTCTCCTCGCTGGCGCAGCGGCTACCCTGATAGTTTCCGTGGCGCTTGCCGCTGGAGCACGATGGGTTGCGAAGCGTGTTGGGGGCCGCGTGGAGAATTTCCCACTTCGTTTTGCTGTACGAAACCTTTATCGTCCCGGCAATCAAACCCTCGCCGTTGTCTCGAGCATCGCCCTCGCGCTTGCCCTCTCATGCGCAGTCTCGGTGTTGGAAGCAACCCTCGACGCACTGCGTGGCGTAGGAACCGACTACGGAGAAGCGAACGTTTTTTTGTACGAACTCTCTCCTGAGCAGGCACCGCAAGCGGCTCAGATACTCGAGAAGCATGGCGGTCGAGCTATTCAGCAACTTCCCGTCGTGCTCATGAGGCTGCAATCCATCAAAGGGACTCCCGTGTCTGAGATCCTGCGCAAAGACCAGCCGGATGCACCGCCTCGCTGGACGCTCACACGTGAGTATTGGACAAGCTATCGCGACCACCTCCTCTCGAACGAACGTATCGTAGCTGGCCAATGGTTCGGCACAACTGAAACAGATCGCACTGCTGTGCCGATATCCCTTGAAGACACGCTCGCCGAACGACTCCAGCTTTCAATCGGCGATACCGTTGAGTGGGATGTGCAGGGAGTATCCGTGCTGACCCGAGTCACGAGCATGAGAGATATCCTGTGGGAGCGCTTCGAGCGCAACTCATTCGTAGTTTTTCCGCCGGGGGTTTTGGAAGGGGCCCCTCAGTTTCTCTTTTGGTCTCTGAGCCTACAGGATGCTGCCGCTAGGGGCGCCTTTGTCAAAGAGACCTCGACACTCCTACCGAACGTCTCCGTGATCGATCTCACACTGGTGGTAAGGGAGGCTCTCGCCATCCTCTCGACCGTTGGCATCGGGCTGAAGATTCTATTCGGCATCATCGCATTGACTGCGATGGGTTTATTACTAATCACGGCACTCGGCGCGCGGGCCGAGCGAGCCTCGGAATTTCGTACGCTGGCCCAGATCGGAATGCGCCGTCCCACTAAACGCACGATAGTACGAACTGAATTCATTCTGTTAGGGACATTAGCCACGCTGTGCGGAATCGGACTCGGGTTGGCCCTCGGCTTCTCTATCGCTCATTTCGCGCTCCATGTCCCCGTTGTTTTTGATTGGTGGAGGATAGCTGCGCTCTCCCTCGGCTGCCTCGCCTTTTGTTGGGGCGCTGGTCGTATCGTCAGCTCGTAGGAATGCTCCCCGTCAAATCAGGGCGGACTACACGCGGCGTTCGCCAACTGCCACGAGACAATCCGAGAGGATTCCACCCGCGTTAACCCGCAACACCGGGCTGTCAACCTCCCCTCGAAGCTCCCCTCCGGCGCGAATCTCCACGCTGCCGCGAGCCTTGACCGGAGCCATGACACGCCCCTCAATTACCAGCGATTCAACTTCGGCGGATTGCCGGAGCACTCCCGTGGGGCTTACAAACACCTCGCGGGCGACAAGCCCCCGTCCAGTCAATTCCCCGTCGATACGCACCGGCCGAGTCGTAAAGATCGGACCAGAAACTTTATAACCTACTGGAATAACATAAGTACCTGGAACAGAACGACGCTGCACGTCACGCTCCAACGGAAGCTGCGAATCCTCGAGCTTTGTGACCGATACCGTGTCCGAGTTAGCGCCCGCCGGTGGTTCGACTCCGAGAGAAAAACCGCTCGTAGCAACGGGTGGGGTGGACGCCTGCTTCTTATTTCGCCAAAACATAGGTTCCGTTTACTGCACTCCTGCACCTTCAGCAAGAGCCAAGTTAAAGTTTTGGGATTGTCCAAATACCAGATTTCAGTCACATTTTAGAAGATATGAGCTATTCTGGCCCCTGCCCTGACTAAACGCCGTTAGCGTCAAAGAGGCCGGGGGAGAGCGGCTACGAATTATAGTTCAGAGCTTAAAAATGCGGCCTCGAGGGCTTCGTAGGAACAGCTCCTTTTTTGGTAACCTGATAAGGATAGTTTTACCAGGTCAGGCATCATAACTTTTATAGGGTATAGAAGGCCGAGCGTGTAATTCTACTACGAATTTGCTCACTTCTAGCCGACAATAAGAGGTAGAGATGTCGAAAACGCTTAGCCCAAGGGACCGTTAAATCGATGTTTGGCGTACGCCGAGGTTTATCCGATAGGCAAGTTTTAGCTGACCCCCCGAACGAGGCGCGGCCTTCGCGTGCGCACTTTTCAGTGGCGGCTACCCTCGCGGTCACTGTTTTGGGGTTTGCAATTGTTTTAGGCCCACGCAAGAGCGATACAGCTTTGGCCGCAGATCCTGCTCGCTCTCTCAAGGAGGGGGATCTGTCGCTCGGAGATATGGAGCAGATACAGATCTCGCGTAACATTTCACATAGGGACCTCGGTGAATCGGCTCTCCTACCATCGAAACGCGAGGAGTCTAGCCAAGTATATCCGCTGCCGACCCTGCGTAAAATTCATATCGAGGGAGCAAAAGATGGTCGATTACTTCTCGGTGAGCGACCCTCTTTCGCTTCCAGGATAGGAGATCGATACGCAAGTCTCACGAATAGCAACAATTTCGTTTTTTACACAGTAGACCCGGACCTTCAGGAGTTCGTCTCCAAGCTGGTCAGCAACTCACAGGCAAAACACGTTGCTGTAGTAGTCATGAATCCGCGCACAGGCGCAGTACTGGCTATTGCCGGCAAATCTGCGTCGATTCCGGATATCGAATATCATGCGGACTTTCCAGCAGCATCACTCTTTAAGGTAGTCACGGCAGCAGCGGCAGTAGAGCAGGCAGGCATTCAACCCAGCTCTCTCATCCAGTTTCGAGGCGGAACGTACACCCTCAACGAGTGGAACTACCTGCCCGATCCCAAAAAGGACCGCAACATCATGAGCGTGGCAGAAGCACTCGGTCGATCATGCAATCCTGTATTCGGGCAGCTTGGAATGCGCTATCTCAACGGAAACATCCTACAGAAGTACGCGCGTCTTTTCGGATTCAATCGCTCATTGCAGCTCGAGACGCCTCTCTTGAATTCCTCAGCAGAGATTCCCAAACAGGACCTCTATGAATTGAGCAGAACGGCAGCAGGCTTTGGGCAGGTAAAAATCAGCCCAATCCACGCCGCTGCTATCATGTCCGGGGTTGCCAACGGCGGACTCCTCCCACGTCCTCACATCGTCGAAGAGATCGTTTCTCGCGACGGCGAGATCCTCAGTCGCACAAAGCCGGACGTTCTCAATCGAGTGGTTCAGCCCAGCACAGCCGCCTCGCTCATGGAGATGATGCGCCATACGACCACAATTGGAACATCGCGTCGGGAATTCATGCGCGGGTCACGTCCCACACTGGGAACTATCGAGGTTGCTGGTAAAACCGGCACTCTGCGCGGTGACAATCCGGTCGGGCTCAACAACTGGTTCATCGGCAGCGCGCCACTTAACAATCCAGAACTCTCTATAGCCGTCATTACGGTCGACGCCCCTTACTCTGGAAAAGCATCGAGGCTCGGTCGCAAGGTCTTCGAGAAATACTTCAAAGTTCAACCACTTTTAGACGAGCCGAAGTATTCGCGCGTGAGCGCTAAGAAGAAGCCGCAGATATCTCGCGGCAAGACTTCTCAAGCACGTAAGAAGGTCGTTGGCAAAACAGCTACAAAGAAGGGCGTCGCAGCTACGGCATCCTCAAAGAAAAGCAAGAAGCCCGCGAAAAAGTAGCCTCGTGGCGCGAAAGCTACTCCGCTTTTAGCGCCGCAATAGCATCAACAGCCTCTCGCAAGTCTGACACGACAACGTCTGCTGTAGCCGAATACAAAGCATCTTCACCGGCCCTACCGGTCCTCACGAGAATAGTCCCACACCCTGCATTCTTGCCGAGTTGAATATCAGAAGTCATATCCCCGATCACAAAGCTCTTCGAGAGATCTACGTTCATCTCCCTAACGGCGCGCTCGATAAAATACGGATTAGGCTTACGGCACTGACAACTATCTCCCTTGGAATGCGGGCAGAAATAGATCTTGTCGATGAAACACCCTATTGCTGACGACTGTCGCATCATCTCTCGATTGACGGCGAAGAGATCTTCCTTCGAGAAATATCCTAAGCCTATCCCCGGCTGGTTTGTAACTATAATGATACGATACCCGAGGTCGCGCATCGCCTTGAGCGCTGCGAAGCTCCCTGGAATCTCTTTGAATAGCGCTGGATCGCTCAGATATTCGACGTGCTCGTTTACGGTTCCATCGCGATCCACGAAAACCGCCGGCAGACGCTCATAGGTTATCTTCTCGCCTTCCTCGGTCTTTAACATCGCAGCGATCTTCTCAATCACGCCCGTGGTGGAGAATCCCGCCTTAAACGGAACGATCTCGACCCTGCCCCCATAGGACTCTACAAATCCTTTTGATGACAGGGACTCCGGCTTGTAGTCCCCTGCTTTGATGTACACCTGAGGCTTGAGAAGCTCTACATTCGTGTTGTTGTTCTTCTCCGGAAAGATGAATACATGATCTACGGACTGTAACCCGGCGACAACCTCGGCCCGCTCCAGCTCACCGTTGATAGGTCGGTCAGGGCTCTTATACCCCCGAACCGATGCGTCGGAGTTGAGCGCCACAACGAGCACATCTACCAACGAGCGCGCGTGCTCGAGGTATTCGACATGCCCTGCGTGAAGCACGTCAAAAGCTCCTGAGGTGAGACCAACGCGCTTACCGGCGCTACGATATGTGCGGCACAGTTCGATCAGCTCTTCACGTGTCCGGATCTTACTTTTCATGTGTTTATCCCTGCAATGATGCTCGCAGTAAGGTATATACTATAGAGGCTTCAGTTGGTAACGCCCTGGAGCTTACTTTGTGATTTTCACCGTCTATTCATCCACTGCCGAAAAGCGCGGCTATATATGACCACTGCGAGCGACATAGAAGCTCACGCCGCTAGGCTGATCCTTTCCGACGAAGGCTGGCACCAATATCAACTCGGCGACGTCGGGCATAAAGAGCTAGCCCAGTACGTGTCAGCCCTGCAGCAGTTATCCTCCTCGTACACAGGCCACATCGTTGGAAAACGATTAGCCACACCAGTTTCGCGAGAGGTCGAGGCTCAGGCCTACGCTCTCTACTATCTGCCTATCAACGCTGCCAAGATAGCGATCTTGCTCGCGCTCCTGGAACCTTTGCCTAGCCCGCTTCGGGTGCTGGATTTCGGTTGTGGCCCTGCCACGGCTTCTCTAGCTCTGCTGCTGCAATCGGAGCACCCAACCGAGCTCACCTGTGTAGATTCCTCGCCTTACATGCGAGCCGTTGCTGAATCCCTCTTGAGCGCGCCCGCGGCCAGTGAGCGGCTTACCAAACTCACGATGGGCTCTACCATTCCTGACGGAGAGTATGATCTGATAATCGCCTCCAATGTGCTGGCAGAGCTCGACGAAGCCCAGGAATCGGATCTGATTCAGGCCTTTCTCGCTCTACTCGCCCCAAACGGTTTCCTGCTGCTCATGGAACCCGGCCAGCAGCACCACACACGACGGCTCATGTCTATCCGAGACCGGATACTAAGCCAACGCGCGGATATCAAGCCGCTCTTCCCATGCCATAGAAGCGACCCCTGCCCCATGCTGGCGACATCTTCGGAGGACTGGTGCCATGGAACGATTGAGTGGCAGCAACCACCGCTTTCGAGACAGCTCGACAAGCTCTTGGGATTTAACAAACATCGGATTAAATACAGCGCTTTTCTCTTTCAACAAGGCGCAGAGCTGCGCCCTGGCACACGGGTGATCACTCCACCCCGTAAGAGCGCTCGGGGTATCGAGACTTTACTATGCGGGCCTGACCACTACGGCCTCGTTACGATACGTAAAGGCTCTCGCAGCGATGCGAACCGCCCGCTTGAGAAATCCTCCGTCTACGATCGTCTCGCTTTCGCTGAGCCGGTATACGGAGACGTTCCACCAGGTACCGTTATAAAAAAACTATTGCTGTAATGCCTCCAGAAGTCGATATCTTCTTTAGGTCTTTGTGGAGCCGCGTTTTGTAGTAGTACAAACATGGAGTTAGGGACTGTTATGGACCCCTGCTACCCACTCATTTCCGCTAAGAGCTGAATTGCATATTAACAGAGGGGCTTAGCCAACCATGAATAGCCATCACGGAAGAGGAGCAGGAGGAAACAGCTTCTTTCCCAACGTCAGAGCGTTCATGAATTCGTATACCGACAGCTCCTCAGGCGATCAGCGTGCAGCTCAGACCTTCATGGATTGTGAAGCAACAGAAGCTATAAAGAGCCTTCGAAACGAGCTACTGGCTATCTCCTCCGGCAACTACAACGCCGATAGCTTAAACCAGATCGTCGGCAAGGGACGCTTGGAGAGACACGGCAGTTACGACGGCTGGGCGAAGGCGGTTTTGCAATGGATGGCCGCTTATCAGCGAGGAGGATAATTCCAGCCTCGATCAACGCCCAACCGCCCTGCACAGGCTTCCCAGCGTTTGAGAATAATGCACAAATCTCGTCCTTATGCGATTCTGCACAAAATCCGATAAATAAGAGAAGCATGTTTCCTGTTTACCAGGAGCATTGTTGAGGGGAAGGGACCGAGCCTAGGGCTCGCAATTGGGTACAATGCTCACGAAGTTACAGATCAAACTCTTGTCGAACTCCGGCGAACTGCTGAACGTCGTAACCTGCCATGCGGGACTGGTCTGCGTGTTCCGCGGAGCGTCTCCGAGCGAAATTCGCCCCTATCAGCGTGCTCTCACCGGCTCGGCAGGCCGTGAGCGATTCTCAATATCCCTCGACGGCCGGGATTTCGTTGCCGACGAACACACCTTTATCGGATTTGGGGAACCTGTCCCGTACAACGGAATGACCGTTCGAGACTTCCTTCGACATTCAGGAGCACTGGATGGCTCAATCGAAGGCCTTCTGATTGCGTATGGACTTACTCGCGCGGGAGATGCTTTGTGTGCAGATCTTACGCAGGACGAAGAGCGCCGAGTGCGCCTGCTCGCCGCCACATTTACTCCGACCAAGGCGGTCATTCTCAACGAACCGTTTGAACCGATCGCAGGCACGTGGAGGGAGCGATTCGCAGAACTACTAACCACGTTTGCGCGCTCTCAGAAGGGCATGGTTGTGGTTACGAGCCTTTCCAACCGACCCGAGTGCTGGGTCGATAACGACTCAGTAGAACGCATTCAGGTTGGACAGACCGCACAGCGCACTGTCGGCTTTCGAGCCCGAAGCGCTACCACCACGAAATTGATGCAACAGCTCCGTCAGATAATAGGTGATGACGCGAAGGTAGAGCAGCTTCTGAATCGAGATTCGTCCCCCCTCCCCTCGAACAGCTCAACAGCCGCCTTGGGCGCCGCTGCGCTCGGCGCGACCACCGTGCATCCACAAACCCACCAAGAGGCGATCTCGATTTTGAACGGTCGCATCCGGCCTTCCCTGTTTCAGCTTGCAGCACTCGGGGGGATCGCCATCGGTATAACCGCTCTGGGTGGATTGTACGCACTGCGCCAATCCTCGAGCCCACCCGAAACTACCTCAGTGGCATCCGTGACGACCGAATCTCCGAATTCTGAGCCAACTTCCAACCCGCAACAGCTCGCTGCACCCTCCACCGAAGGAGTGCTCGTTGATTCGAATTCCGCCGCTAGTGGAAGCCAATCCCCTGCAGATCCAGGGAACACACAGAGCGGTGCAGTCATCGCCCCTCCACTCACGGAACCCGATGTCGGACCTAAGCTTCTTGTCGACGAATACCCAGAGGCGATCCGAACCTCTCTGCTCGATGCAGCTCGTGGAATATTGCGTGCGCCCCAAGCTGATAGCGACGCTCCGGCAACGGCACCACTAAAGGATCGCACGCCACCCGTCGGCAATCTCTTTAGTTTGCTCGAGGGAGCGAGCTCCAAGGAATCAGAGGGAGGCCCTCGAGCAGAGCAAAGTCAAATCTACGACGATAGTCCCGCTGTCGATAGTCCCGCTGTAGAAGATGCCGGTATTGAAAGCCCCTATGATGTTGAAAGCCGAAGAGAGGAGATTCGACAGAAATTTCTCGAATCGATTCGAGCCGCTGCTGAACGTCGTGATCAGCAAGCCGAGGAGTAGTGCGGCTCACTATCCTGGTCATTGAAAAAAGTTTACAGTTGCCGCACTCGGTCTTTCCCAAGTCTTTACGCCGGCTCTTCAACCTTATTAGCCTTGGCTCTGAACTCACGGTGGTGCGCAGAAATAATCTCGAATACCTCTTCCGGCGTGTCGACGATATGAATTACTCCAAAGTCCTTTTCGCCCATCAGCCCACGCTCTAAGGGAACCGCTTTGAGCCACTCGACTATCCCCTCCCAGAACGCCCTCTCGAGAAGCACGATCGGGCGCGGAGTGGTGTGCTTAACCTGAATGAGCTGCCATACGAAAAAGAACTCGAGCAAGGTGCCTATACCTCCCGGCGTACATACGACGGAGTGCGACAACCGAATGAAATCGTCCAGACGCGAGGAGAACTTGTGGTGATGACGTTTGATGTCGAGGTGATGATTAGGCTCCGGCTCAAACTCGAGCTGAATCGACAGCCCATATGAGAGACTCTTCGATTGCTTTTCTTCTTGGCCGAGGCGGGTTCCCTTATTAGCAGCCTCCATCAGGCCGGGGCCGCCACCTGTGAGAACGTCGATTCCTTCCCACCCAAAATATCGGGCAAGTGCGAAGCAATCCGCATACTGCTTTGTCTCAGGCTTGATACGCGCGCTGCCGAATATGCAAACACGATAAAAACGATCCTCATCGAGCTTACGGAGTTCGTTCTCGATCAACATGGCACGTTGGTAGAGGAGCCTCAGCCGTTCGTCGAGGTGTTTACGTCGCTCTCCTCGACTTCCTCTACCAATCACGCGAGCTGAGGAGCTTTGCCGACTCTCTCCTCGCGGCTTCTGCTTACTTCGCACTCCACCACGACGGGTATGGGACGGAGCCGGCTTCTTACTACGCGACATATTACCTCAGTTTGGAACGGCGCTTACTTACTCTCGCCTACACTTATTTGCACATTTCGAGTCCACGCCTCCCACCCAGAGCATGACGAGCGCTCGGTGGCGAGCTCCTGAAGCTCCTGATGGGAATCCCCGGGGTGAACCTCGCTCAAGGTCTGCATGGACGCCTCTATGAAGCGCGCCGCTTTTATAACATCCGTGAAGTGATCTGGCAGTATAGGTGGCGTTGGGCGGCGAGACGTACGCTGCTGAGACCGCTCCAGGGCTTTCCTAAGCTCGGTAGCCGCCTGGAGGAGCTCGCTCAGCTCTGTATACCTCAGCGCTGTGTTGACTAAGCGCGGATTGTGATGCGGATGAAAAAAACGGTAAATATCCATACGTTAACCTCCTCAAAGTCGGCTTTGCTGTGCCCCCCCATTCCGAAGCGTCTGCTGAGCCCACGTAACGAATCGACCACGACCGGCTAAAATGCCTAAGATATTCGACCCTTCACTCTAAAAATAACCGTAGCGCCATTGATGGACTGGCGCAAGTTAGGGAAGTAAGGCCAGCCTGGGTCACGGCAGCCTCTAGAGCTGCTATAAATCCGGTTCCCAGTGCTCACGCGAAGTGATACTGGAGGATTGCCGACAAATGAGACAGCTCGCGGCATATTTCTAGGAGAAACGATGCTGATATGTGGAGTCGATGAAGCTGGCAGAGGTCCCTTAGCGGGGCCCGTCGTGGCAGCCGCAGCCGTGTTCGACGAAGGCTTTGAAGACTCGCGCATCAAGGACTCCAAAGCGCTCTCAGCGCAACAACGGGAGAAATTGTTCGATTATATAACGACTACCGCTCGCTCTTGGTCAGTAATAGCCGTTGGGCCGCGGAGGATAGAGACTCTCAATATATTGCAAGCCACCAAGCTCGCCATGCGGCTTGCGGTGAGTCGCATCCAAGCCGATCTGGTGCTGATCGACGGCAACCAACCGATTCAGTGCTCGCTACCTCAGCGCACCGTTATCGGAGGAGATGCCTTGCATGTGCAGATCTCTGCCGCATCGATCATCGCCAAGGTGTGGCGAGATAGGCTCATGCGGAGGCTTGGCGAGCGGTACCCGGGATACGGGCTCGAGAAACACGCTGGCTACCCTACCGCAGATCACCGTCGAGCACTGCTGGAACTAGGACCTTCTCGAGCCCACAGGAGAACCTTCGCTGGAG
>JBILFA010000223.1:0-3525 GCA_044351795.1 Bdellovibrionota bacterium | reverse complement strand
TGAATAATGATATCGCCTTGTTGAAGCCCGGCTTTTTTCGCCGGCCCTTTAACATCTACATGTCCTACCAACGCCCCTTCGGTGCTCGGATAATCGAAGGAGCCAGCTAAATCCTCGGAGAGATTTTGAATACCCACCCCGAGCCATCCACGCGTTACTTTGCCCTTGCTGATGAGGCTGTCCATGACCATTTTCGCCATATTGATGGGGATGGCGAATCCGATGCCCATGTAACCACCGGACTTCGAGACGATGGCAGTATTGATCCCTATGATTTCCCCTCGCAGGTTTACAAGCGGTCCCCCGCTGTTTCCAGGGTTGATCGCTGCATCAGTCTGGATGAAATCCTCGTACTGCGCGCCGCCCGAAATGGCGCGGCCCTTGGCCGAAACGATTCCAGCGGTAATCGTATTGTCGAGCCCGAAGCTGGCACCCGCTGCCACAACCCACTCTCCGATCTTGAGCTTGTCTGAGTCGCCGAGTTTAGCCGTGCGTGGTAATTTGTCCGTTATTTTAATCTTGATCACGGCGAGGTCCGTGCGCGGGTCTTTTCCAACCACCGTCGCCTTCACCACCCGCTCGTTACTCAACCGCACATTCACTTCGTCGGCTTCACCGATGACGTGATTATTGGTGAGAATGTGACCCTGCTCATCGACGATCACTCCGGTGCCGAGTCCACGTTGGGGGATGGGCGCCATTCGGTCGAAGAAGTCGTCGCCGAAGAACTCTCGCAGCGGATCCATACCGCGCGGGACCTTCGACTTTTTAGCCTTCGTTTCGGTTGAGATCGTTACAACGGAAGGGGTGATGCCTTCGGCAACCTGCTCAAAGGCTTGAGAGAGTTCATCGGCCAACCTTGTGCCCGGCAGAGTCGGCAGCTCTTCGGCGTTTGCTATCAATGGGCCCGTCACACCTACAGCTACAAAGAGCCCAAGCGCTGTGATTCGCTTGATGGAGTGCCGGATGTGTCCGCTGATGTTACCCGGGTTACTCCGGAAGAGGCGGCTAGAGGCTCGCTGCGAGAGTGGATTAGGCTGGGGCAAGTAATTCATATGATGTAAGAAACCGTTTCTTTGGTAAGGCTTTCAAGTATGCTCCGTAGTAGCATGAAAGACGGTAACCGAAAAGAAATATTCAGGTCCTTGAAATGAAGCAATTGCCGGCGATCGTATACCTGCATGGGTTAGGCGCTTCGCCCCAATCAAAGAAAGGGAAGCTGGTATGCGATCGGTTCGTACCGAAGGGATACGAGGTGCGCATTCCCGATCTGAACGTGCCGTCTATTCCTGAGCTTTCGGTGATGGAGGCTATGCGGCAGGTGGAGCATGAGCTTCATCAACTGGGGCAACGTCCCGTTTTCGTTGTAGGGAGTAGCTTTGGCGGCTTTTTGGCGCTGCATTCAATCAAAAGGATGGATCCCGAGAGGGTACGGAATATTCGTGGGATTGTCTTGCTCGGCCCGGTAATAGACCCTTGGGACCCCACGAGTGGTTTGCTAACTCCTGAAGTGGAGCGGCAGTGGTGCCGCCAAGGGCAGTATCCCATCGTCGCCTCAGACGATGGACGGGCCGTCTCGGTTCACTATCGCTTCGTGGAAGAGCTCCGCGAAGTGGCGTCTTCTGAACTGACACTGGGTTTGCCGATGCTCATCATCCACGGCACCCGGGATGTGGTGGTGCCTCATTCGCAGAGTGTGCGCTTCTCCCGAGAGCACGCCGGTGTGCAGCTTGTTCTCCTCGACGAGGAGCATCAGCTACTCGAGCAACCGACGCGTTTTCTCGACGCCCTCGAAGCGTTCCTCGTCGAACGATGAGCGCGCACAGCATTTATTGCGACAAATATCCACAGGGAGTATCTTTCGACGAGTTTTGATTGCGCTCAAGCTAGCTTCGTTTGCTTGACAGCAGGGTGTGGTGAGAGAGTGATGTCGAGGTGGTTGCGGTTGTCGGTACTCGTGGTATGCGGAGGCGGGTTAGCGCTCGTTCTCCTGCAACGCGCAGTGGTATCACCTCTTGTCAACAAGAGGAGCATTACTGCAAGGAGAGCAACGCCTGTGGCAGCACCAAACCGGGAGGTAGTCACGGGAGACGGCACTACCGCTTTGGGCGTGGTCGTGCAGGACGACGATGACCTCGATGATGACGATGAGATAGAGGCTTCTGCCTCAAATGTGATGGCGAGTGCCGCCCCTACGAGTGCTCACACGCTTCGCCCTACTGCCGCTTTCGAGAGGGCAGGTGAATCGACGGGGGATAGGGATCTTTCGTCGGGGATTTTTAGTGATGACGATGCACGCTCGATCTTTTCGCCGTTGGTTCAAGAAGGAAGCAAGGTTTCCAATGATGAATTCTTCTCGGGCGTGCGGGTTGAACGGGCTGCTGTAACCGCAGCGCCGCAACCTGAACCAACACCGGACGAAGAGGAAAAAGGATTGCCCTGGGTCGAGGGGCAATCACGTGGCTATACCATGTTGTATGCGATGCAAGCCTCTGCGCGAGCTGTGGTCGAGCGCAACGTGCAAGCGCTCCTCACCTCTCACATCAAAGACGTGTACATTGGTGTCCTTATCGATGGGACTTTTGGACAGGATTTCGAATATCTTCGCACTATCGTGACACGACTATCGTCGAATGGTCGGCGCCTGACTTTAGTGCTGTACCTCTCCAACGGCCCCACGATGCGAAAATGGGACTCGACCCCTATCGACGCACTCTTTTCTCGGATTGACCCCTTGAAGTTTAGAAATCGAATCGTCCGAGAGTCGGCGCTCCAAAATCAATTCGTTGAGGTAGCTCGCAAAGCCAAGCGCATCTTTGCTTTCAACAAGGGACTTTCCACGTTCAACGTCAATGTAGCTATCCCGATGCTCGAGGATAACCTTGATCGTAATTCGTACAGGGTAATGCGGGATCTTGCCAAAAACGAGATTCGTGAGGCCGCTCTCTATATGCGTAATCCGTGTGTCGGGTGTGGTGTCCCTGGTAATGACGGAGACAGCCTTGGAGATCCGCGTGAAGAGCATACGCTCAAAGCTTTTTCGTCTCTCAAGCCGGGAGATGGGTTCTCACTGGATGGGATCGGGTTTGCCTACCCTGGTATGGTCAGCACGATCGAGGTGTCCGCAGAGCAGCTCCTTAGTCTGATGAACGACTCGTATGCGAAGGGGCTGCGATACGTTGGTTTGTGGCGCCATGACTGGCAAGGGGTGGAGCACGGGGTGCCCAACGATCACCCGGAGCAGCGGCTCTATCGCGCATCCAACGATGACGAGATCGGCTTCGAAATAGAAGTTTTGCGCACGAGGCTAAATCCGGTCGCTGTAACAGAGGGTGAGGCCGGCTAGAATTGATTCTGTATCTCTGGAAAGGGTAAGTTCCTGGGGAGGGCCCTAAGCGCCCTTGAGGGACAAAGGGGCTTCGATTCGGCTGTCTCTGCCATGCGCCCGTTTAGTGGAATCCTCAGTGTTGTGGGCGCACTAGCCCTGCGCATGCAAGATACCTGTTTTTAAATGAAGAAACTTAT
>JBILFA010000200.1:0-3548 GCA_044351795.1 Bdellovibrionota bacterium | reverse complement strand
GCCAGCGAATACTTCGATCCCAAGGCTACCCGCGATAAGCCTCGGTGGTTTTGCCCAGATCTCAAGTTTGTGCGAAAACTAGATCGGCCAATGCCACTCGATGAGCTTCGTACCTTCAAGGTGCTCTCGGGTCTCCTCTTGTTGGAACGAGGGTCGCGATTGAGCGTTATTCCGGTTTCGGATAAGCACTTTCATGCCATTTTGGAATTGAGCTCGGATAAATCGAAGTAGGAGAGGTGGTGATCGACCGTATTCCGATAAAGACAGCAGAAGAGATAGAGCTCATGCGTGAGTCGTGCCAAGTTACGGCTCGAATCCTCGATGAGGTCGGCGAGATTATTCGGCCGGGTATGGGCACCGAAGAGATAAACACCTTCGTACACCGGCGGACGACCGACCTTGGAGCTATTCCGTCTCCACTGAATTACAAAGGCTTTCCGAAGTCCGTGTGTGTTTCTCCCAACGACGTTATCTGTCACGGGATCCCGGCGCCGTTTGTGATCCTCAAAGAAGGTGACATCGTAAATGTGGATGTGACCTCGTATAAGAACGGGTTCCATGGGGATTCGAGCCGTATGTTCCTAGTGGGCGGCCCCTCGGCCTGTTCTCCAGAGGCTCAGGAGTTGGTCCGTGTCACTCGGGAAGCGTTGTTCTCCGGCATCAAGGAGGTAGCACCGGGCAAGAAAATAGGTGATATCGGAGCTGCCATTCAGGAGTTTATTCGGAGCACCAATAAGGGATACGGTATCGTGCGGGAATATACCGGTCACGGTATCGGGAAGCAGTTTCACGAACCCCCGCAGGTCTTGCACGTTGGACGCCGTGGTACCGGCGAACAGATGAAGCCGGGTATGGTCTTCACCATCGAACCGATGATTAATGCAGGGTCTCACAAAACCGCGCTGTCCAAGGTTGATGGATGGACAGTTCGGACGAGCGACGGATCGCTCTCGGCGCAATGGGAGCACACCGTTCTCGTGACCGACAAGGGGTATGAGATACTGACCAAGAGCCCCGCAGGGGTATTCTAACCCCTGCGCGAGTGATTTTTGAAAAAATCACTCGCAATAGCAGGGCGAGCGCAATCTTGGCCCAATGAAGGCAACGCGGCTCCAAGTTGCGCCGTAAAAGACAAAAAACACACGGTCTGCAGGAAGGGGCTATCTAGACGTTGATAAACGTAGGACTATTGACGTGCGTGTGAGTCGACTTTTAACCAAACAGGAACGCAAATCACTGGAGCAAGAGCTGCGGCTTGAGCGCAATGCACATGATTCGACCGATGTCGTGATAGAGGAGAGCGCCTCCATTAATGCTCAATCGACGATCGCTTTGCTCAAAAAGTTGGAGCAAAAAGAACAAATCCCTTCAACGCATCTTGGTGTGGCTGATAACGCTAGGTACTACAGAAATCGAGTAGTAAAAGCCTTTCTCGAGACATCCAAGGTGCAGATCATATTTCTACCTCCCTATTCTCCCAATCTCAAACCTAATTGAACGCTTGTGGCGATTCCTGAAAAAAATTGTCCGATACAATCGGTACTATGAGCGGTTTGCTGATTTCAAGGGAGCTATTCTTGAAGTTTTTTGCGAACATCAAACAGTATCGTTCAGAACTAGAGTCTCTCATGACCCTTAATTTCATACGCTCGGCACGTAGGAGTTTGTTGTCTTCTACGGCGCAACTTGGGCAAGCCAAGATTGCGCTCGCCCAGCAATTCTCATTCATTTTTTTCAAAAATGAATGAGGCTGGGTTTACGCAAGCGCCTACCCACCCGCCGTGGCGCTTGCCATGGAGAGTGGGTGATACTTTCTCAGTTCAACGGCTTCGATGGTCCGGCCAAGCACCATCGAGCCAATGGATCGGCCGTTGAGTTGGGGATATCCTTGAACTTTGCAGTCATTCGGCTCACACGGTTGAAAAGAGGTGAGTATCCCGAGGCGCCAAGGCAATGTACCTCTGCATCACGCACCTCGTTCTCGGCCGAGAGGATCTGTTGAACCTTGAACACGCTACATTTGTTCAGTCCGAGTACATTTGTTTCGTAGGATGTGCATCCGTTCGCGCCCTGAGGAGGCCAGCGGTCCTTGTTCTCCCAGTCACGAACTACAACGCTATAAATAGACATGTATTTCTTACCGGACAGGATGATGGCGGCGTTCCCTCCGCACTCCCTTACCGATGGTCTGTATTGCACGAGCGTCGGAACGTCCTTCGGACATACGCACGGCTTGAAGGCGCCACCCCTGCACATGCGTGGGCGTCTCTTCTCCTTGGGCGTGGTCCGCTCCGCGAGGATCTCTTCGATAGTCCACACCCTTTGCTCGCCTTCCTGCGCATGAGCGAGTTGTACATTACACAGGGATGAAAAGATGCAAAGTGAAACAACGGCTGCAGCGGTTGCAATGAATGCTTTCTTCATGGATTCAAACCATTAAAACGGCCGAGATTGAAACTATCGAGGCCTTACACACTATATGACCGAGAATATATCCGGTGTGGTAACGGTAGTATAGTGCGGAAAGGCAAGAGAAAAGTGTTTTACGTGGAAGAGGAACGCTAGAGAGAGCCGAGGACATTCCCGGCTCTCTCATCTTTGCTGGTTACTTCTCGCTGGACTCTGAAGTGTCCCTCAGTAGGGCAAAACGCTCCATTCCCTGGGAATCTACAATTAATCGTATGCCCTTCTTGACGTTACCCTTGGCAACCGCTTCGCGGAACTCTTCTAGGGTCGAGACAAGTGCACCGTTGACGCTGACGACCACATCACCCGGCTGAATATCAGCCTTGGCGGCGATACCTTGTGGATCAATTTCTGTCACCATGATTCCACGTCGTCGCCCGGAGCGCGGTTTGCGGGGAGAGTTCTCATCGAACTCCTCGACGGTGAGTCCGAGGTCGGAGTTCTCACCGTTCGGCACTATCGGAGCTTCCTCGCTCTGCGTGGGTAGCTCGCCTATCATCACACGCTTCGTCTCTTTGCGTCCCTCTCTGACTAGTAGGACATCCATGCTTGTGCCCGGCTTGAGTGAGGCAACGTAGTTTCTGAGCTGATTGACATTTTTTATCTTCTCGTTACCAAGCTGAATAATGATATCGCCTTGTTGAAGCCCGGCTTTTTTCGCCGGCCCTTTAACATCTACATGTCCTACCAACGCGCCTTCGGTGCTCGGATAATCGAAGGAGCCAGCTAAATCCTCGGAGAGGTTTTGAATACCCACCCCGAGCCATCCACGCGTTACTTTGCCCTTGCTGATGAGGCTGTCCATGACTATTTTCGCCATATTGATGGGGATGGCGAATCCGATGCCCATGTAACCACCGGACTTCGAGACGATGGCTGTATTGATCCCTATGATTTCACCTCGCAGGTTTACAAGCGGTCCTCCGCTGTTTCCAGGGTTGATCGCTGCATCTGTCTGGATGAAGTCCTCGTACTGCGCGCCGCCCGAAATGGCGCGGCCCTTGGCCGAAACGATTCCAGCGGTAATCGTATTGTCGAGCCCGAAGCTGGCACCCGCTGCCACAACCCACTCTCCGATCTTG
>JBILFA010000104.1:0-12413 GCA_044351795.1 Bdellovibrionota bacterium | reverse complement strand
ACCAAAACTGCGAGGCGCTCCACCGTCCATGAACGAGAAGCTTCTGTTCGCTCCGAGATTAAAAGGTACGATCGCTATGCGATCCCTGACGGGATTGAAGAAACCGTGAAAGGTGTGAACTGCTTTTTTCAGCAGTGAAATGAGTCGCGGGTTTGTGCCTGATCCACAGGGCGAGGTAGTGCTGGTGCGGCATGCGCAGTTGAGGCTTCCCGGACTTCCCGGTGGTAGTGCTTCACACTCCATAGAGCCCGAGGTGTCAAGGAGCAGCACAATATTAGACGGGCTCAGGGAGGTGCTCTGAGTTGTGGTGATATCACACAGCGCAGGATTGTTCGGGTTATTACATGGCATCGATATACCGAAAACCTTGAGGCGGCCGAGTAGGAGAGTGGGTAATGTCATTTGAACTGTAAGTGTCGCTCGATCGAATCTTAGATCGTATGTGCTAGAAGTTACCGTACTCACTGCTCCCGCTGGGAGGTTGCTTGAGTTGATGGTTGTGGTGAATGCCCTTCGCATCTGTGTGTTGAGTTCTACAAGGGACGGGGGGGAGGACGCGGGCAATATTAAGTTGCCTAAGCTGTCGTAATTCGGTGCGCTTCCGTAGATGTACCGCCATCCTTTGAGCGTTCTATGTCCCAATCCTGCGGAGGTACCGGCTTTCGCAGCCCGTTCCAGACGAACTCTCCAGATGTAGATGTTGCCGAGATCGATAGCAAGCATCGTCACTGCTAGGAGTCCCATGATAACAAAGATCGCTAGAACCAGGATAAATCCTGATTCCTCAGAGTATGGTCGTTTCACGAAAATTCGCATTAGTTCTTAAAAAGTTACTATTTCTCATCAAAACCCTGTAGATCGGAATGGCAGGGGTGTACCGGTACGCCACCTCAGCGATGACGATTCGCTCCATCTTTTCAGTTTCCGCCGCAGTAATCACAACAGTCGCGGGCAGGGGGTTGTTTCTATTAATGGCTTCCGAGCTCGGGGAGAAGAGAGAAGATAAAGGTATAGAGGGAGAGGCAAAGGGAGCGGATGCTGAAACGATACGTTCGAGAGAGTTGAATCCAACCGGCAGACCGCTTTGAAGAATGAGGTTACCGTTTTCGTCTCGTATCCGGTCTCGCCGATACACCGAAATAACCAGGAGAAATTCCGGATTTATCGGCTGGGCTGGGTTGGAGATCTGATTTAACCTAGTCTGCATCTGTGTACGTAAGTCATTGAGGCAGAGTTGTATAGCGCTGGATGTTGCGTTTGAATTAAACGAGCCGTTAGCATCGAAGTTCGTGAAGTCTGAACACTTTCGATATGCGGCCACAGCTGCTTCCTGACTGAAGATGCTCGCCGTCTGATTGAAGCGCAGAAAGCGGGCTATCTCGATAGCTCCTCCGGCTATGGCAAGCAGCGCTGGAGCTATCAGGATAAACTCAACGAGAATCTGTCCTCTTTGGCGATTAAGCTTCTGCATATGCCCTGTATCTAGGTAGTTCCGTAGGGTTCCATCACGGCAGTAGCCTGTGCCGTCAGATCAAACCGAAAGAGTCCGAGACCGAAGATGTCGTTTTTCAGGACTATCGATAGCTCAAAAAGGCTTCCTCGACCGTCTTCCGTTCCCGGAACCGGGGCACTGTTTCCACACGCATTGGCCGCTTGATTATTGGCCGCTGGATTACTGCCGATAGTCGCTACAGTCACGGTTGTGTTGCTACTCGTCATCTTGAGAGCGTATCTCGGTCCCAAATTGGTGTTGATCTTGCTTTTCACCTGACTCAGAACCCAGTCTGTATGGCCGGGCTTTGAGCGGCAATTCGTCCATGAACCGGTTCCATCACATCCGAGCCAGGTCGCATAGTCGCGAGCGGCCTGATTCGCGACCATTTGTAAGGAGAGGACCTTCCAGGAGATAACCATCAGCTCGATAGCCGTGAGTACAAGAGCCACGAAGGCAGGGGTAGCTATGACGGCCTCAGTCGAGGCGCCACCCCACTGACGTCCCTTTCCTCCTAGTTTCCCCATAGCTTGGCCAATCCCGACCACTGTTGATCTGTACTCTAATGCACCTGTCTATATAATCGGTTTTTTGATGAGGGGTCTTGAGGACTTTGTGGAACTAAGGTTTTACTGGGCGATACGCTATTAGTATGGTTGGTTAAGGATCTATATGGCAAAAAGTAGCAAGCACCATTCGAGTTCGCGTGGAAGAGCCTCTGGTATGGGGCTCCTGGTAGTAGCAAGCCTGGTTGTGGCGGGGGTCTACGGACTTTGGAAAGCCCAGACTGGCTTGAAAGCTCCGCAAGGTCTCTTCGACACCACCCCTCCTACGGCAGAGTGGAGTAACATTCCCAAGGGGTTAGGGGGAGATGCTCGGGAGTTCGGGGTTCGAGTGAGTGATGCCAGCTCAGGGCTCAGGCGCGTCACCGTCACAACGGTTCAAGGTGAGCAGCGTAGTCAGATCTTCGATAAGCTCTATGAAGGTGAGGTCGTTAAGAGCGACGAGATCACTGCTCGCGTGGACTCGAGCGCTCTTAGGCTCACCGAGGGAGAGGTTGAGCTAGTCGTCTCGGTGGAGGACCGGGGGATGTGGTCGTCGCCGACGGTTCTGTCTAACTCTGTGCCGGTAGATTTCCGCAGGGGAAGGATTGAACCTCTTACGGTTCAACACAATGGCACAGTGGGAGGAGCGGAGGTGGCGGTCTTCCGTTTCAACGGTCGAAAGCTAGTGAGCGGTGGAGTGGAGATCGCGGGACGACTATTCACGGCCTTTCCCCTCAAAGCATTCGACTCATCCTTTGTCGGAGAGGATGAACTCTATGTGGCTTTGTTTCCCATACCGACGAATTTTGATACCAAGAGCGATACATTGAAGCTCGTTGCAACGGACGATTTCGGCAATCAGGTCAGTGCGCCATTCTACCATAAAATCGCTCCCAAGTCGTTCCCAGAGGTCGAGATGAAGCTGGGGGATCAGTTCGTTCATTCCAAAGTACCGGACTTGTTGGCGTCCCTGCGTAGGGTTCAGCCTGACGTAGAGGTGAGCGGTGACGATGTGCGTGATTTCAAGTTGATCAACGAAACGTTGCGCACCCACAACGAAGCGATGATTCAGAAGGCGCTAACGTCGAGTCCGGTAACTCAAAAGCTCTGGAGTGGTGTTTTCGTACGGCCGCTTGCGGCAGCTCCCAAGGCGGGCTTCTCGGAGAAGCGGGTCTACCGCTACCAGGGCTCTGATATTTCACGCTCGGTGCATGTAGGCGTGGATCTTGCGGATCTCCAGCAAGCTCGTGTCGGCGCGGCGCAAGCCGGTGAGGTTGTGTTCGTAGGAGACCTCGGGATTTACGGCGAAGCGGTGATTATCGATCACGGCGTAGGGGTGTCGTCTCTCTATGGGCACCTGTCGTCGATCTCAGTGAAGCAGGGAGAGCGTGTATCGATAGGTCAGGAGATCGGGCGTACGGGGATGACCGGCTTGGCGGGGGGAGACCATTTACATTTCGAGGTGCGCGTTCAGGGGATTCCCGTTTCACCATTTGCATGGTGGGATCCGAATTGGATGCGAGATCACGTAGAGGGTAAAGTTGCAGAGGTTCAGAAGATGATTGCGGCGACAAAGGCTATTTCCGGAGGAGAAGTTAGATGAGCTTCAATCCTCTCGGCAAAAAGACACCCCACAGCGATATCTTCAGTCCCGAGCTGCTCTATCCTATTCCAAGAGCACAGTCCCGTATGCAGGTAGGCGTGCGCACTCCTTTGCCGTTCGATGGCGTAGACCGATGGCGATGCTACGAGTTGTCGTGGCTCAATACCGAGGGAATTCCTGAGCTTGGAATCGCGACTATCGAGTACTCTGCACACTCAGAGGCTATCGTCGAATCGAAAAGCCTCAAGCTGTTTCTCGGAAGTATGAACTTTACGCGTTACGGCTCAGAGCGCGAAGTGGAACAGGTGATCACCTCGCACTTACAGCAGCTGCTCGAAACCGATACCGTCACGGTTTCAATCCTACTTCCAGATGCATGGGATCGGTGCGTATTCCAGCCGCTTCCCGGCGAATCGGTCGATGCTTCACCGCACACGACGATAGGACCGGTAAGGTTGCGGGCATCAGATGAGGTGGCTCAGGAAACGCTGCATTCGAACCTTTTGCGATCTCTGTGCCCGGTGACGGCGCAGCCGGATTGGGGCAGTGTTGTTATTCGGTACAAAGGAGCGAAGTTGGATCGTTCCTCGCTACTCGGGTATCTGATTGCACACCGCAGCTACCAGGGATTTCATGAAGAGTGTTGCGAACGGATGTTCCTCGACCTCGTGGAGGCCTGTAATCCCTCTGAGCTGTGGATCGGGTGCTTCTACACCCGACGAGGGGGACTCGACATCAATCCAGAGCGTTGGATTCCGGGATCCGAGCCTGTTGAACTTACCGGTCGCTTGGCCAGACAGTAATCAAGCGCGCGTGAGAGCGATCGCTATTTCGGAGTCCCCCACTGTCGCCTTCTCGGTGTGCTGGCCGTTGGAGCTTCCCGTGTAGGTTATATTCGTAGCAAGCACTTGATCCGCTATGTAGCTCTCGTGAGCTTTGAACACGGCGATGATCTTCTCCGAGCCCTGGAGTGCAAGCGAGATAGTGTCGGCGATGTAGAAACCGGCGTTCTTTCGAGCTTGTTGCACGGCACGGACGAGATCTCGTGCGAGGCCCTCATCGTGAAGATCCTGTGTGACGTTGATATCCAGCACTACGAGTGCATCGTTTGCTGATAACGCCTCACCCGCAATCCCGTCCTTGAGCTTGAGTTTCAAAGTGTATTCCTTCGGATCGAGGGTGTGTCCCGCGATCGTGACGCTCTCGTCTTTATTCAGGGTCCAGTCTCCACTGCGAGTGGCAGCGAGGACGTTCTTCATCGATTCGCCGAGTTTTGGCCCCAACTCCCGCGGATTGACCTGGAGCTGAAATGAGCCGAAATGCTCGAAGGTCGGTGTGAAGTCGACCCCC
The DNA here is from genome assembly GCA_044351795.1 of Bdellovibrionota bacterium. Classification (GTDB taxonomy): domain Bacteria; phylum Bdellovibrionota_C; class UBA2361; order UBA2361; family OMII01; genus OMII01. The sequence continues at coordinate 7,423 of JBILFA010000104.1, read as the reverse complement.
TTGACGTTCAGCTCCTCGGCGATGATCGAGGCGTACGGCTTCAATGAGTCCAGACCGCTTCCTGCCACCGTGAGTAAGCGAAGCGGGAGTCGAGTACGTAAGCTGTGTGCTTCACGAACCGCGAGGGCTGCAGAACAGATCTCTCGGACCTTATCCATCTCCCTCACCAGCGCGGGGTCAGATGGGAAGAGCGAGGCATCCGGCCACTTGGTCAGATGAACGCTCTCCTCTCCGGTAAGCCCACGGTAGACCTCCTCGAGTACGAGAGGGAGGAGTGGGGCTGCAACTTTGCACACCGTCGTGAGAACGGAATACAACGTGTTGTAGGCGTCGGTCTTGTCTGTGTCCTGCTGGCTCTTCCAGAAACGCTCGCGGCTTCTGCGGATGTACCAGTTGTTGAGCGAGTCGAGAAACTGCACGATCGTCTGACATGCACCGGGGAGGTCGTAGTTGTCGAGCTTCTCCTGCACCGAGACGATCAGGTCGTGAGTCTTGGAGAGGATGTACCGATCGATACCGATCGTCGAAGATGTATCGAAGGTGGCCTTGATGCCGTCTGAGTTCGCATACAACGTGAAGAAGTAGTATGCATTCCAGAGCGGATTCAGCACGGTGCGCACTATCTCTCCGATCGCCTTGCCCTCTTTGTCGATCAAAAGGTCGGCGCCGCGTACGATAGGAGAGGACATCAAAAACCACCGCAAGGCGTCAGCGCCGTAGGTGTTACACACCTCCTCAGGACTCGGATAGTTCTTGAGGCGTTTGCTGAGCTTCTGTCCATTCTCGTCCAAAACGACACCGTGACAGATGCAGTTTGTGAACGGTGGGCGATCGAAGAGAGCGGTGCCAAGCACCATCAGGGTGTAGAACCAGCCACGGGTCTGGGCGACGTACTCTACGATGAAATCCGCAGGGAAGTGGTTCTCGAACCAGTCCCGATTTTCGAACGGATAGTGAACCTGCGCGAATGGCATCGAACCGGACTCGAACCAGCAGTCGAGCACTTCCTCAACGCGCCGCATCGTGCTCTTGCCAGTGGGATCGTCAGGGTTGGGTCTGGTGAGTTGATCGATGTACGGGCGATGCAGGTTTGTCGGACGCACACCGAAGTCACGCTCGATCTCGTCTAAGCTGCCATACACGTCGATACGTGGATAACGGGGGTCGTCGCTCTTCCACAGCGGGATCGGTGCGCCCCAGAAACGGTTACGGCTTATGGACCAATCACGTGCGTTTTCGAGCCAGCGACCGAATTGACCGTCCTTGATGTGTTCGGGGATCCAACGGATCTGTCGGTTGAGCTCGACCATGCGATCTTTGAAGGCCGAAACCTTCACATACCATGAGCTGAGCGCCTTGTAGATGATAGGGGTATCGGTCCTCCAGCAGTGTGGATAGTTGTGCAGGTACGTCTCGTGACGGAGAACGACACCACGAGTCTTGAGGTCTTTGATGATGTTCTTGTTTGCATCGAAGACCTGCTGTCCGACGTAGTCACTCACCTCGGAGGTAAATTTGCCGGTATCGTCGACCGGACAGAGGGTTGGAATGTGGTTGGCCGTGCACACGACTTGGTCGTCTTCACCGAACCCAGGAGCCATGTGTACGATTCCGGTACCATCTTCAGTTGACACGAAGTCAGCAGTCAGGATGCGGAATGCATTGTCGGTGTCTTTGAAATATGGAAAGAGCGGCTCGTAGGTTTTACCGACAAGCTCCGCACCCTGCATCGTTCCTACGACTCGATGTCCGGTGAGCTCTTTTTCATAGCGCGCGATAGCTGCGGAGGCGAGCACGTAGCGTACGTCGTTGAGCTCTATGAGAGAGTATTCGATCTCAGAACCAACGGCTGCTGCGAGGTTAGAGGGCAGGGTCCAAGGTGTGGTCGTCCAGATCAGGAACTTAAGATCCTTTCCGTCGCTCCTTTCAGTTGCAGAAAGGGCGACCGTAAGAGCGGGATCTTGACGCTCACGATAAGAGTTGTCCATGCGAGTTTCGAAATTGGACAACGGAGTCTCACACGCCCACGAGTAGGGCATCACGCGGAAGCCCTCGTATACGAGCCCCTTCTCCCAAAGAGTCTTGAAGGCCCACATGACGGACTCCATGTAGGAAAGGTCCATCGTCTTGTAGTCGTTGGAGAAGTCTACCCAACGTGCTTGACGGGTCACGTAGCGCTCCCACTCCTTAGTGTAACGCAAAACCGAGGTCCGGCAATGGTTATTGAAGTTGTCGATGCCGTATTGGGTGATCTGTTGACGCCCAGAGATCTTGAGCTCCTTTTCCGACTCCATCTCTGCGGGGAGACCGTGGCAGTCCCAACCGAAGCGACGCTCGACGTGTTTGCCCCGCATCGTTTGGTACCGAGGAACCACATCTTTGATGAAGCCGGTCAGGAGGTGTCCGTAATGCGGAAGTCCGTTGGCGAATGGTGGACCATCGAAGAACACGTATTCGTTCGCGCCTCGTTCGCCTGCAGGATTCATCTCGATACTGCGCTTGAAGGTGTTTCTCTCCTGCCAGAGAGCGAGAATCTTCTCTTCGATCTGCGGATACTTGGGTTGCGGGGTAACCTCGGGGTATCTCTCTCTCTTCTCGTCGGCGGACATGCGGACTCCACGATTAAAAGTATCGTTTGTCGAAAATATGGAGCGCGGCCGACTGAAGGCTTTTCACTCAACAAGGTCGTTCGCCGCACCAGCCCATGGGGTAGGAAGCCGAACTATCTTGTTCGCTCTCTCGAATCCTGGGCGTTTCGGGAAGTTATCACACGGTGCGGGTGTATGTCGAAGATCAACGGCCGAGCTCGGATTTAATCACCCTCACATCCGCCTTGACGACCTTGGTACCGATAATGACCTGAGGAAGATGCGTTGTGCCTGTAGCTTTTTTTGCGGCTTCAAAGAGGCTTTGCGCGGCCGCATTTGTGCCCGGATCCTGTTCGATAAACTCGATTCCAGCCGCCGAAAGCTCTGCTTTGAGGGTAGTGCACGAGCTGCAGGGCACGCCAGCCAAAACCAGGGGAACCTTCGGTGGTATGGAGATTCGATGTTGCTGAAAGAACTTGGTCGCCGTCTCTTCGTTCGCGAAAAGGGGGGTCGTGGTGTTTTGGGGCAGAAATCTCGTCATACCGATCGCCACTACAATCGTGACCAGCGGGACCACCGCTCCATAGTTCTCGCTTATCCAGTTCAAGGTGTCTGCTATCGCCGATAAATGGGTCTTTTTGTGAGGCATATCAAGTATCTGGATGCTCCAGGCATCCCCTAAATATAAAGGATATAGCTGTACTGAGGAGGATTGCGACGAGCTTCCAGTCGAACCCCCAATCGGTAAAATCGGCGCGAGTTTGGAATCACTTGAGGACTAGTAGCAAGGTTTTACAAAGTGAGCCGCGCAAGGGTTTCAGCACTGATAACGTATAAGGACCAACTGTGGCTTTCCGAGGCCTTTGTGCAGCTCGTTGCTTCGGTAGTGGCTGCGTTTCCCTTCCGGGTGCACAAAGGGACGCACCTCACATGGCGAACTCAGGCGGGTAAGTTCATCACGATACTCAATTGGCGCAAGTACCCACAAGGGGCCCGGCAGAGCCGTTGCCTGGAGTACTCCCTCAATCTGAGATTCGGACCGTGACTCATCTTGAATGAAGTGTAGATAAAACTTGAAGCGCCACGCTTGATTCCCAGTTCCAGCCAGAAACTTCTCCATGTTGAACAGGATCGTTCTGGTCGGAGCTCTTTCACGAGAGGCCCGGATCTCCGTCACGATCTTCTCGATATCGATCTTCTTACCCGACGTAGAGACGGAGCGGATGCTATCTCGGAGCTGTGACCCGATCAGGGAGTAGCACGGGACGAGTGCGAGTGAGCAGCACGCGGCTTTCGCGAGCGAGGTTGCTAAAGAGCAAGCCCTAACCCACCGCAGTGCCGCGGTGGTGGCCCACGCTAAGCCTTGGCTCGACAGGATCGCCAGCGCTGGAAATATCGGAGCTATATAATGAAATACTCGCGAGCTAAACGAGGAATAGAGCACCAAAGGAAGTGCTATCCATACTAGAAGAAAGCCCCACGCCGCGCGGTCTCTATTGTATATGAGGTGCCCGATTGCAACCACTGCTCCAAGCAGCATGATCGGAACAGGGAAGGTCGGCCGTCGGACAAACACGCCGCTCAGATAGAAATCCCAGTGCTGCTGATTGTGGTATCCCTCGCCGAGGAGCCGATCGAAAATCTCTACCTGAAAAACCTGCTCCCATGCACCCGGCTCTCGCAAAAAAAGCGGGCCGTAGTAGAGCCCCGGAATGGCGAGAACCAAGAAGGGAGCCAGGATCAGTATTTTCCGGTGGCGTAGGAGAAATGTCGTGAATCCGGTGCGGAGGGTGAATACAAGCGCCGAAAATAGGAGAAGTGCGGGAATTCCTCCCGCAAGACTCTTGGTGGAGATCGCCATGCCGAGTAGTACAGAGAGCACAATCACCAAGCCTCGAATACTCCCTCCGTTGTCGATGCGCGCTTGTCGTACGAGACGCAGGCCGACACACATAGAGGCGGTGATGAGGAAGAGCAGCATCGCGTCCTGCGTACCCTGATTGTTGCGGCTCTCAACGAGAAAGTCCGAGCTTCCAAGAAGGAGAAGACCGCAGAGTACGGCGGTGAGGTGCGAACCAAAAAGCCGGAAGGCGAGGAACATAGTTGCCACTACGGTTCCCAGGGTGGCTAGCCCGTCGAGGATGCGGTACTGAAAATTTCCCTCTCCGAACAGGGTGATGATAAAGCGCGTCAGCCACATCTTAAACGGCGGCTTTCGGTAGTACGGTTCGCCGTCTAAGGTCAATCGAAACCAAGCGCCTGAATCGATACCTTCCTGGATAACCCTGGCGTGGGTGACCTCATCGCTATACCGCATCGATTCCACGCCGATGAAGTGGATGCACAAGAGATACGACAGGGCTCCCAGAAGGGTGTAGATGAGGATTCTTACCAGCCGGATCTGTTCTTTAGCTTCTTGCACGGGATCGCGTACCACACTAAGGCGATAGCTGCATCATCACCTTGCCTCCCTAGTGAGTGTTTCGGGAGAAGTATGCCCTAAGAACCGTTTCACGGTCGGTCTCAGTAGGGGACACAAAGAACTCGTTTGTTGGGGAACATGCGTAGCGAGGATCCCACACGGTAGCGTCGTTGAAGCCGTGGTGTGTCCAGCTCGTATGAGCCTTCCTCATGGCCGGAACGAGAGGATACTTGCGCATCAAGGCCTTCGCTCTTTTGTTGCATTTGGCCCGCTCGTTCTTCTTCTTTATGGAATTGCAGCTCAGCTTGAGCGCCGTACCATCGATGGCGTCAAAGTTTCCTTCGATCGCCCCCAACATGTCGTTCAGAAAAACTCCTGCTTCCGCTGCACACGAGGACACCGTGACCTCTCCTACGTTGATGGTGGGTACGGGGGATTTCACCCGGCCCTCCTTGTGGGCGGCTGTCCACTTTGCGAGAAATGCGCGCAGCCTGCCGTAGGTTGCCTGCTGGACGGCTTGAGTTGTCGGACGAGCAATGGTTGAGCTGATTCCGTCCAGACCGGCGTGCTGGTAACGGATAAAAGGATACGCGTGATAGTTGTAGATGATTAGCGGATCATCAAGGATCGGCATCTGGCCGAGTTTTGAGGAGTTGGCATAGGGAGGCTTGATGATAAGCCGCACCGAAGAGTTTTTCGCACGAATAGCAGCCACCACATCCGGTACCAGTTGAGCCCATGTTTTACACGTTGCGCATACTGACTTTCTGTCCTCCGCAGGCTCATTCGAGAGATCGAACGCATAGATGGCCGGATTGTTTCCGTAGCGATCGATAATAGTTTCCCAGATTCTGATGAAGTCTTGCTGGAGTCCCTGGTCCGAGAACATGGCGTGGTGAGGGACTTTCTGGCGAGTCAGGAATCCACCCGGAGGTGAGTAGAGAGTGAAAACAACCTTTATATTGTTTTGCGCAAAGAGGGGGAGTTTTGAATCAACGAGCGCGAAGGCCCCTTCCATCATGTCGAGATACTCTTGGCCTACCGCCCCATCCATGCGGCCGTTGTCACCGACCTGAATGCGCGCAAGGTTGATACCCCAGTCTTGCTTTAGCCCTTGTACCACTTCGGGGGTAATGGCATCGGATAGGCCGACTTGAAAGCCTCGCTCTGTTACGTCAGCCTGACACGACCAAGGAAGGCACGACACCATTAAACTCACCAGGACGGTCGAAACGACGGCCCGGGCTCGCAGTCTCGGTAGCGGGCCCTTACGCTGCAAGCGGATCCTGTGATTTTTGAAAAAGAACCTTGGCACGGGTATCCTCCTATCGACAGTGAAACTTGTGGTCGTTTAAACGTTTTCCCCTAGATGGCCTTACAAGCGAGATGTGTGCCATCAGAGTACCTCTTTATCCCAGCCCTGCAAAAGTGGAATTTACGAGCGGTAAATGTTTTTATCCAGCTCCCTTTAGTTCCCGGCAAGGCGACCACCCTGCACTATTTTGCGTAGATGGATTTATGCCGCAATCGACGTCTCAGCGGTCTTGAATTCACGAAAACGCATCCCCAGACGGTTCATGAGCTTGGCATCGTGGTCTTCGCCTGGGTTCGGGGTCGTCAGGAGCTTTTCGCCTGCGAAGAGCGAGTTTGCCCCGGCGACGAAGCATAACGCCTGCATCTCATCGGACATCTGTGTACGACCGGCGGAGAGGCGCACCATGGAATGCGGCATCATGATGCGAGCGGTCGCTACCAGTCGCACGAACTCGAGAGGATCAACGTCCTTTTGATCGGCGAGAGGTGTCCCCTCGACCTTGACTAACATGTTGATCGGTACGCTTTCGGGGTGAATCGGTTGATTAGCTAATTGAACCAAGAGGCCTACACGGTCATTGATAGACTCGCCCATGCCGACGATCCCGCCGCAACACACTGTCATACCTGACTTGCGGACGTTTTCGAGCGTACGAAGTCGGTCTTCATACACACGTGTTGAGATGATCTCACCGTAGTAGTCCGGTGAAGTATCGAGGTTGTGGTTGTACGCATAACAACCGGCTTCACGGAGGCGCTCTGCTTGAGATTCGGTTAGCATTCCTAAGGTACAGCACACCTCGAGGCCGACACCGCGCACCTCTCGAACGAGTTCCAGGATGGAGTCGAAATCCTTACCGTCTTTGACCTCTCTCCATGCGGCACCCATGCAAAAGCGGGTCGATCCGGCTTCCTTTGCTTCAGTCGCTTTAGCGCGCACCACCTCCACAGGAAGTACGGAGTGTCGCTCGACACCTGTGTCGTAGTGAGCCGACTGTGGGCAGTACTTGCAATTCTCGGGACATCCCCCTGTTTTGACCGAGAGAAGAGTTGAGCGCTGCACCTCGTGAGGGTCGAAGTTTCGGCGGTGTGTGGTTTG
>JBILFA010000103.1:0-12419 GCA_044351795.1 Bdellovibrionota bacterium | reverse complement strand
TTCTCTGGCTCAGTACGGTAGACACCTCGGATTCAACGCCGAGGACGTATTAGCGGCGGCAAATGCGAAATTTCTCAAACGATTCAAGAAGGTTGAGGAGTTCGCACAGAGCGATTTAGCTCAGACTTCTCTCAAGGGGATCCCCCAAGAAACGCTCGAAGAGCTGTGGCAAAAGGCCAAAAAGACGCTGGGCTAATTTGGCTTTCCCCTCGGACTTCGCTACATTTAGAGCACTTATCTCATGGCGGAGATAGGAAGCTCTTGGTTTTTGATTCGCCCAGGCCTCACAACGGAAGGATACCTTGGTGGTATCCGATGATGAGGCCTGAACTCTAGCCAGCGTTGGAGGTTAACATGCTGGTGTTGAGTCGGAAAACTGACGAAAAGATCGTGATTGGTGACGACATTTTCGTCACCGTGATCGAAATCCGAGGCGACAAGGTTCGCCTCGGGATTCAGGCTCCTTCCGATGTCACGGTACACAGAGAAGAAGTGTACGAGGCAATTCAGAGGGAAAAGCGGAAAAAGCCGTAGGATAAATGGCTGTCACCGCGCAGGGAGGGAGATGCAAAGCTAAGCCTTTGCATCTCCCTTACCTCGCCTCTGAGGTTTTTTCCAGCGTTCTACATAAAACGCTTCATATCTCCGCAACTCTTACACCCCTGGACACCCCTCGTACTTGCTGTATTTTCTCCACTAAGACGAGGTATTTAGCCCTCTACCTTGTCGCTGAAGGGTCCCTAGGGTAGACTTTGGGCGTCGGAGCCGCATCCAAATGTATACCTCGCATGGCGAGCCCGGTTTCGAAACAGTTGTCTGGGTGGTCGAACCTTTCACCGCCTCAACACTCAACGTCAAAAGAAGCTAAGAGACCATGAAAACAGACCTCATTGATTACAAAGTCGCAGATATGTCCCTCGCTGATTGGGGACGCAAAGAGATCGAGATCGCCGAGAAGGAGATGCCGGGGCTGATGGCGCTCCGCCAAGAATACGGCAAGCAGAAGCCGCTTAAGGGCGCGCGTATCGCTGGTTGCCTGCACATGACGATCCAGACCGCTGTGCTGATTGAGACCCTGATTGAGCTCGGAGCAGACGTTCGCTGGTCGAGCTGTAATATTTACTCAACCCAAGACCACGCCGCTGCCGCTATCGCAAAGGCCGGCATCCCGGTTTTCGCCTGGAAGGGAGAGACCCTCGAGGAGTACGACTGGTGTATCGAGAAGACGATCTTCTTCGGAGACAAGGGTCCGAACATGATCCTCGATGACGGCGGAGACCTCACCAAGATCATCCACGAAAAGTATCCTGACCTCCTCACTGACATCTACGGAATCTCCGAGGAGACCACCACCGGTGTTCACCGTCTGTACGAGATGCTCAAGGCCGGCATGCTGAAGGTTCCTGCGTTCAACGTCAACGACTCGGTAACGAAGGCTAAGTTCGACAACCTCTACGGTTGCCGTGAGTCGCTCGCCGACGGCATCAAGCGCGCTACCGACGTAATGGTCGCCGGCAAGGTAGTCGTCGTCGCAGGATACGGCGATGTCGGCAAAGGCTGCGCTCATTCGATGAAGTCCCTCGGTGCTCGAGTGCTCATCACCGAGATTGATCCTATCTGTGCGCTGCAAGCAGCGATGGAAGGATACCAGGTAGTAACGATGGAGACCGCCGCTCCGCAGGCTGACATCTTCGTAACTGCTACCGGTAACATCAATATCGTCAACGAGAAGCACTTCAAGGCGATGAAGGACGAGGCTATCCTCTGCAACATCGGTCACTTCGACAACGAGATCGACGTTGCGTGGCTGGAGGAGAACACCAAGGAGATGAACATCAAGCCTCAGGTTGATAAGTTCATCTTCAAAGATGGTCGCGCCATCGTTCTCTTGGCTCGCGGACGTCTCGTGAACCTCGGATGCGCTACCGGCCACCCAAGCTTCGTCATGTCGACCTCCTTCACCAACCAAGTATTGGCTCAGATCGAGCTCTACACGAAGCGCGGTGAGTATGCAGTTGGAGTATACGTACTTCCGAAGATCCTCGATGAGAAGGTCGCCCGCCTCCACATCAAGAAGCTCGGAGTTGAGCTGACTGAGCTGTCCACTGAGCAGGCCGACTACCTCAGCGTATCGCAGCAAGGACCTTACAAGCCGGAGCACTACCGGTACTAGGTGAGCCAAACGTGGCTACTTGTTTACTGTAACGGTATAGCAAGTCGCTGCCACGGCTAGACAGGAGCCGCTCTCTTGCTTTCAGTTGGATGACGTCATCCAGGTGAAACCCGGGGAGCGGCTCTTTTTATTTATTGCTTGCATACAAGCAGAGCAGGATACGGATTTGGTACCTCGGTACCTTTGCACCCCAAGGAGCTGCACGTGGTAGCGGCATTGATGCGTGGCTCCAAGCAGTAGTTAAACGTTGCTCTAATTTGAGCATTTACTCTATCTCCTACCGCAATCCTTTCGCGGGTCGCGAAATGGGGAGCTAGCGTCTCCGACGTCACCACAGAAGCACTCTCTGGTATGATAGACCGCGCCCACTTTACTGCTGAAATGAGCTCGGGGGAGCTTTTCGGCACGAAGGGATTTGTCGTTGCGGTGGGGCCATACCGGAAGGACTCGAGGGGATAGATCGGTCCAAAAAAGATAAAGAGAGCTAGATGCCACAAGAAGACCGAGATGATGATCAAGGTGCGTAGCGATTTACTGTGAAGATCCATAAGGCCCAAGAGGTACGCGAAGGTAGCAATCGTAAGCCACGCGAACACATAGTGGTACCCAAGGGTGTAGAGGGGGGCATGACCACTCAACAACACAAGGGCCGTACCGTAACTCGTCATTAGTGCGCCTCGCAGTGAGAGCACCGGGGTAAATAAAAATCCTCCTAACGACTGCAACAAAAAGAAAGCTCGATCGCGATCAAGCAAGGGTACGATCACATTGAAAGGGGCTTCTAGTAGCTTGCGCACAACGTCTATCGGCGACAGGTTTCTTCCTAGTGATTCGGAAAGATACCAGGTGTAGGTCGACTCGAATCCTGCGAATGCCGGGATAATAATATTCTGCCAGAATACATAGGAGGCTACTCCGCAGAGCAGCAGGTACACACCCTGAAGAGCGTACCGCGTCGCAAGAAGCCCAGCGCCGAGAACTATTAGATTCACCGACATGTCCTCTTTAATGCTCGAGCACATCAGCGCCATGACACCTAGGAGGAGCGGTCGCTGAAAAACTACCGCATACATTAACCAGGCCAGCGAGCACGGTGCTAACGCAAGCTCGTGAAAATCGTTACAGCTCGCACCAAGTAGTGCTGGATGAAGCAAGAACGAGAATGAAACAAGTAGCGCTGCTCGCTCACTTCTTAGTAGGTACCGTGCAACGAGAAAAAGGGGCACTACTGTTGCTACAAAGATAGCTGCCTGTAACCAAAGAAGTGTATAAGTTGAAGGAAGTAGATAGTAGAAAGGAAGCAGGAGTACATAGGCTATCACGGTGTGATTTCCTAGATACGGAATGCCTCCCATGACGCTCGATATGAATGGATTTCCATGCAGTGAGTTCCAGAGAACGTTCTCCTGTATAGCAAGATCGAAGGCGTGAGATCCGAGGTTGTAGTGTCGAATCGTCGAGATAGAACCCACTAGCACAAAGATTGCTAGAGCTACCATCGTCAACGCTAGCCTCGCCATTATGCTCGGCTCGGCAGCATTCTCACACGTGAGGTCCCTATCAACTCTTCTTCGAAACAGGAGCCAAAGAAGGTAGCAATCGAGGCCGAGCACTCCGCTCATCTGCACAGCGTCACCGCCACCATGACGATAATAAAGCAGTGTCCAGAGCGCTAATAAAACAACGCATGCCGATCTCCCCGAATGGAGGATAAGAGTGGCGGTCGACTTATGTCGGGCCAGACTTCCTTGTATGCGATCAAGGAACGCAAGGCTTCCGAAGATAAAACTCGACAGGAAGAAAATTCCAAGTGTGAGAACCTTCCATGCCGAGTGCTCAGCCGTGAACGTCACCTGATCGGATGACCGCGCCTCCATCTCAAGCTGAACTTGAATCGATTTCTTATCACTCAAGGCTCCTACGAAGAGGGAGCGCCCGTTGCGTTCCGCGCAGAAGGGCACTTGCGGATCATCCACCCTAACACCATCAATGACTACCGCGAAAACGCACGAGTCCGGCGTTATTCGCAGATATGGATCTCCGGCTGACAGCACTCCGAGCTTTGCTGACAAGAGCTTTCTCTCCGGTGTCAGGAGAGCACTCTGCGTGGATTCAACGGAGATCGACGCCTTGGTAGGAGGGGCAAGCACAGCCAGCGTTGCGCCTGCAAGCACTGTGATTAAGGCAATGATACTGTGGGCTTTCAGCGGCCGCATGGTAGAAGCTATCGTTCCTCGAATTTCAAGGACACCCAATCGGCGTGTGCGTAATCGATGCCTTGTTTACCCGCTTGAATGACTAATTCCACCGCATCTCCTGGCGAAAGGGGCATACGAAAAAAGCGTATTGGGTCGTCCTTATTGATAAGGGGTGTATTCCACGCAACTTCGCCGTTCTTACGAATAACACACGTGAACGCGCCGCGATCCTTGCCCTGATCGTCGATACCACAGGCTCCCTCGAAGCTGATTGCATTGGCGGGAACACGAATCCTAATGGTCGACTCCGCATGAGTTCCAAATCCCTTCCAATATCGATGCCCTTGAATCGAGAGCGGCGTTTTGGAGATAGATCTGTCGACTTGGAGTTCTCCCCAGGATTGAGAATGCGTCAAGACCGCGGGGACCCCCGACTCAAGTGTTAGTAGGCCAGTGACTACATTCGGGAAAAGCCCCAAATACGTCATCAACATGTATCCCGTTAAGATTACGTGCCAGAGCACTTTTCGATTAGGCATTCGAGACCCACGGGTAAATAGGATCGGACTAGAATCTTGGCTGTATGTCGAAGCCGTAGCAGCGATAGCCGGTAATTTACTACATGAGTTATTCTTTGAGTAAGGACCTTCCTGCCCACCCTTTCAATCGAGCGCTGTGTGATACTAACGTTCCCTAAGTGTCATCAATGCCACACCGGACTTTGACTGCGCAATCTGAATCTTGCAAAGCGACTACACATAGTCATCGAATGGAGGTACGCGGCACACCTCATGGAACAGAGATGCGCTACTGGGGTTTGGGTCTCTCAGCAAAAATAGGGCACTTTACATGAGATATCGCCCATTCAACTGTCGCACTATACTACGGAGAAGCATCACTTCTGCCTCGATGTATCGACAGGTCCCACTTCTACTTTTGTTGCTTAGCCACCCATGACCTCGAGCTCTGAGATTCAACCTCATGCTTATCCCAAAACTAAGCTGGATTCGCTTACATCGACCATATCGTCAGTTATTTTTGTTGTCGCATTTACTCTCGCTAAGCGCATTCTTTTGGAGCATGGGCTCCCACAGGGGTCATGTATATTTGGATCCTCTGACAGGGGAATTTTATGGATCTTTGTGCGGATGCTCCTCGGTGCCTGCCATGTCACTTCTAAACTGTTACGCGGAACCTAGCGAAGCGATGTGTCGGAATTTGGAGCTACGGGGTGCGTAGCAGAACCTCGCTCACTTCCCATCACGAAGCCGGATGTACAGATCAGAAACAGGCTGATCCGACGAACCGTTTTTCAACCCGTACGACGTTGCCGGATCCCCGGTTTCATACATCTGATAGTAATAGAAGCGCTCGATGGCTGGGATACGCTCTGAGAGGAAGGGCCATGTCTGCTCGACATACTCGAGCTGCTTCGTCACCCCTTGAGCACCCGACTCCGTTACCCAGATCCGGTTTCCCATCGAACTGAGAAAATCCTGAACTCCTCCGTTTCTCACCACGTTCTCGTATTGTCGCCCGTAGTAGTGGATTGCAAACACGTCGATAAAATTGAGAAGACCGTTATCTCTGAGAGCTCGGTTGTAGTCGAGGGTTCCGGGGTAATTTTGGTTGATAGCAGTTGTGGCTGCATTGACGACCAATTTACCCGGAGCGATACGCTTAATCGCTGCGTGTGACTGCGCCAACAGATCGAGGTAATTGAGCGCATTCGTATCGAGCTGGAGCACGCTGTTGTCGAAGCGTCCCGGAGCGTTTGGTTCATTCCATATCTGGAAGCCTACCACCCGCGGATTCGCAGCGTATCGGGCAACAACCGGCTCTACCCAACGCTTTACAAAGGTTGCGCGGGGATCACCATTAACCCACGTAGCGGGATTAGACATCCAGCGCGGAACGTCGCTCAAAATGACAAGAACATCGACCCCATTCGGAATACGTTCGAGGATCGAATCGTAGAAGGAAAGATTAGGCGATGCCGAAGGGCTTCCTTGCACAGCATCGTCCCAGGCCATGAGCGCACGGATGTGTTTGATACCCAGAGTCTGGCTCACCTCGGCATACTGGGCAGAGATCGAGCCAAAGTTTTGCTGGTTGAAAAACGCGTTAACCCCAAGCTTTCCACGGTCAATATCCTTACGCGGCACACCATCAGCGATGTCTATAGCTTCTCTCGCCTGGTCTACGACGTCCGAATTACATCCTGCGAAGAGCGCGGCGATAGCTACAAACGATAAGGTGAAAACTCGAAATAGGTGCCTGATTGAATGGGTGTTCATCTCTCTTACTTAGCACTGATGACCGGTCAAGTGGTAGCTGAATCTCCTCCGAGGAGAGGCGGCTTATGTACACAGCTGCCCTTTAACAGGCTGCGGAAAAATGCGCTTCTGCTGCGAAATCCGATCTTTCGGCGCTGGCCGAAGATGAGAGCGCGAAAAAATCCTCAATGTATCGCAGCGGATACACCTGCGGTTTTTTCACGCTCTCAGCTTCGACCATCACCAAAACCTCGAATTTCTCGCTACGAAGCCATTTTTCCGCAGCCTGTTAAATCAAAAACACTATCTCTACCTTGTCTCGAGATCCCTCTGAAGGAGATCGTTTAGCCCATCAAATGAGCCGTTGGACATCACTACCAGTATCTCTCGAGGGGAAGATTGGTCGGGAGAATAAGAGACAGAGCTCCAGATACGCTCGCGGATCGCTTGCACATCCGGTAAGCATGCGCTCTCAACACCCGAATGCGTGATATCGTCGCTGAGCGTGGAGACATCAATCAGCTCTAGCCCCTGATCAATAGAACGCGCCGTTACATCCTTAAGAATAGCCAGATCGGCGAGCTTAAAAGCCTCGACATAGTCCGCTTGAAAGACCTTTCGACGGCTCGTATTGGAGCGCGGTTCAAAGATGGCGGTGATACGCGCCGTTGGAAACGCTTCCTTGACGGCTTGAAGGGTCTCTCTCACCGCGGTGGGATGGTGCGCGAAATCCTCAATCAACACCACTCCTCCGCGCTGCGCCCGTACCTCTTGCCGCCGCTTAACCGACTTGAACTCACCCAGAAACCGTATCGTCTTGGACAGATCCAGGCCTGCTATCATCGATACTATGAGTGCTGCGAGCGCGTTTCGAGCATTGTACTCACCGACCATCGGAATAAAAAAGGTGAGCTCCCCAAGCGCTGCGTTGCGAACCGTGATCTCCTGAGAAAGCCCCTCAGTCGTGCGTGAAACGATCCGATACTCCGCATCCTTATCGACTCCGAACGTGATGAGCCGGCAGGTCGCACCGTTAGCCCACTCCGACACAAGCGTCTTAACCCGTGGGAAGTCAATACAGCACACCGCGGTGCCTGTCGAGCCAAGGCCCATGACAAGCTTGGTGAACTCCTGCTCAATCGCTTCTATGTTCGGATAGATGTCGGCGTGGTCAAACTCTATCGCATTCACGACAACGGTATCCGGAGTGTAGAAAGAAAACTTGGGAACCTTTGCGAAAAATGCGCTGTCGTATTCGTCTCCTTCGACAACCGAGAAGCCTCCCGTCCCGACAGCGAGACTTTGCGGCAATCCCTGCGCAATACCGCCGACGAAGTACGAGGGGGCCGTTTCATGTTGAAGCAGAAGCGATGCTATCAGCGCTGTGGTCGTAGACTTTCCGTGTGTCCCCGTCACAACGATGGAGTGCTTACCTGCTATAGCGACCTCTTGGAGTATCTTGGGAAAGCAGGTGTAGGGAAGATTTTTCTGTTCGATTACGTCAACTTCGGGATTCCCGTAGCTAATAGCATTGCCGATTACAACCAGAGAGGCGTCGAGCGGAACATGCTCTGCAAGGTATCCGGTTTTCGTTTCAACCGACGAATTCGCAAGGAGCGTGCGCATCGGCTCGTAGAACTCCTTGTCGCTGCCCGAGACGTGATATCCACGCTCGGCCAAGGACACCGCAAGTTGCGCCATTGCAACTCCACACACGCCGATCACGTGGATCTTAGATCCTGTGGCAAGGGTGTGTAGGCTCGTAGTACGAGAACTTGCGAAGAAGTCCTTTGGCATAACAATTCGCTCTAGTTGACGGAGTTCGGATACAGCAATCGGAAACGCGGGATCTGAACGACAAAGAAGCCACCCGCGCCTCGACGAAGCACATAGGTTCCCTTCATAGCACCGATAGGATCCCGTATTACGCAGCTACTCGTGTATTGAAAATGCTTCCCCGGCTCCACGATCGGCTGGAGACCGATTACGCCGGGACCAACGACCTCCCCGATCTGTTCATCGGCGGATTCGATGATCCAGTGGCGCTCCATGAGCTGCACATTCTGGTCTGAGTGGTTTTCAATCGTAACCGTGTATGCGAAGACGTACTGACTCTCCTCTGGCCGGGAATCCTCGGTCAACGGGATCGGCTCGACTGAAACGGTGATGTGTGCTGTTGTTTCGGTGAAGGTTGCCATCAACCACGAGTCTAGCTGAGGATGTAAGGACAGGAAAGTAAGAAGTGCGACCATTTTCGAGTCCGGTCGTCCCTCACCGACAGGTGAAATAACTTAGAAGGCCGGGCACGAGCGCTTGGATCGATAGCACCACTCATGGTACCCACTAAAAGCATGTCAGCCCTCCCTCCCCTCTGCGCGACCCTTACCCCACTTCGCCGATTCCGCGGTGAATTCGATGCAGCGCAGATCACTCGTGAAGCTCACGCGGCGCTGCGGCAGATTCTCAAGTCGAATCATTGGAATACCTGTCGAGAACTGCTGCACGACGTAGCCTCCAAGCCCCATCCGCATCAAGACACGCACGCAACAACGGATGCGGTCACGATTTCTTCCAGCCACGCTATTCCTTCTGATACGATCGATCAGCTCGTTCGTGCACTTATCCCGTGGCGAATCGGTCCCTTTAATATACATGGACACACGATCGATTCGGAGTGGAGATCGCATATCAAATGGGAGCGGATACAGCCCCTGGTGCACCTCACTCAGGGCCTACGGATCGCCGATGTCGGATGCAGCAACGGATACTTTCTCTTCAAGCTGCTACAGTACTGCCCTGAGCTGGCGGTCGGATTTGACCCCGTAGCGCGTTGCTGGCTTCAATTTGCTTTTCTGAACGCCCTGTACCGGCACCCTGGCCTTGGCTTTGTTCCGACAGGAATCTCTGGACTCAAAGCTTTTCCCGCCTTCTTCGATCTCATTCTGTGCATGGGCGTGATCTATCATCAACGTGACCCCTTTTCGGCTGTACGCGCCCTCTACGACTCGACACGACCGGGTGGCAGGGTGATTCTCGAGAGCTTGGTGATCGACCGAGAAGGTTCGTATCTCTTGGTGCCCAACGATCGATACGCCAAGATGAGAAATGCATGGATTATGCCGACTGCGGATGCCCTAGCTACCTTGATGGAACGCGCCGGTTTCAAGGATCTTACAATTCATCGGTTTGGACCGATTACCACTCACGAGCAGCGACGAACCGTACACGCTCCGTACGAAAGCTTGGCTGATTTCCTCGATCCTGCCGATCCGAACTTCACCGTGGAAGGACACCCTGCGCCTCATAGCGCCGCGGTGGTAGGCGTTCGAAGGTGAAGATTAGCGATAATCTGATCCGATCAGAAGCTCTTCTATCGAAACCTCGAGAGCTCTCGCCAACTTTGAGATAGCGCCGATACTGATGTTTTGTTTACCATGTTCGACGGCACTAATGTAGGCTCTGTCGAGATCTGAGGTGTGTGCCAACTCCTGTTGACTCATGCCTTTGAGCTTGCGGTGCTCATGCACCGAGTGACCGAGTTTACGCAGAAATACAGCGAGCGAGTTCTCAGCATCCAGCACTCCACACAGGTGTCGTGCCAAATTGACCGCCTCGTGCGGGTCGCGCGCGAATCCATCAGCCTCTACAAGTTTTGCAAGGTCCGGATTTGTGATGAACGCGGCTCCGCCAATAATAATCTTGGGCCCAGCCGGGATCTTTCGCAGCTCAGAGATGAGTCTCTGTACGATCGGAATGAGCGAGGGAAGCGAAACAGATACGCACACAAGATGGCATCCCTTGGCCTTCGTAAAAGGAACGAGGTGATCGGTCGGAATATCGGCACCGAGAAAATCGACCTCCCAACCATCCACAACCATAAAGTCAGCAACCGCCTGTGCACCGATGAAGTGTTGATCTCCCTCCACCGAACACACGAGCGCCTTGAGGCCCAATTTGAGGCGAGTCTTGAGCATCTCCCGCAAACGGCCCATTTGTCGCAACGTAATCTGGGTAGCTATGTGTTCCTCAGGAATCGAGAGATCTCCCCGATGCCATCTTGCACCTATCTCAACCTGAGAAGGCATCAGCACATCGAGGTACAAACGAGAGGGCACGATACCCGCAGCTAAACCTTGGTCGATTATTCGCGTAGCTTTCTCAGCATCGCCTTCTAGGACTGCTGTGGTATATCCTTCACGCAGTTTCGGTAACATCTCGTTTGGCATACCTTAACCCGGCCCACCTATAGTATTTACTCCACAGCACAGTAGCATGTGACGAGTTAATGCCGCAACACTGTCCTCACCGTACAGGTTGGGTAACGTAGTAGAGAGTTCGAGTAATATCAGGCATATGGAATCTCTAGAGGAGTCTTTGGATATCCTTGGGTTAACAGACGGCGCATCGTGGGATGAGATAAACGCCGCTTACAAGGATCTCGTTCGAGTGTGGCACCCCGATCGCTTTCAGACCGATGAGCGATTACGCAAGCGTGCCGAAGAGCAGACACGCCTCTTGAACTCAGCGATAGAAGCGCTTCGCAAGAATTATAAGGAACGCAAAGCAAGGGCAACGAAGAGGGAACCTCCGCGAGCGCCGCCACAACGCCCCCCTGAGCAGCCAAGAGCTCCCGAACCGGATCCAATGTGGCAGCAAACCTTCGGTACCGCCGCACCTAACACAACATTCGTTCCGGCTCCCTTCGTGGTGTATCAGCGGTTCTCCTCATCATTACGCCGGATAGCTTTCTCTGCAGCGCTGGGCGCCCTTGGCTTTTGGCTACTTCTCCTGAGTGCTAAGCCGAGCCGTGAGCAGGCGGCCTTCGGATGCATCGTGAGCGTTTTTGCGATTCACTCCTTCATCCGCAATATCCTCGTACTCGCCACGCACAGCCCTCTCATCGTCATCGATCGCCGCGGAGTCTCGACGCTGGAGAGTGGAATCATCGGCTGGTCTGAGCTTGCTCGGATCTGGACCGTCACACAGGCCCGAACCTACTGCCTCTCGATACGCTTCTCCGACGCCTACCTGAGCAGGCAACCCCTCCCCTGGCGCCTGCTCTTGAAGCTCCGTAATTACGTCCGTCATACGCATCTGACGATACCCGGTAGCGGTTTTGATGTGCACCCGAACGACGTAATTCGAGCCATCGATCTGCGCCAGCTCTCTGGGGACGTAGAGCCCAACCTCAAGCCTGATTCCCTACTCCCCACCTGGGTGCACGTCGTCCGTTTCGTCGCTCTTAGCACTGCTGCCATTCCGGTCATAAGGATGCTGCTCAAGTTCCCCGTCACCGAACTAGAGTCCCTCATCTATCTCGGGACATTCGCCCTGTGCCAGGTAGCCGCATTCGTTGGAACTCCCGTAAAACCCCCAAAAAGATGAGCAACACACCGGTCGATTGAATTCATGTTCCAGTGAGGGTATAAAGCCCTACCTGCTGCTGTTCGCATGCCGCCCTAGCTCAGTTGGTAGAGCACCTCATTCGTAATGAGGGGGTCGTGGGTTCGAATCCCATGGGCGGCTCCATTAGCCACATCCCGGGTGGGATTTCGACGCCTCCTCCGCTAGAGAGAAGCGAAGCACGCTTCAAAGCACTGATAGAGAGCGTTGTCCTTCACGAACAAGTCCAAAGTGAGCTGCTTGCGACGTTGCTGCTCCTCTTACTCCTTCTCCTCCATGGCTCGCGGCTCGAGCTTCGGAATGCCCTGCCATCTGCGACAGTATCGGTATCGTCGATATGTTCACCGAAATAGCCCGACGCTGCAGCTA
>JBILFA010000024.1:0-34939 GCA_044351795.1 Bdellovibrionota bacterium | reverse complement strand
CCTTGTCATCGCCCTCATCGGACTCTTTACCGGCGCTGTACTCGCCGTACAAGGCGAGTACACACTCTCGAAATTCGGCGCCAACGCCTACACCGGCCCAGCAGTTGCCTTGAGCCTCATTCGAGAGCTCGGCCCGGTTTTGACTGCACTCATGGTAATTGGTCGAGCCGGATCAGCAATAACTGCTGAGGTAGGCATCATGCGCATCACCGAGCAGATAGATGCGCTGCGATCCATGGCGGTTGACCCCATGAAGTACCTCATGGCCCCCCGCTTCGCCGCCGGAATCATCGCCATGCCGCTCTTGTGCGCAATTTTCAACGTCGTTGGTATCTTTGGTGGCTACCTCGTCGCTGTCGGGCTCCTGGGCTTGAGCGCCGGAACCTTTATGACGCAGATAACATCTGCCGTCGGCTTCGTGGACGTGTACTCAGGCTTCATCAAAGCGACGGTGTTCGGAATGATCTTCGGATGGGTGAGTTGCTACAAAGGGTACACATGCGGATTCGGTGCTCAAGGCGTCAACAAGGCCACGACTCAGTCCGTCGTAACCGCATCGGTCGCCGTTCTTATCGTTGATTACTTCCTCACCAGCGTACTAACCCGAGTATTCATGGAGTAGAGATGATCTCGGTACGCGACGTCCACAAACGCTTCGGCTCCCAAGTTGTTCTCGATGGGGTTAGTATCGAAATAGAGCCCGGCAAGAGTACCGCGGTCGTGGGACCGAGCGGTGTAGGGAAGTCGGTTCTACTCAAGCTTATCATGGGAATTATGCAACCTGATTCCGGAGAGATATACATAGGCGGCGAAAACATCACTGCCGCTCGCTCCGAGAGCAGGAAGAACAAGATTCGCCGCTCGCTCGGCGTACTGTTCCAGTCTGCGGCGCTCTTTGATTCGCTCACGATCTTCGACAATATCGCCTTTCCTCTGCGTGCGCGCGGCGGAACGGGCTCCGCACGCATACACAAGAAGGTTCTCGATGTTGCTGAGTCGCTCAGCTTAACCACATACCTCAAAAATTTCCCTGAGGAGGTCTCTATCGGAATCCGCAAGCGCGTGGGAATGGCGCGTGCGCTCATTACGGAGCCGAAAGTGCTGCTCGTTGACGAGCCCAACACAGGCCTGGACCCTCTTGATGGCCAAGAGGTCTATGATTTAATTAACGCATGCAAAACACAGTGGGGCTTTACCGGCTTGGTGATTAGCCACGAACTTCCGGAGGTCTTTCAAGTCTCCGATCGAGTGGCCATGATCCTTGGTGGGAAGATCATCGCAGAGGGCTCCCCAGCCGAGATGATCGCCTCAACCAACCCTGCGGTGCAGCAGTTTCTGAACGGGAGAACGGATGGACCAATCAAAATTCAATAACGCCCAAACGAATCCGCAGCTGCCCGTGCCTAAGCGCACATTCACCCTTGAATTCGTCGTAGGGCTCTTCACTATGCTCGGTGTCGGCGCTGCCGGTTACCTGGCTGTCGGCCTCGCAGGCCTCGAGATAGGCACCAGCAACACCTATCTTGTACACGCTGAGTTCGACAACATCTCCGGTCTCAAGTACGGCGCATCCGTAGAGATAGCAGGCGTTCCGATTGGAGAGGTCTCTGCGATCAACCTCAAGGATCCCAAAGCGGTTGTTACACTCAAGCTTAACCGAAGCATGAAGATCAAGGACGACGACATCCTTTCGATCCGCACCAAGGGTATCATAGGAGATCGCTACGTGAAGGTATCCCGTGGCGCTTCCGACACCTACATAGCTGAAGATGGCACAACCACGGAAACGGAATCGGTTGTGGATATAGAAGACGTCATAGGCAAAGTCGTTCACAGCTTGAGCGGTGACAAGGACGAAGACGACGCCAAGTCTCAAGATAAAGAAAAAACGAAGTAACCAATACCATTAGGAGAGATACACTCATGCTGGCACGAATTGCGCTTTTAGTAGGTCTCGTTGGCTCACTGTACCTTCCTGCGGCATGGGCTACGCCGACCGGCTCTTCTCCAAAGGTTGAGATATCCGAGACGATCAACTTAATCATCGCGATATGCGAAGCAACTCCCAATGAAGCCCAGAAGAGCTCTCGAAGAGCGAAACTTCGCGATCTCATCAACCCCAAGTTCAACTTTGCAGAGATGTCGAAGCGCTCCCTTGGATCCAACTGGAACGAGATCACGCCGGAGCAGCAAAAGGAGTTCACCGACGTCTTCTCCGAGCTTCTCGCCCGCACCTATCTCTCGAAGATAGAGACCGTCAAGCCGGGCATGGTCAAGGTCGAGAGCGAGAATCTTGACGCCAACAAAGCTGTGGTCAAAACGATAGTAACGAGTAAAGGTGACAACTTTCCAATCGACTACAAGCTCATGTTCACCGACGGCCGTTGGCAGGTCTACGACGTCGTCATCGAGAACATTGGGCTCGTCGCCAACTACCGCAACGAGTTTGCTGGCATTATCCGCAAAGATACCTTCGCTGGGTTGATGCAGCGCTTGCGACAGAAGATCGCCTAATCACCCCCTGGAGAGCGGTTGAACATGACATTAGAGAAGGTTTTACAAGTCCATTCCGGTGGTCCTCAAACAGGCGTGTTCACCGACGGTGGGGCATCTCCGAATCCCGGTCCCGGAGGATGGGGGTTCGTACATGTGCAAGACGGGAATGTGATTGACCAGAAACATGGGCACTCTCCCGACACAACCAATAACCGTATGGAGTTGACCGCGCTCATCCAGGCGTTTTCGTATCTCCCGCCCGACGCCGACATTGATATCTACTCGGATAGCGAGCTCTGCGTAAAAACAATCAATGAGTGGGCTGCAAAGTGGAAAGCTCGCGGCTGGAAGCGAAGCAGTGGTCCGATAGCAAACCTCGAACTCGTACAGCAGCTCTATGACCTACATCTTTCACACCCCAAGGTGCGCCTGAAGTGGATAAAAGCGCACAACGGCTGGTTGTGGAATGAGTACGCAGATTCGCTCGCCACGGCGTGGTCGCGAGCTACTTTGTGAATGCCTGCTCATTTTGTGATGTCGGCGAGCGCCTGACTGCCGATAGCGGGATGCCCCTGACCGATACGCTACTGGTCGAGCAACCCCACCGATTTATTCGCGCACTTCCATGAAACACTCACTTCTCGCATTTTCAATCCTCACTCTGCTCCTCACCGGCTGCATCTCCCCTTGGAAGATGCGTCAGATAAAGCGATTGCCCGCGACCGCCCCGCTCTCACCACTCGTTACTGCCCATCGCGCCAATATCCACACCGGTCTTCCTGACAACTCAATCGCAGCGATCAATGAAGCTCTGCTCTACGGGATTCCACACCTCGAGGTCGACGTCCGACAGTCCACAAGTGGAGACCTCTTTCTCTTTCATGATGGAAGCCTGAGCCCCTCCAATTATCACAGCCCTCGAACTCTCTGCGGCCGGACCGTCCAGGAGCTCACGCGCGAGGAGCGAAATTCAGTACGGCTCGATACGGTGGGAACTGTAGCAATCCCGCTCTTCTCCGATGCCCTAGAGGCGATCAGAGACAGGGCATCTCTCTTGCAAGTCGATCTAAAAGGAGAATCCGATCAACTCGCCGAGGCGGTTATCAAGGAAGCTATAACGAAAGGCATGCTCAGTCAGATCGTTGTACAGTTCCGCAGCCTCGATAGGATGCAGACGATGCTCGAGCGCAATCCCACTTTGCGCGCCCTCGCTCGATGTCAAAATGAGGACGATGTAAAGCGGGCGCTTGATGTTGGAGCGGAGTTTATAGAACTCCAGGGGTGGGCAAGCGCGCATGCGATAGCGTCCAGTCACTCGGCACATGCTCGCGTGCTCGTAAACGTAGCGCACCCCTTTTATGACGACCAGGAGGTCTGGACGCTTCTCCGGTCACGAGGAGTAGACATAATCATGACCGATCATGCGGCATGCGTCGATCTGGTACCACCATATACCCCTGCAAAGTGCGCCACACTGTGAGTATCTCGAAGGTCGTCTGACGTATCGTTCCACCCGCTTTGAAAGAGCGGGATTCATGTGAGGTAAGGCATCTCGCGCGCAGGGGGCTTTTTTACAAATACCTGTGTTGAGACCGCTCCGCCTATCTTCAATAACGGAAGCACAGGCCGACATTGATCGATGTATGGATCAATAAGGAGCGGCTCGAATGACTCGCTTATCAAGGCCGTACTCCCTTCATATCCTTGATCCGTTGCAGCCAATAAATACTGATTATCGCCTACCAGTTCGCTCACGCGCTCCCAAAGCCTAGCATCCTTCATCAGAGAACCTTGCCAGCCCGGCCGGCGAAGAAAAACGATTCCTGACGACATAGCGTCATCATTGAAGAGATCTGTTACACGGTATTCAAATTTGACTCTCGATATCTCTGAGAGGAATTCCGGTAGACAGTTCGGATTGTAGCCGGAGGTGTCTATTCGGAAAGAGACGTCGAAGACAGGGTATTGCTCATCTCGTCGTTTGACCTCGAACGTCAGATCCTTAATCTCATGCCGATTTCTCCAATCCGAGGTACGATCGAATACAAAGCCCTTTTTGAGATACTCGATCATTGCATCGGTTCCTGTTGGTCTCTCACCTGATATCAGAACATCCGAGATATGAGCAGGATCTACAAGGTCATTGAGCACAAGCTGTGCATTTGGAAAGAGCTTATGAAGGTCAAGGACACTCCTCAGATCAGCGAGGGCACAGGGATAAATCACCTTTCCTTCGAAGCTTTTGAAGGTTTCTATCAGGTGTTCCCTTGTCGCCTCCATGCGCCCCTGCAACATGCTGAGGGCGGTGTCTTCTAGGTGAGCTGCTCGCGGAGGCAGGGAGGAATAGAAGCTCGTGCCTCCATCGAGTTCGATTGGAGGACCTTTCACTTCGAACGCCACCGTACGTCGGTTGCGTGAGCTGCTCAAGCGTGCGCAACTATACAAATGCTGAAGGGCCATCCGTCGAAAACTCTATGGTGATATGGCGGAAAAGCGTAGTCTGTCGCTGAAAGTGATGGCGCGCTGTGGGCCCTAGCTTCGCTACAGAGGATGGGTAGTACAAATCAAAAAGAAACGGGCCTTACAAGGCCCCGCTCTACCCAATCAAAAAGGTCGATACGTAACTACGCAGCCTTAGCAGCCTTGCGCTCAGCAGCTCTGACCTTCTTGTTACGCCGGGTTATCTTCTTGGCGTCACGAGCGTTTCTCTTGTTCCAGGTAATCTTGGTTGGGGAAGCCATAGTACAACTCCTAGGTTTTAACCGGTGGAAAAGGTACCTAAGTTACTGCCTGCGGTCAACTTTTTGGGCAAAACCGTGGGCGGCTTCCCGTCAATCCCACATCTAATCAGTAGGTTAGCCGAAACTTTTTGAAAGCAAATTGTTGGGCGAGGCCTTCGGGGCACCAAAACCTCGAATTTCTCGCTACGAAGCCATTTTTCCGCAGCCTGTTAAATATCGAGGTTGCGGATCTTGAGAGCGTTCTCCTCGATGAACTTTCGGCGCGGCTCGACCTCATCGCCCATGAGAACAGTAAAGATCTGGTCAGCGTCGATAGCATCGTCGACGGTAACCTTGAGCAGTCTGCGGTTGGTAGGATCCATCGTGGTCTCCCACAGCTGCTCTGGATTCATCTCTCCCAGTCCCTTGTAGCGAGTTATGGAGACCCCTTTCCGTCCGCGCTGATCGACGAAATCTGCTACCTGTTCGATGGAATCAACCTTCTCCAACTCACGTGATTCTCCGGTTGCAGTGATCGTAAACGGTCCCTCTCCAACGAGCTGGAGGGCGTCATGATACACTTTCCTGATCTCGTCTATCTTCTCCGAAATCCAAAGTCGCCGTGTCACGAGGGTTGTGTACTGAATACCACGTTGGCGGGTGGTAACTTTAAGAGCGACCTCGCCTTCGATGTCATCGACGATCTCGACCTTAGGCGGAGTAGGTATGCGGTTCGTGATGGCAGCTTCGGCACTCGGCAACAATTCGACTATCCTCTCACGTTTCCATGAATCCTCAGGGAACGGTATCGCAGCTTCGGCAAGACCTACGACCACCCGTTTATCCAATCGTTCCATCTCTAGCTCTTCGAGAGAGGGCTGTATATCGCTAACACGCACTAAGAGAGCTTTGATATCCTCTGCCTTGCTGCTCTTCCCGTTCTTTGAATCGACGGTGACGTTTTCAACGCCTGAACCAATGATGATCTCGGTGAACTCCTTCTCGTTCTTGATGTAGCGCTCCATCTTGCCTTTCTTGAGCTTGTAGAGCGGCGGCTGCGCGATGAAGAGGTTGCCTCGCGAGATAACCTCGTTCATCTGTCGATAGAAGAAGGTGAGCAAGAGCGTGCGGATGTGGCTACCGTCGACGTCGGCATCGGTCATGATGACGATCTTGTGGTAGCGCAGCTTGTTGATGTCGAAGTCTCCGGGTCCGATGCCCGTACCCAAAGCCGTGATGAGAATTCGAATTTCTTCGAATGAGAGCATCTTGTCGAAACGAGCCTTCTCCACGTTCAAGATCTTACCCTTGAGTGGAAGGATAGCTTGGTTCTTCTTATCACGACCCTGCTTCGCTGAGCCGCCTGCGGATTCACCCTCCACCAGGAATATCTCTGCTTCTTCGGGGTTCTCGTTCTGACAATCGGCGAGCTTACCCGGCAGAGCAGCGCTATCGAGCGCTCCCTTACGACGCACGAGCTCGCGCGCCTTTCGCGCCGCTTCGCGCGCTCGTGCAGCCTCCAAGGACTTATTCACGATCATCTTGGCTATCGCGGGATTTTCCTCGAAAAACTTCCCTAAATGTTCGCCCACGATCTGCTCTACGAAGCCTTTTACTTCGCTGTTTCCGAGCTTTGATTTCGTCTGGCCTTCGAACTGAGGCTCTGGAATCTTGACGCTGATTACCGCAACTAAACCCTCACGAGTGTCATCGCCCTGGATACCCTCGGAGAAACCTTTGAGGAGATCGTTTTTGTTGGCGTAGTTGTTGAGTGTGCGCGTCAACGCCGCCTTGAACCCGATAAGGTGCGTGCCTCCTTCCGGGGTGTTGATGTTGTTTGCGTAGGTATGAATGCTCTCTTGGTACTCGGTGTTGTACTGCAGAGCTATATCGACACTCGTTCCCTCTCGCTCAGCTGTCAAAAAGATCGGCTCCGGGAAGATAGGGCTTTTAGCCTTGTTGATGAACGAAACGAAGCTTTTAATTCCTCCTTCGAAGAAGAACTCCTGCTTCTTGTCTGTTCGCTCGTCGATCAGATTGATGTGCAACCCGGCGTTGAGGAACGCGAGCTCTCGAATACGGTGAGCGACTGTATCGTAGGTGAATCCCTTCTGTTCTACGAAGATGGTGTGGTCGGGATAGAAGGTTACCTTCGTTCCATTCCCCTCGGCCTCACCAGTGAGCTTCAAAGGTGCCACGGGATCTCCGCGGCGAAACTCCATCGTGTGCAGCTTACCACCCTGCCTAACCTCGACCTTCAACCACTCCGAGAGTGCATTCACGACCGACACACCCACGCCGTGCAGTCCGCCGGACACCTTGTATGCTTCCTTCTCGAACTTTCCTCCTGCGTGGAGCTTGGTCATAACGACCTCTACGCCGCTCACACCCTCTGTTGGATGAATACTTGTTGGGATTCCTCGACCGTTGTCTTCGACAGACACGGAGCCGTTGGTGTGCAGAGTAACGGTAATCTTGGAGCAATAACCGGCAAGCGCTTCGTCAACAGCGTTGTCCACAACTTCCCAGATGAGGTGGTGGTATCCTCGAAAGAAGGTGTCGCCGATGTACATCGCTGGTCGCTTTCGAACAGCTTCAAGACCCTCGAGGACCTTGATTTGACCGGCGTCGTACACCAATCCGGCTTCTTGTGCGTTGGGCGCTGTGCTCATTACTCCTCCCACTTCATAACTCGAATATTTTAGGATATTTAGATAGCTTTAGCAAAGCCCAAACCAGCATTCGATTCAGGTGTTTCAACCCGTCTGCGGATGCCCGCCTGCTCGTGAGAGGGTACTAGTCGCGGAAATTTCTTGAAAAAGCAGTCCTAGATATAAAAATCCCCCTTTATTTTAATAGGTTAAGCGATGATAAGCGCTCGGATCTCATGGCCTGACCGAGGGATGGGCAAACTACGTGGAAGCGTGGCCCTGTTTTTCCACGGAAATAACTCCTCCCGCCATCTTCAAAATCTGCAGAGACGGTTCGCTATCGAGAGGTTTTGGGGGAGAGGTCGTTCCGGTAACTATCATCTGCCGGGGCTTTTCGAGCAGCGCTCCAAAGAGCCGCTCGGAGCGAGCCGCGTCAAGCTCAGAGTCGACATCGTCGAGAAGTACAACTGGTGACTCACCCTTTACCTCCTCGAGCAGGTCGATTACCGCCAGCTTTAAAG
Source organism: Bdellovibrionota bacterium (assembly GCA_044351795.1). Taxonomy (GTDB): domain Bacteria; phylum Bdellovibrionota_C; class UBA2361; order UBA2361; family OMII01; genus OMII01. The sequence goes on along the minus strand of JBILFA010000024.1, from coordinate 26,551 downwards.
AGAGCACAACGCTCCTGGTTTGTCCCTGAGAGGCGTAGGCCCGAGTGTCCACACCACCCAAGGTTATCTTGATATCGTCCCTCTGAACGCCAACTACAGGGCTTCGCATGGCTATCTCGCGCTGGGCAGCACGTTCGAACTGATGCGCAATGTAGCTTGGATCCACGTTGCCGTTTGAATCGAGCAGGTCAGATTCCGGTTCAAGAGCCAGCTCACCATCTGTTGGGGCGTAGGATTTGTGAAAAAAAGAAGCTTTTTTTGATAATGATTTTATGAAGTTACGTCTGTTCTCAACAACTTGTCCACCGTACTCGGCGAGCAAAGTGTTCCATGGTAAAAGCTGTTGATAATCAACATAACTCTGCTTCAGGACCGCACTTTTACTCGCCAAAGCGCGTTGGTAAGCCATCAAAGTTTTCAAAAATGCCGGCTGTACATCGACCATGTGACGGTCCAAAAACCGTCTGCGCCCCGCTGGGGCACCTTTGATGAGCATCAGGTCGGCTGGCGAAAAGGCAACAATGCACAGCCGCCCCAGAAGCTCACTAATCGAGCTCAACGGATTGCCGTTCAAGAAAGCTTCGCGTTTGCCTGGTGTGAGAGAGACACCGAGCTCTTCGGTTCCCAAGGTGTGATGTACCACGCCAAAGACCGAACACTGCGACTCTCCCCATCTGCTTAATTCGTTGGAGACATTCGTTCTGAAGGAGCGCGAACCGGAGAGGAGATAGATCGCTTCGATGAAGTTCGTCTTACCGTTACCATTGAGGCCGGTGATGTAGATAGGGCCGCTCGAGAGATCAACAGACTGGTCAGCTAAGTTCCTAAAGTTAAAAACTCTGACTTGAGAAACAAACAAGTGGTGTCCTGGTTAAACGCGACCGTTGGGCTGAGTGGCGAGATGAGTGTGGGTGCTCTCTTCAAAGCACCCACACCACTTTCGCCGGTAGAGTGTGGAAATTAATCGAGCCGCAACGGCATCACGATACCAAAACAGGATTCATCCGCTTCAGTGTAAAACTTTCCTGGGCCGGTCTCACCTGAGAGATCCATCACAAAAGCCTGGTTCTCACTTACTGCCGAAAGCACATCGATGATGTACCGCGCGTTGTACCCAACGGAGAATTCCTTGCCTGAATATTGAACCTCAACTTCCTCTTGAGCCTCTCCTAACTCTGGAGACGAGCTCGAGATGCGCAGAAGATTTGGAAAGAAATCGAATCGAACCCCCTTGTTCTTGTCGCTTACAACGAGAGAGACGCGTTTCAATGCGTGCGAGAGCTGCGAACTCAAGACGGTGATCTTGTTCCCCGGAGCGGTCGGCAATACCTGTGTATAATTCGGGAATTCGCTATCCAACAAGCGCACTACCAATTTCCACGCCGGTCCTTCCACCACCAAGAATCCTTCGCTTACATCGACTCCGACCGGCACGTCACCGGCAGTCTCGAGAGCTTTGCGAACTTCGGCGATTCCTTTACGAGGCACGATCACGTGATCTGCTGAAGAGTCGGTCTTCTTCGATCCCTTGAGCGACAATCCGGAAAACTCAACACCCTCGATCGGTCGCGTGATCAGGGCGAGGCGGTGACCGTCGGTTGCAACCATACGGAGCCCCGATGCCCTACCATCCTTCGACATCTCCAGACACACGCCGTTCATATTGAACCTGCCCTCGTCGAGGGATACCGCGTAAAGGGATTTGTTGATCATCTCGATCAAGGTAGGAGCGGGAAGTTTGCACTTGGTCTTTAGAGCGAGTCCCGGCGGCACAGGATATTCCTCCGCACTCAATCCCACGATCTTGAGTTTTGAACTCCCTGCTACAACTTCAACGCGGTCGCGATCGGAGGCTCGAATTGTGATGTCTCCCTCCGGAAGCTCTCGAACGAGATCACCTAACACCTTTGCACTAACGGTGATTGATCCCGGCTTCTTCACCAAAGCGGAGCATGACGCTACCGCCGTAATCTCGAGGTCACTCCCTGTAACTTTGAAACTTTTATCTTCTGCACAAAGAAGAACGTTTGCCAAAATCGGCATCGTTGATTTCTTTTCCGCTATCGCCAAAGTGACGTGAAGAAGTTTGGCCAGTTCAGTTTTGGGAATCGTAATCTCCATGTGGTCCCCCTATTATCTCTTAAATAAAATAAGTTAGTGAATAGTGATCAGTCAGGCCGTTTTTTGTGGGTAAGTCAGATAACGTAATGTTTTCAAATGACATAGTCCGTATACAACGTGTTGTTAAGATCGGGATAACTTTTCGATCTTTCCACAGGCAGATTTATTTTCCACAAACCGCCTCAGTTTCACCCGCCCAACCCCCAAGTTATCCACAGCCTTTTACCGGCTGAGCATCTTGTTCCTTTCGAACCCGTACGCAGATGAGCGTTTGGCGTCGCTCAAGCTGCAAAACACCAGGTATCGAAAGACTGAAGATATCCACACCCCCTTTGTTGAAAAGGGTGTGAATAACGCTTCAAGTACCGCGTATTCCACAGAATGGTACAAGTTGTGGATAAGCACATCAAGTTATTGATATTATTTGTTTTTAACCGAAGAGCTGCCTCTCGATTTCCTCGACAAGAACCTTAACTTGAGCATCTGTGGATAACTTGCTCGAAACGACCGTGGCGGCGTGGATAACGCTCGAATGGTCGCGTCCGCCAAAGTGTTCGCCAATCTCGGGATACGAGGCAGTTGTGTGTTTGCGGCACAGGTACATCGCTATGTGGCGAGGGAACGAGAGATTCTTCGTCCGGCGCTTGGAAATGATCTCGCTGACCTTGATGCTAAAGTGATTAGCGACCGCTTTCTTGATGTCGTCGACGGTGATGTTGACCACCTTCGGTTGCAGCAACGGCTTGAGAGCCATGCGAGCCATGTCCATGGATATATCGACATGTTGAATCGTACTGACCGCGTGCAGCCTCGTCAGAGCGCCTTCCAGCTCACGTACGTTGGACGAGATCCGCTCTGCGATGAGGTGGCTCACCTCTTCAGGCAGGTGAAAGTTCTCTAGGAGAGCCTTCTGCTTGAGGATTGCTACGCGAGTTTCAAAATCGGGAGCCTGGAGGTCGGCGGTCAAACCCCACGAGAATCGGGTTTGCAGTCGCTCTTCTATTCCGGGGATGTCGGTCGGAATCTTGTCCGAAGTTATGACGATCTGACGCTTGGCGCTGTAGAGGGCATTAAAGGTGTGGAAGAACTCCTCTTGAGTTCGCTCCTTGCCCGCGATGAATTGAATGTCATCTATGAGCAGAACCTCTATGGTGCGCAAGCGGCGCTTGAACTCTTCCATCTTCGCATGGCGCAAAGCCAGGATGAGCTCGTTCGTAAAGGTCTCCGAAGACATGTAGAGAACCCGCGAATCAGGAGAGCGATTGAGAACAGCGTTACCGATAGCGTGCAGTAGATGTGTCTTGCCGAGCCCAACGCCGCCATAAATAAAGAGCGGGTTGTAGCTACGGCCCGGGTTCTCCGCCACTCGCATCGCAGCAGCGTGGCAAAACTGGTTGCTGTTACCGACTACGAAGTCAGTAAAGGTGTAGCGAGAGTTAATATTTGAAATCTCAGGGGTTTGTGAGCCGGAAGAAGAGCCGCTCGAAGGGCTCGAGGCAGCATTTTGAAGCTCTTCAAGGGTCTCTTTAGGCTCAACATTCGCAGGTCGCAGACGCTTCACGATGAAAGGAGTAGCTGGCCTACGAAGAGGCTGCCCCGCAGAGTCTCCTGACTGAGCCGTCGGCTCTCGAGGAATAATAGAGAGTTGTAGCTCCGGGCTCTGGAGAAAATGAGACAAGCGAGCCTGTAAACGACTCGCGTAATTCGCGGTCACGTAGTTACAGATGAGCCGTGAGGGGCCGCGCACTATTATTCGATCGGGAGTTGAAGCCGCGCTATCGAGATATAGCGGCTCAATGTAAGCGGCGACTATGTGTTGATTGGTTTCACCGCATACATCAGCGATAGCCAACGCCCAACACTGTTCAAGGGAAGGCATCTCTGCTGACGAATTTTGAGATGACGGTACCACTGACTCTTGCCGCGCAGAGTCAGTCTGGCTGAACGTTGTAGACGCCAGATTGCCGCTCATCTTCCTCACATGAACACAGGAGTGTGTGCTGCGCGTTCCTGCGGAAGGAAAAATATCGCCCCGCAGAATCGCCGACCTTAATTCGATTGTCTCGGTTTGTGGTGAAACAGGTCACATGAGACCGTTCACACAAACTCCGTCATCGAACAGCGAAGGAAGCGTTATACGACGAGCGAAAAAATTTACAAGAATCTAGTGATGATTTTTTTCAGGCACGGGCAAACCTAAAGGATTTTAGTACCGAAGTGGATTTAAATTCAAGTTGATTAAACAAAAAACACACCGTTTTCTCCAGAGTCGGTGCGGATTTTTACGTGAGCGCGTAGGTGGTAGAGCGAGAGGCACTCGCCGTCTCAAGAAGGTTTGCCTAAATTACTAAGATCTTATACAACAGGGGCGCGAAGAAGCGGGTATGCAAGACCACTATACGTACTTTCACTCTTTTGGTTTGACTGACTCCAACTCTCAGAAGCTCATCACAGCGCTTCTGATGGGACTGAGTCTCATTGTCATTGGCTCTCAGAGCGCCAAGGTATTAGCGCGTCGGAGAAAACGCCTCGGAGTCGAACAGGGAGTTATACCGGAGCAGCGTATAACAACACCTGGTATCCTTGATTTTTTTACCGAGACCTTCGTAGCGTTTCAGGATTCTCTGCTTGGTAAGGAAAATCGTAAGTACTTACCCCTTACTGCTACGGTTTTCCTCTATATATTTTGCCTCAATATCATCGGGCTTATCCCTGGAGTTCCGGCCGCAACGACCACTGTGTGGACGACGGTTCCCGTAGCTCTCCTTATCTTCATCTCGTTTAACTATTACGGGATTAAGGAGCACGGCCTTTGGAACTACATGAAGCACTTCGCCGGTCCTGTCTGGTGGTTGGCGTGGTTCATTCTTCCACTTGAGTTGTTCGGAACGGTCCTGAGGATCCTTACCCTCAACCTCCGTCTTTTCTGGAATATCTCGGCAGACCACATGGTTTTGTCGATATTTTCTGAACTGGTTCCGTTTCTCGTGCCGATTATCTTCTACGCCTTGGGAACCTTTGTGTGTTTCATGCAAGCCTTCGTTCCCACGGTGCTCACGATGATATACATTATGCTCGCCACCCAGCACGAAGAGGGTGAGCACCAACACCACTGAGGGTTGAAATCGTAGCCATAAAACGTGTAGTTTCAGGTAGCATCAACAACAAGGAGATGAATATGTTAGCAAAAATCGCAAAGAACACCGCTTTCGCAGTGGCAACCCTTGCAGCAACCGTTGCCCCCCTCGCTGTAGCTGTAGCTGAAGAGGCTGCTACCACTGGCGCAAGTTCACCACTTGGTCCTATCGGTGCCGGTTTGGCTATCGGTAGCGCTGTTATCGGTGGCGCTCTTGGTCAGGGACGTGCGGTAGGTGCGATGCTCGAGTCCTTCGGCCGCAATCCTTCGGTCGGCGGAAAGCTCCTCGCTCCGATGCTGATCGGTATGGCGCTGATCGAGTCGCTCGTAATTCTCGCCTTCGTAGTAGCGCTCCGCGCTGTATAAGGCTTCAAAAGGTTCAAAGAGATTTGAACTCTTAAGAAGGGCTTGTCTGAGGACAGGCCCTTTTTCTTTGTTACTATACCAGCCTGTAGAAAAGTCGCCCTCCTAGTCCTCCCTCTCCCCTTAGTAATCCACACCTTTATCCACAGTAAATCTAGAGTTCGGTACAGGTTTTCCACAGGATAGCGCACTATCTGTGGGAAAGTAGGTTAACGACTTGAGTTTACTTGTGTCAAACAGTTGGAAAGTCGGTTTTACCGGAGTTGTTCACAGGCAAAACCCACTTATGCACAGTTTTACCAGGGTTTTCCACAGCTTTTCTCAACAGTGAGACAAGAGGACTTTAGAGACCCTGTGGATAACGAGTGGACAATCCACTTGCCTCGAGATCGCTAAGATTGTTGCTGCTGCGCTACGGGGTCGCTTCTGTAAGGGCCCAGTTCCCATCCCAAACCGACAGATTCGGACAGCTACATAAGCGGATCTTTTGCTTAGAGCGCAAGACCTAGGTACCCTTGCACCACTAGCGCTATGGAAAACGAAGAACGAAAAGTTGTCACGGCAGAGACCCTGATGCAGCAAGTAGAGGAGTTGCTGCTCATGGACGATCTCTCTGAGGAAGAGAAGGTTAAAATCTTACAGAACGTGCTCTCGATTTTGGAAGAGGAGAAGTAAGGGACATGGATCAGCAGCAGTTATCATCAGACGGCAGGGCGGCTTTGGAAGCGTTCAATCGACTTTCGACAGCGGAGAAAGGAACATTCGTTGCACTCGCCAGTACCGTTTTGGTGTCGGAGATAGCGCTCAAAGTGTCCAGTGCAACGCCCGAACAACTTGCCACGGCTCAATCAGTGGTCGAAGCGGGTATTGCTGCGAAGCAGCTGACTATCGACGAAATGAAGCCAGCTCTCCGCGCCGCGGATTGCCTGTACGATAATGAGAAGATCTGGAAGCAGCTCGGAGCTAAAGAAGTTCCCGCGATTCCTGACTCAGTTATTCAGGAAGCTTATGATAAGGGCGGTCGTGTGGTCCTAAAGTGCTCTTCGGTCAGCGAGAAAGCTGATGCCCTTCGGGCAGCCGGCCGTGATGTATATTTCGGGGGAACAGCAGAGCAGTACCACTACGCAAAAAATGTTTCAAACCCTGAGTGGATTGTCGTTCAATCCCACATTGATAGAAACACTCTCGGTAGTCCGAAGAGTAAGGTCGTTACCTCCGAAATGCCAGTTCCAACTCCCGAGGACTGGTTCTCCGCAATCGCCTACGCAAAACTTGATGGTGGGCGACAACCAAAGGATTGCGAGAATCTTTGGGCATTTACGACCGAATCTGGAACGGTGGTTGGTTCGGACGATGGCCACGTCCGCGTCTTTCGCGACGGCAGCTATGTTCACTTCGGCGACTGCTTTATTGGTGCTGCCCGTTTCGGTCGCCCCCGGAATTAAAATAATTTGATCCTTGGGTCTTGGTTTCTTGATCCCCTCCGCAGGAGGGGTTGGTTCCATTGATCCTTGGTTCTTTGATCGAAAAATTTCTACTTTAGCCGATTCCGCTGGTCTGCTACCTTTTGTGTTACCTTGGGTAATGACAAGGCGGCTAAGGCTTCCTTGCACCTAAGGGCTGTTCCCACAGTAACGTCAGTAGGAGAAGTCCGCTGGAACTGCCAGAGTCGTTGCGTCCCGATGAGGGGCGGCGTAGCCGCCTCTTTTAGATTCAACGAGCATGCAGGACTGTGATGGGAGCAGCAATTCTTGTCCAAGCCTTGAGAGGGGATCTTGTTGGTTGGTATCGGATGGTACCAAGGCCAGAAAGCGTAGCTAACGGCGCAGCGGAATTATTCTCGTCTCTGCTGCATCAGTCATAGACTTCCTTTCGGTGTCCCACCGTGATGACAAGTACGACTAGACGCTCCTGCTCGATTCGACAGACCATGCGATAATCGCCAACACGATAACGCCACAACCCCGCTTTGTCGCCGGTGAGCGGCTTGCCGAAGCGGCGCGGGTTTTCGTCCGTGGCGATACGCTCGCGCAGATAGCGAGTAATGCGCTTCCGCCCTTCATGGTCCAGGCTCTCGGCGTCCCGAAGGGCGCGTTGGTCCCATTCAATCCTCCACGCCAAGGGCCTTCTCCACTTCTTCCATTGTCAGGCGCTTGGCGGGATTTTCTACGCGATCAATGGCGATATAGGTATCCTCCATGTCTTCCAGGTGACGCAGGATGGCCTCACGCGCATACCAAGTCTTCGTGCGCCCGGTTCGCTTGGCGAGGGCTTCAAGGCGCTGGTCAATGTCTTTGGGAAGCCGAATGGCAAGCATCGTCTTCATGTCAGTCTCCTGTTCCATTCATTATGGTTATACAAGTATAGCATTTATTGGTCAGGAGATGCAACATCTTTAATTCACAAACAAAGTAGGCTGCTGCGATGTCAAACAAGGTCGGAGAGAGGGCTTGAAGGGGTGAGGGTGGGGTAAGTCTTGGGATGTCTGTCATATTTATTTTTCACATCACAGACATACCAAGCTTCACGCTAGCTTTAGGCCGCTATCTTTGTTCTCGAAACAGAGAGCTTTACCTCGTATCCAAGAGCTCCAAGAATTCTGATGAGCAGGTCAGAGGTGACATGCTGAAGGTTTCTATTGAGGATAGAGGTGATACGAGTACGGGAAGTTTTAGCCCGTTTAGCGACCTCTGCATGAGTCAGCTTTTCTTTTTCGACCGCTGCAATGAGTGTAGACAGAGGGGCTTAGATAGCGCTAAAAAGATCTTCCGGGTAGTATCAAAAAATGATACTATAGCAGGGTGGGGAAGCATCAGAAAACGTTGGCAGCCATCTTTGAGACACCTGTGCGATCAAGCATCGCATGGAATGACATCGAGAAGATGCTCATTGCGTTGGGGGCTGAGGTCTCAGAGGGAAGGGGCTCACGAGTGCGCATAGCGCTTAAAGGTGTGCGAGCCGTCTTTCACCGACCACACCCACAGAAGGAAACCGACAAAGGGGCGGTTGTCTCAATGCGCCGCTTGTTAATGGAAGCCGATATCACGCCGGAAGGAGTGGACCTATGAAGTACAAAGGATATGAGGCAGCGGTCGTCTTTGACGAAGAGGCAGGCATCTTCCACGGTGAAGTGGTCAACACTCGTGATGTGATCACGTTTCAAGGAACGTCGGTCGAGGAGCTACGGCAGGCCTTTGAAGGGTCGGTAGATGACTATCTCGAATTCTGCAAAGAGCGAGGCGAAGAACCTGAGAAGCCGTTCAGCGGCAACCTCGTTATCCGCATCAATCCAGCGCTTCACCGAGAGCTTTCTATCGAAGCAAAGAGGGCAGGAAAGAGCCTTAATAATTTGATTGAGCAGACCCTTTCGAAAGCAGTGGAAGATTCGACAGCGGTGCCTCGAAAGCGAGCATAGCTATCAGACATCCTTCTTGTTCGTGATGTTTACCTCTACTCAGACCCTCAAAAGACCCGCTGAAAAGCCTCGTTTTTATAGCCCCTAGGTGGGATTCTTAGTGGGTCTAAAGTGGGTCTTTTTTAGCGCGCGTGGGTCTATCTTTTCGTTAGTGTATTCAGTGGTTTAAGCACCACATAGACCCTATGCCTTTATCTTGCTGTATCAATTTCTATTCTTCTCTCTCTCTGCTTATCCCATCTACTGCTCCTACTTTTTACTCCCTCTCTTTCTACGCAGCTTGCTCCGCTAGCTGCTCTCGTATCAGCCCGTATCCGCTCCCAATCCGACCTCAATTCTTGTTGAAACAGCCGTCCGTGCCGATGCAGAGAGTGCGTGGTGCTGCGGGTAGGCCAGGGTTCCCTAAGCGTGAATGGTCTCGAGCCAGCGCTCAGCGTCGATAGCCGCCATACAGCCGGAGCCTGCGGCGGTAATCGCTTGGCGATAGACGTGGTCTTGCACATCGCCACAGACGAACACCCCCGGTATGGAGGTCTTGGAAGAGTCTGATTCGTGTACGAGATAGCCGTTCTCGTCCATCTCGAGCGTGCTGGCAAAGAGCTGTGAGTTAGGTGTATGCCCGATAGCGACGAACAGGGCATCAACGGGAAGATTGGAAACCTCATTATTAACGGTATCTTGGAGCTGAAGGCTCGTAACGCCGTCCTGTTTCGAACCTTGTACCTCGAGCACGTGCTTGTTCCAGAGAACCTCAATCTTGGGATTTGTCAGTACCCTCTGCTGCATAATCTTCGAAGCGCGCAGGGAGTCACGGCGGTGGATAAGGTAGAGCTTGCTGGCAAAACGGGTCAGGAACGAAGCCTCTTCACAGGCAGAATCCCCACCGCCTACTACAGCGATGACCTTGTTACGGAAGAAGGCGCCGTCACAGGTAGCACAGGTCGACACACCGTACCCAAGGAGCTCGCGCTCGTTTTTGGCCCCAATGTACTTCGGTGCTGCTCCGGTAGCTACGATCAGGGCGTCGCATGAGTATGAACCTGATTGGCCAGTGAGGATAATGGGGCGCTGTGAGAGGTCCACCGAGGTGATCGTATCGATAGCGACCGAGGTTCCGAACCGTACGGCCTGTTTTTCCATCGTTTCCATGAGCTCAGGGCCCATGATTCCTTCAGGAAAACCGGGGAAGTTTTCGACATCGGTTGTGGTCGTTAGTTGTCCGCCCGCGAGCGGGCCGTGCACAATCAGGGGGGAAAGATTAGCTCGTGCCGTATAGATGGCAGCGGTCAGGCCGGCAGGGCCGGAACCGAGAATGACTACCTTGTGGTGATTCAACTGTGCTGTAGGATTGTTCATAGTTGTTAACCAAAGTAAGGCGCTTCAAGGGGCGCGTTCTGTATGACGCTACATACTAAGATTAAGCGGGTATTGATTGCAAATAGAGGTGAGATAGCTCGTCGCATTAGACGCGCGTGTGATTCCCTCGATGTAGAGACGGTGTTGGCCGTATCGGATCCCGACGTCACATCGCTTGCCGCACAAGAGGCACCCGAAGTGGTTGCTATCGGCGGCTCCTCGGCGCGTGACTCATACCTTAACGGCGCAAAGATTATCGAAGCAGCTTTAAAAACCGGGTGTCAGGCTATTCATCCCGGTTATGGATTTCTCTCAGAGGATGCGGATTTCGCCCAGAGCGTTATCGACGCCGGTTTAATCTTCATAGGGCCGGCGCCGGATAGTATCCGCTCCCTTGGTTTAAAAACCCTGGCCCGAAAAACCGTCTCCGGCGCTGGTGTTCCCATAACCCCTGGAAGCGGAGACGCCTCTAGCGATGAAGAGCTCGAAGCAGCAGCACGCTCGATAGGCTTTCCAGTCATCATCAAGGCGGCGGCCGGTGGCGGCGGGCGCGGAATGCGTATCGTTCACAAGGCCTCAGAGATGAAGGAGTCCCTCGAGCGTGCGCGGGCCGAGGCTTTAAAGAACTTCGGTAGTCCCGCAGTGTATTGCGAGAAGTTCATCCAAGAACCCCGGCACGTCGAGGTTCAACTGTTCGGTGATATGCACGGCAACATCGTACACTTCGGAACCCGTGATTGCTCTGCCCAACGACGCTACCAAAAATTAGTCGAGGAGGCTCCGGCTCCCTTTCTTGATCCCGAGACGCGCGAACGAATTCACCAAGCTGCGCTCTCGGCTGCGCGTAGTGTCGGCTACTACAACGCTGGCACAGCAGAGTTCCTCGTAAAGGGCAGCGAAGTCTACTTCATGGAGATCAACACCCGCATCCAGGTCGAGCATCCGGTCACAGAGATCATAACGGGCGTCGATCTTGTGCAGCTTCAACTAAAAGTGGCGATGGGCGAGAAGCTGCCGCTCCGTCAGGAAGAGATCGAATTCACAGGCCACGCGATAGAGCTCCGTATCAATGCAGAGGATGTTTTCGAGAATTTCCGTCCGGCGTTAGGAGCGCTCACCTCGTGGAAACGTCCGACGGATAGCGCTGGCACGATCGGCATTCGCGAAGATTACGGATTCGTACCCGGCAACGAAGTCACGCCTTTCTACGATTCGTTGCTCAGCAAGGTGATAGCCTACGGAAGCACGCGAGAAGAGGCGCTCTATCGCGCATTTCACTACCTGCGTGGATACGCAGTCGGCGGAGTGCCGACCACCATACCTTTTCACGCCTGGATACTTTCAAACCCAGACTTTCAAGGGCCCGGTATTGATATCGGGTATGTGGAGCGAATCTTCACCGCAGAAGGAGCTCGCGAAGCGCTCTCACTTCTTACGATCGATCCGGATCACAAAAACACTCACACATGCTCTGAGTGTGATCCGGTCGAGAGGCTCTACATCACGACAGCTCAAGGGATACGGCAGCCCGTCGACCTCGTGCATGAGTATGGCGGAACTTTTTTGGCCATACCGATTGATGCGCGCGGCGCGCCGTACCCTACATCGAGTTGGCGGCGATCGCTCTCTAGGGAGGGGGTCTTGAGGAGCGTGCATAAGTAGTGCAGTAACCACCTTAAGAGTACACCTTGAACACTCGGGATCGGGTATGACTTCTAGTAGCAACGAACGAACCAGCGGTTTAGGGAATGTCGAGGGAGTATTTAGAATGGCAGCAATGGGTGAAAATCAAATGTCTACGGAGTTCTCAACCATTCGACAATTCATCGGGATACTTTGTCTTTCAACAGGCGGCTTACTTCTTTTCTTTTACATCCAAGGTTTCGGCCTGAATCTGCCTATCAACGATGATTGGGATCACATCAGGACGAGTTTGGCTTGGAAAACGCACGGGATCGATTCGAAGAGCCTGTTTGCTCTTCACAACGAGCACTGCCTGGCGTTTCCGAGGATGTGGAACCACTTCTGGCTTGTCGCCACGGGCGGCGACTTTAAGACCGTGCTGTTCATGAATGCGGGCTTGGCGTTCGCGCTGCTTGTCTTGCTGTTGAGGTTCGTACGGGATTGGAAGTTGCCGCTGCCGGTTTTTTTCCTGCTCAACCTGTCGCTGGCATTGGCGGTTTCGTCCTGGAGCCAGTGGCAAAACCTGCTCTGGGCGTTTCAAGCCCCGTTTTTCATGTTGCCTCTTTTCGTGGCGGCAGCAGCCGTTCTCCTGGTCCACTGCCGCTGTGATAGCGTGGCTTTTCCAATCGTCATCGGCGTGGTCTGGCTTTCGGTCTTTACAAACGGCAACGGGATTTTTGTCGGCTGGGTCCTGTTGCCCGCCATCCTCGCGGGAAACCGCCGCCGGGCATGGACGGCTGGATACGTGCTCAATCTCGCATTCGCCACGGGAGTTGCCGCATGGCTGATCTCTTCCAGCAGCAGTAAATCCCTCGGCGGCATCGGCAACATCCTGGATCGTCCGAGCGAGGTACTCTTCGCCGGTATTTCCGTTCTTGGATCGCCCTTTGTGCCCGCCGAGGTCTTCCAGGGACAAAATCTTCCAGCGGCGATTGCCGGGATTTTGGCTTTGGGGTGTGCGGGAATATTGATTGGCGTGCTTCGCACCGTATTTCGGACCGATCGCTTGGCGGAGGCGGGGCCAGGCGTTGCGCTGGGATTGTATGGCCTGCTCAGTGTCGCGGCGGTGGTTTATGGCCGCAGCACTATGCTCCTCACTGCCCCGATTGAGAGCCGATACCAGTCCTTCGCACTTGTGGGGATTATTGGCCTCATCCTCTGTGCCGGTGCGCTTGCCGCAGTTTCCGAGGGTCGCGGGCGAGTGGCCGCTACGACAGTCACAGTGCTCACGGCCGTTGGATTGTCGGCGGGAGTCGTGGTTGCAATGCCGTTGCTGGCTGCACACGGAAGCAACATGCGCGCGGCCCTGGTGGACCAGCAGGAGATTCTGCGCAACGCCGAGAATCCGGATTGGGAGCCAAGGCTCGGGGAAATTACCAGTCAACGTGCCCCGGGCAAACGTCTCGAGATCGAGCGCTTGAAGAGCGACTTGGTGCAGATGCGACAAGCCGGGATCTTACATCCGGATTTGCAACCCTAGCCGAATCTCGCACCTTGAAAAACACGAGAACACCGGATATTAAAAGCTACTCGTTCCATGAGCGCTTAAAAGTACTTATTTCCCCTAATAGTGCCGATGTCAGTCTCTAGTAAAATCCTGGTGGTTGCAGGAATGCACCGTTCCGGTTCATCAATGTCAGCTGGGCTACTAAATGCCGCGGGCGTTTTCATGGGCAGTTCGTTGGTGGGAGCGGCCGAAGGAAATATACACGGGCACTTTGAAGACGTTGATTTCCATCTATTTCACCGTAGAGCATTGCGCGCAAACGGTCTCTCGGACTCAGGCTTTTGGTGCCACTCTCACTCTATTACTGTCTCAGACGAGTTGAGTAGTCATGCGGATCAGTTGCTCGATTCTAGGCGCCATTTGCCCCTATGGGGGTGGAAGGAGCCCCGTACAACGCTCTTTCTTGACTTCTGGCTGAACAGGCTACCAGAGGCATATTACCTGTTTCTTTATCGGTCACCGGAAGGGGTAGTCGATTCCTTGTTTCGGCGCGGCACTGACCGGGTGCTATTGGATAATCCGATGTTAGCCGTTGACGCGTGGCTCGAAGCAAATCGAAGAGTAGTAGATTTTATTCGAAGGAATCCCTCTCGCAGCCTGCTCATTAATTGCGAAGCTGTTGTGAAAAATCCTCGCCATTTCCTGGAAATGATATCTCACTTTGTTGAAGAAGCGCTCGTTATTCCGGAATCTCCACAGATCTTTTCCGAGGAACTCCGCGGTTCGGAGTCACTTTCGGAGCGTAGGGATAGCCTGGAGAGATCCCGGCCCGAGGTTGTTCGTCTCTACGAAGAGCTTCAAGGATTAGCTCATCTACCGCTTAAGGAGAGCGGTAAACGTCGTCGAAAGCGTCCCAACGAGGAAGTGATATCGGTCAGCCGGTGGATGCAAGCTGTATGGCCGGCAGGAGACGAAGACCAAGCGCTCAAGGACGAAGTGGAGCCGGAATGGCCTACCGTAGAGTCGGTGCTCAAGGAGTTGAAAAGTCACGTAGCGGATAGCACCGCTGTCTTTCAGCAGTTGGAGAGTGCGGTCCGCGGTTTAATGGGAAGCGAAGAAAAGGGCCTTTCGATTGATGGGTCGGACATACTGCTTCGGATCCTTGAGGAAGGTCGCGGTAGCTGGAATCACTTTGAGCAAAAAGCCGCCCGCCTATCTGAGCTTGTGCAGAATTTACACGGTTTAGTGATAGATGCACAAAGCAAGTGCGAACGCTTAAAAGACGTAGATAGTGAGCTTCGCTCTTGCTTTGCAAAAGATCGAACTGAAATTCTTGCTCTCTGCGCAGAATTGCAGAAGTCTAACGAACATCTCCTTGCCGAATCAGAGGATTTGGCGAGCGAGCTGGATGCTGCCCAGGAAAATCTTCGCAAGTCTGAGGGCCTCACGCGTCAGCACCAGGAAGAGATTGGTGCGCTGTCGGAGCAGCTAAGAGGAATCCTGAAATCTCGATCGTGGCGCCTTACGAAAATCATACGGGCCCTCTCGGGTCGTATCGTAAGGAGAAGTCACGAGGAGCCGTCTCCGCCTGTCGAAGTATCATTGGAGCAGGATGAATCTCACTGTTTTGTAAGCCTATTGGTCGATCACGATTGGTACCTAGAGATGTATCCTGATGTTGCGGCAGCCGGTGCCGATCCCGTCAGGCATTATGTTCAATTTGGTGTCGGAGAAGGGCGTAATCCTAATAGGTTTTTCGACACCAAGTGGTACTTGGAACGATATGCCGACGTAGCGGCGGCTGGAATGAATCCGGCTGAACATTACGTTAGATATGGGGCGAAAGAGGGGCGCAATCCCACGGAGTCTTTTGATTGCGAGCAATACCTGCTCGCGAATCCGGATGTAGCACGGGCAGGAGCAGAACCATTTCAGCATTTTGTGAGTCAAGGTTGGAAAGAAGGACGGTTGATCCGATCTCCGCAGACCGCAGCGGTCGCATCGGTGGATCAATATAAAGATTTTCTTGTTGAGAAGTATGGTGAATCGGCTTCTCCAGGTGCCGAGTTTGTTGATCTCGACGATAACTTCTCGTTTGTCCGTAAACCAAGCGATCCGCACGTGGTTGCTTTTTACCTCCCGCAGTTTCACCCAATTCCCGAAAACGATGCGTGGTGGGGTAAAGGTTTCACCGAATGGACTAACGTTACTAAGGCTCTACCTCAGTTCGTCGGACACCGGCAGCCTCAGTTGCCTATAGACGTTGGTTTCTATGACTTGCGCTCTATAGACGCTCTCAAGCGTCAGGTGGAGCTCGCTGTCAAGTTCGGCATCTCAGCGTTCTGCTTTCATTACTACTGGTTCAGCGGAAAGCGCCTACTCGAGAAGCCGCTCGACCTATTTGTAAATACCCCCGATTTGCCTCTCAATTTCTGCCTTTGTTGGGCCAATGAAAACTGGACACGACGATGGGACGGGAAAGAGCAAGATATTCTTATTGGGCAGGATCATTCCCCTCTTGATGATATTAACGTAGCAAGAGACTTTGCCCGTTACTTTAGTGATCCTCGATACATTCGTATAGGCGAAAAACCGCTCTTAATCGTCTATCGGTTTGAGCTTTTCCCTGACGCCAATCAAACTATCGAGCGCTGGCGGAGTTTCTTTCGTGAAGAACACGGAATTGAGATTTTTATCGCGGCGGTTCGTACCTTTGGCCGAGATATTCCGACCGAATACGATGTGAATGCCGTCGTAGAGTTTCCGCCGCATAATCTAAAGACGCTCACTAGCTTCGAAGAATTAAAGACCTTGAACCCTGACTTCACAGGCACGGTGTACGATTATCAAGCTATCGTTGAAGAAAAGGCCTATCTTCACTCGGAAGATCGAACGGTTTTCAAGGCCGTATTCCCAGGCTGGGACAATACGGCTCGGAAGGGGGCTGGCGCGACTCTCTTTCATGGGTCAACACCGGCGCTCTATAGGGAGTGGCTCAAGGATGTCGTGCTATTCACCAAACACCACAATCCGCCGGATGCTCAATTAGTTTTTGTAAATGCGTGGAATGAGTGGGCGGAAGGTGCTCATCTCGAACCTGACAGGACTTTCGGCTATGGCAATCTCGAGGCAACGGCAGAAGCAATCCTCGAAGCTAGAGATGCTATGGGGGATGTACACGAGCTCACGAGTAGTCGGAACAAAGAGATTTACCGGAAGCGGTGGGGCTTTATTCACAACTTGTTTGGGCATGGATTGAACCGTGCCGAAGCTCATTTTCTGGCAGATTATGTTGGCTTACTCGAAGCCGCTTCCCGCTCGATGCAAGATGGAATTCGGTTCTATGTTCAGCGAGGCTCCCCATGCTGTTTTGTGAATGGCCGAGAGCTTCACTTGAATTCGCGGCGCTCTCTCTCAGCCCTTGCGGACGCGGTGACGGGCTCGCGGAATCAAGGGCCTTTTTGCTTCGTTATTCTTCAGTTCAATAAACCCGAGTTGACGATTGCCTGCGTGGCTGCCCTAAAGAAATTAAGCCGTTTTGGTCGTGAAGTTAGGATAGTTGTTGTTGATAACGGGTCAACGGCGCAAAACCAGGAGATAACCCGAAAAGCTTTCAGCAAGGATCCGGAGATCTCCATCATTTTTAATGAAGAGAATAGAGGATTCGCGCAGGGCAATAATGTTGGATATCGGTATTGTCGCGAGAATCTCGGTGCAAGTTTTGTTTCTATACTCAACAACGATGTAGTTATCGAAGATAAGGACTTCCTAAAATCGTGTGCGAGTACTTACCGCGACTGGAGTTATTCAGTTCTTGGACCCGATGTAGTCACACCGGATGGCCGACGACAGAATCCGTATTGTGATTGGATTCTCGGAAGCGAAGAATGGTCGGATTTTTTGACTCAGTACAAAGAGAATAGAGCCGAGTATCAACTAACCGGGGAGGCGAATTTTCAAAAATTCGGCTCATCGTCGCCCGACTCTGGTTTTATCGTTAATCCGATTCTGCAAGGGGCGATTTTCGTGGCATCTCCTTTGTTCGTCGAGCGCTACCAGGAATTTTTTGACTCTCGGACGTTCCTCTATGGAGAGGAGTTCGTCCTTGCGGCGAGCGCATTAGTAGCTGGAGACCTTCTTTTGTATGCACGGCACCTTTCTGTCATTCATCAGGAGGGAGCATCGACCAACCAACTACTAAACTCACAAAAAGTGTTGATGGGTTATGACAATGCAATTAGGGCGATGGAAATTGCTGCCGACCTGGTAGAAGCAAACCGACGAAAGGCGTGCTCCGAGGTGTGCATAACCGACATTTCGAGCTTTGATCGGCTCTTCAATAAAGCTAAGGGCAACATCCTGCTGGACCTCTTTTTCTGTCAGCCGGGCTATCATGGCGGTGGTGAATATGGAAAGACGGTTTTTCGAGAAATCGTTGCAGCGAATGGGGTAGAGGGTCGCAATCAAATGTGGGTGGCTCTCGATCCCGAATTGTTTATCGACCCCTGGATTTGGGAGCTGTGCGCAGAGCAGGGGGTCTACGTAATTGCCGTCAAGAATTACGATGATATCTCGGAGCTGGTTAATAGGGATTGTTTCACCGTTTTCTTTTGTCCCGCACTGGTTGTGTATACACGCTATGAGTACATGAAGCGGGTAGGGGGAGATCTGTCCTTCTCATGCACAAAAACGCGTGTAGTTGGATGTATCCATGATCTTCGTGATGTAGAGCTGGCGCTTCAGAGGCGAAGAATCGAAATGGCTAGACGGTTGGCAGCGAGCTCGTCGTCAACTGACGTGCCATATCGAATTGTTGAGGCTGAAGCTCTTGAGTATAGGCGCCATGCCGAACGGCTCCTGGAGATGTATCGTCGAATCGTTCGAAATCGAACCGTTTCTCGAATTATCACCGATTCAAAGTACACCAGTAACGCTTTTCGGGCTCATTTTGGCGACCTGGGAACGAAGCTGCGAGTAATGTATGCGCCGATGAAAGTGCATCTGAACCCCGAACCTTTCAAGATCGCTGGACTCGATTTTGAAACAACTCCCTTCGCGCTGGCATTAAATGGCGCTCGGTATGAAAAGAATGCGATTTCCGCGGTGAGAGCTTTCGATCGAGTAGTCTCTGAATGTCACGAGATCGGAACACCCTTCTCGGAATTGCGAATGCTCCTTGTGGGAGTAGAGAGCCTGGCTGATATGGGTATTGAGGATATTATAAACTCGGAAAGGTTTATATTTGTTCAGGAACTGAAGCCCGCGCATCTCGAGTTTCTCTATCAACGGGCGAAGTTTTTGTTCTACATCTCCTTCAACGAGGGCTTTGGCTATCCTCCCTTGGAAGCTATGAGATACGGCACTCCGAGTCTCGTATCCAATGTGACCTCAATCCCGGAGATATGCGGAGATGCCGCAATATATTGCGATCCATTTGACCTGGGCTCAATTTGTGATGGTATTCGCAAAGTAGTTAGTCAAGGAATCGACCGAAACATCATGGAGGCGAGGTATGCTACTGTGAGATCGAAGCAGATGTCTGACTTAACTGCGCTGATAGGAGATATTCTGAACGTCGACGCAGACGTCGTGAGCGAAACTGTGAGCCAAGACGCCTCCTGCCTCATGCGGCACTGAAACTCTGCGGTGGTCGGTCCTTTCCAAGTAGGAGTTATGGACTGGAAGCGGCAACGAGTATCGACAAATCTATCGCTTCCCTACATTTGCGACAAAGCCTTGCGCACCGTGGCCACGGAACAGACGTCGGGCCCAAATGCGATCTCTTTGAGAGAAAAATCCTCGGCATCCAAGGTCAGATGCGGGTTGTAGTACGGATCCCGCGCGATGTACTCTTTCCACTTCTGCTTTAGATTTTCTTTCTCAAACGAGAAGCGGATAGACTTTTCAATATCCACAGTATCCTCCCCTCGACTGACAGATTCATAATGGTAGAGCTTGGCATAGGGATTAAAAATATTCCGGTATCCGGCGGTATGAAGCTTAAGACACAGGTCTACATCGTTGTACGCGATCGGGAACTTTGTTTCGTCCAATCCCCCAACTTCGAAAAACTTATCCTTTGACACGAGCAGGCAGGCTCCCGTCACCGCCATGATGTTTCCGATATTTACCAGCCGCCCCATGAAGCCATAATCATCATGGTTGGAAAATCGGTGCGAGTGAGCACAGTAGCCCCCCAAGCCGAGAATGATACCGCCGTGCTGAACCTTCCCGTTCGGATACAAGAGCTTGGCTCCGACAGCACCGATCTCTGGCAATTGGGCATACTCCAAAAGAGTCGAAAGCCATTCAGGTGTGATTACCTCAACGTCATTATTCAGGAGGCACACATATTGACCTTGGGCTGCGCTCGCCGCAAAGTTATTGATTGCTGAGTAGTTGAACGGCTTCTCGTAGCGCAGGATACGAATATTCTTATGAGGAGTAAAACTCTTGAGAACTTCTTGAGTAGCACGCTCACGGGAGTCGTTATCGACTAACAGGATCTCAATATTTTTGTAGCTACTCTTCTCGAGTACACTGAACACACACCGCTTTAGAAATTCAGGCTGATCCCGAAACGGTATTATTATCGAAACAAGAGGCTCTCCTTGAATCTCGTAAGTCACTCGATGACTAAACGGCAGGATCCCATCGACCCGTTTCGCAGAGAGCTTTCTCCGATCGATAGCATCCTCGATAGCCCTTCTGGACGAGCTAAGGGCATACGGCTTTGCATCTACTCCACTTAGCGCCGTTGATCCCTCGGTCATGCGCCAGTGGTAAAGCACTTTCGGAATGTGGGCGATATGTGTTGCCGGAACCCGCTCTGAAAACCGCAAAACGAAATCGTAATCTTGTGCCCCTTCAAAACCCTCTCTGTACCCGCCAAGCTCCTTCGCAATGCTAGTCCTGTAAAAGGCTAGATGCGTCGTATACATCATGCTCAACATCGTTTCCGGTGACCAATCCGGCTTGAAGATTGGAGAATGAGCGACTCCATCGTTGGTAATTAGGTCTTCATCTGAATAAATAAAGTCGAGCTTGTCGTTCTTGTTGAGCAGGGCAAGCATTTCATAAAAAGCGTCTCCGGTGATCGTGTCATCATGGTCAATGAAGGTTACAAAGTCACCTTGGGCTCGTTCAAGCCCGATATTGCTCGCCCCGCATATGTGCATATTCACCGGATTGAAGACTCCTTTGATCCGGGGATCTATTCGGGCGTAGTGTTCAATCACACGTGCGACATCCGGCATACTCGAGTTGTCATCTACAATGATCAGCTCGAACTTTCCGTAGCTTTGGCAGAGAATAGAGCGCAAGCATTCTTCCAAAAGAGCTGCTTCTACATTGTGCACTGCCACAATCACTGAAACGAGAGGCTGATATTTAAAGCTATTTACTTTGGCTGCAACCTCACTACTGCTACTACCTCGCCGTAGAAGGCTCAGTGCCGAATGTCGCCAATACTGCCGAACGATATGGTTAAATTCCGGATGCGCTACAGATCTAATGTCACAGAGACGATCAAGCTTTTGGCTCACCACATTTCGAGGGTCATGAAACTTGATGCCTAAGAGCTTTTTGCAGGTATCGCGAATTAAACGCCAAGCTAGCCGCGGTGCGGCAACTTGCATATGAGCGTTGAAGAAGCTCCGCAGTTCGTTCAGCTCTGCTTTCAGGTCTTTGACCAGAGTAGTGCTATCGTTGACAAGGGCATGAACTTTATAATCCTGGAAATCGGCGTAGTGGCAAAGAGAGACGAAACCCGACACGAGCTCCTCGTGTCGAGCATAGGAGCTCTTTGTATCGGTCAAGTATCTGTGTAGTTGTCTTTCGAGCAATTCTTCTGAAACTTCTCGGGCTCTCCGATAATCGCCCCCGCTACCAAACGACAATAGCAAACATCGCAGGATGTCTAAGTTCTCCGGATCGAAAAACTCACGCACTCGTTTAGATTTCGTATAAAGAACCGTACCGTCAATGATAGTAATCTCAAAGGTGCCATATGGACACGTGCCATCGAACTGGTGCGCGGCATCGAAGCCGATAGCAAGTATACTCTCAAAGTTCCGTTTCCAGGAGAACTTTGTGTTGTGGTCAACGATAAAGAGGCAGTGCTCACCGACATCTTCGCTGTCCGAGCAAGACTGAGAGAAATCATATTCAGCTCCTGTCAGGTTAATCACCCGAGCGCTCGTGATCCGTCTCACAATTTCGACAATCCGGCCAATCCTTAACGCGCTAAAATCGCCTTGTATCTCGACTGTCTTGAGCTGCATGCTTGTAACTCTCTGTAAATTTATTGCCCTATAAAATACAGGGACTAAGGATTTGTCAATTGCTCCCGGTAAGACGTCGTGAGCTTTGAGACCCATCTTTCTCTCAGAGCTGGCCCCGTCGATGAGCGACCCGAGCGCGTCAAAGTCCGGAAGAGGAGCGCTGTGACCTCAGTACCTGAGCTCTGGTTGATTGTGGTCTCAACGCTCTCCCATTTCATAATCGATTTTCGTACGAACTCTCGATCGTGATGGTTCTATCGCCGTCTGGATGTCGGAAGCTCACCCGATACGCATGCAGGAAAAAGTCACGAGGCTCTCCTGCGGGCGCGACAAGCGAGCGGCTGGAGCCATACAAAGAGTCACCAACGAGTGGGTGACCAAGATAGGCAGCATGTACCCGGATCTGATGTCGCCGAGCAGGTGATGCAGAGATCTCAACAAGGCTGCTGTCGAGAGCGGAATCGTACGAGATAAGTTTAAAATGAGAGGTGCCCTCGAGCGCGCGGGCCGCCTTGGCCGGCTTTCGCTCGTAGACCTTCATCTTCTTGGCACCACGGTGCGGAGAGCCGATAAAGGTGGTGACAGACAGCTGCTCAGGAAAGTGTCCTTCGACCCACGCTACGTATCGTTTATCGATCTCACCCCGCGCAATCGTATCGTGTAGCGTCTCCCACATGGATGAGGTGCTCGCTCCAAGGAGAACTCCACTCGTAGAATAATCGAGCCGAGTCACGAGCCCGGCATCAGCGCCTTGGGTTCCCACCTGAGCTAACGAAGGATTTTCCGCCAGGAGCAGATCCGCAACTGAAGAGCCCCCCGCAGCTCCAGCCCGAACAGAGTGAATTCCTGCCAGCTTATCGATGGCGAAGATCTCGGCGTCTCTATAGAGGTAGGAGAGCGAATACATGTTCAATAGCGTACAATGGGCTCTCGTGAGAGGCGAGGGGCGCTCGGTGAATTTTGTATCCTGATCGACAGAAGTGCTACTGTCTCTTGCTATCCGTAAAGCCGATGCCGATGGATGTCATTACACAACTCGATCAGCTTATTGCTGCCAAGGAGCTTACCCCGGCACGCTTTCAACGTATCGTACGGCACTTCTTTAAGCGCTCTGGGCGATCCTTTCCTTGGCGAGAAACACGTGATCCGTATGAAATCTTGGTTAGCGAGGTCATGCTTCAGCAGACTCAAACCGAGCGAGTAGTTCAAAAATATGCTGAGTTCTTAGAACGCTTTCCTACCTGTAAGGAGCTGGCACAAGCTTCTGTCGGTGAGGTGGTCGCGGTGTGGCAGGGGCTGGGGTACTACCGGCGCGCTTTGAATCTCCATCGAGCGGCGCAGAAGGTGGTAGGGGAGTTCGCATCTCGATTTCCGAACGACATCGAGACCCTTCGTACACTACCGGGGCTTGGTCCGTACACGGCAGCAGCGGTAGCGGTGTTTGCCTTCGGAAGAGCTGCACCGATGATCGAGACCAACATCAGGGCTCTCTACCTCTACTGCTTTTTTCCCAAGCGCAGAAGCGTAACCGACAAGGAGATCTTGGAGTTGGTAGAGGCAACGATCGACAGAAAAGATCCGAGGCGATGGTTCTATGCCCTCATGGATCTCGGCGTTGAGTTGAAGCGACACCGTAAGAGGATCAATCACCGTAGCAAGCACCATACAAAGCAGTCGAAGTTCGAGGGCTCACACCGCCAGGTCCGAGCGGCGGTCTTGCGGGTTATTACGGAGAAAAAGAGAGCGAAGCAACCAGCGATTCAAAAGCTCCTCCAGTACGATTCAAGTCGTATCGAGAAAGCGTTGGGGGAACTCGAGCGAGAGGGATTCGTAACTTGCGATAAGGGTACCTTTACGTTGCGGTGAGGGTTTGAAAGCAGGTTCAACATCCGCCGTTCTTATCCGACGAACCGACGTTCGTCGACAGTTGCGAGCTGTGTAAATTGAGTCTTCCATTTTCGGTGAGTGGAGAGGATCTTTCGCGCATAGCCTACGCTCTCCATGGGAGCACGACCCCTACCTTTTAAGGCATTGTTGAGGTTCGCCGGGCCCCAGTTGTAGGCGATGAGCATACGTTCGCGGTTACCATTGAACATAGCTTCGAGGTACTTGAGGTAGGCGATACCGAGACGAAGGTTGGTCTTGGGATCCTTGAGCGATCGAGCACCCCCCCACGCCATGTTTTCCCGAGCAGACACGTAACGACCGGTTTCGGGCATTATCTGCATGAGGCCTTGGGCGCCTTTGTGAGACACCGCGCTGTGTCTGAACATACTCTCGGAGTAGATCACAGCGGCTACGAAGATAGGATCGTACTTGGCCTTTGCGCTTTCAGAGACGATTGCGTGAGCGAGTGACTCAGCTTCGTGCAGCGGGGCTTTGTAGGTCCGAATCAAGTGGGAGACGAAACGCACATGCTCATCGTGGGCAGAGCTTGTGCCGCGCGAGCCCATGACCGCTGGCACTATGGGTGCCAGGGCTTGCATCGAGGCGCTCGCGCTTGCCAGGGGCCGAGAGGCGGAGGCAAGAGCCAGGGACTCTCGGAGGGATTCGAAGGTCACTCGTTCGATGGCGACCTGCTCAGAGTCCTGAAATCGCCCGATGCGCAGCCCAGGGACTGCAAAGCAAGCACACAGGAGGCCGAGAGCGCCAACAGTTACCAGATTCTCTGCGGTAAAAAATGACCGCTGTTTTGAACTACCGTTTTGCATAAGTACACCGTCCGTCTTGGACTAAAGTTCGCCACAACTGCAATTGAGTTGCGTGCTCCCTTCAGTCAGTTCGGTACAGCCATTAGAAGCTTCGGCTCGGTACTTCGAACCGATTTTCTGTAGGGGATATGGCGTTTCCACGGGAAAGCGTGCCATGCTTTTGTTGAGAAAGGCAACAAAGCCTAGTAGAATGAAGCAGTTAAAGGTAGTTTTGAGTTGCCCATGGTTCGTAGCGAGAGACATAAGGTCGTTGTAGTCGGAGGCGGACACGCTGGTGTAGAGGCGGCATACGCCTCGGCGCGCCTCGGTCTTCCTACGGTGTTGGTATCCCTTAGACGTGAAGGGATCGGGCAGATGTCGTGCAATCCCGCCATCGGAGGGGTCGGAAAGGGGCACCTCGTCAAAGAGGTCGATGCTCTCGGGGGGTTAATGGGTCGAGCTATCGACGCCACCGGCATACAGTTTCGAACTTTAAACACCAGCAAGGGTGCGGCAGCGAGAGCCTCGCGTGCGCAGGCGGACCGCGATCTTTACAAGGGATGGGTTCAGCGCTACCTCGAGCAGGTTCCCAATCTATCGATCGTTGAGGGCGAGGTTTCGGAGATCGTCGTTGAGGACGGGCAGGTAACCGGTGTGCGCCTAGCCGATGGTTCGTTGATTGAAGCAGGAGCCGCAGTGCTCACAACCGGCACCTTTCTCAAGGCGCTCATGCATACCGGCTCCTCTCAACTTCAGGGCGGACGGCTTGGAGATGTATCTTCAAATTCGCTGAGTGATTCTCTGCGGGCACTTGGATTTCCGCTCGGAAGGCTCAAGACAGGGACCCCTCCACGCCTGAGGCGCTCGACGATCGACTTCTCACAGCTCCAGGAGCAGCCGGGCGATGATCCTCCGCAACCGTTTTCCTTCATGACGGGTTCTATCGAGAGACCGCAGATCTCGTGCTGGATGACATCCACCAACGAGGCGATTCACGATCTCATACGCGCAAATCGGGAGCGAAGCCCGATGTTCAATGGACAGATACAATCAGGCGGCCCACGGTACTGTCCTTCGATCGAAGATAAAGTTTTTCGCTTCTCTGACAAGACGAGCCACACCGTTTTCTTGGAGCCGGAAGGGTACACATCCGACATCGTGTATCCCAACGGTATCTCCACATCTCTTCCGCTCGATGTGCAGGAATCGTTTGTGCGCAAAATTCGGGGACTGGAGAGTGTTGAGTTTCTCGCCCCCGGATACGCTGTAGAGTATGACTTTGTGGATCCGCGCGAGCTGTTGCAGACCTACGAAACAAAAGGTGTTGCCGGTCTTTACCTCGCCGGTCAGATAAACGGCACCAGCGGCTATGAAGAGGCGGCAGCGCAAGGAATTATCGCCGGAGCGAATGCGGCGCTCAAAGTTCTCGAACGAGACCCACTCGCAATCACACGGGGGCAGGGGTACATCGGCGTCATGACCGATGACCTCACGACCATGGGGGTCGATGAGCCGTACCGGATGTTTACCTCGCGAGCCGAGTATCGATTGATTCTTCGGGAGGATAACGCAAGCAGCCGTCTGTGCCCGATGGCTCGAGAGATAGGGCTCCTTACGCCGGAACAGATACAGACCTTCGAGGCGCGTCAAAACTCATACGATAAAGCGCATGCATGGCTTTCCGCGACTCGGGTAAAACCAAACACCGATACCAACGCGTGGTTAGAGCGAAGCGAAACAGCGCAGCTCAAAGATAGCATAACTATCGCGCAGCTTTTGAAGCGCCCGCAGCTATCTCTGCGCCGGATACTTCAACAGTTTCCTTACGAGGAACCACTCTCTGCAGACGTTGAAGCAGCGCTCGAGATAGAGTTTAAGTTTTCAGGATACCTCAATCGTCAAGAAGAGGAAGTTCAGCGCCTCAAGAAGATCGAGGTTGAGGTTATCCCGCACGACTTCCCTTACGATGAGATCAAACAGCTCCGTGTCGAGGCGCGTGAAAAGTTAAAGAAGCATCGACCCGCATCGATCGGTCAAGCGATGCGTATACAAGGGCTT
>JBILFA010000199.1:0-3614 GCA_044351795.1 Bdellovibrionota bacterium | reverse complement strand
GGAGAGAGCTCCTTGATCCGAGAAGAGCTCAACAGCGTGAGGCATCAGGGTCAAGAAATGAATGAGGAGATACGACCCCAAACACCAACGGACTATACGATAGTGTCGTTCACTCATGAGACACACTCAACTTCAAGTTGCTTTGCGACGATCCCATACTTTGGTTGTATCAAGACACTAACCTTGTCCGTGCTCGCGACAAGGCGCTCGTCCTCGAGAAGCCGCCTCAGGGGTCCCGGCGAACACAAACCATACGAGAGCACCGAATTAACCATCGCATGTTCATACTCTTCGTTGAGCACGGCGCCAAAGGCAAACACCGCACCGTACATATTTCTGCGATTATAGGAGCCGTCAAGCTTTGAGTACACCTCGGGAGTGATCTGAATCTGTCGCGTCTCGCCCCTATCTGATTGCGCAACGATAGCAAAGCGTGGAGAGAAGGTTTCAAGCCCACGAAAGTGTGAAAATACCAGTGGTAACGGGGAAGCTGCTGTAAGCTGCCCGAGCTTTCGAATACCAGGGAGACCGGCTCCGTACCCTATCAACTGCAACGAGCCGATAGCTAAGAGCAGAACAGGTATTATGTAGTCTCGTTTATTCATGACTCTTTGGTGACGCTAGATATCTTTTTAGTATCTGATGACTCGGGATTAACGTCATCAAAGGCAAGCATCTTCACGAAAGAAAGCTCACGTTCTCGCCGAAAACCACACGGCGTGGTGACAGTTGGAGGGTTTTCATACGTACCAAAGAGCATGTCCCATATCGGAAGATCCGCAAAATTATTGTAGTGTTTGCCGCGCTGATGATGAATGCGATGCATCTCCGGACGCTGTAGGAAAAATCCTATCCAGCGGGGGGTTCTGATATTCATGTGGTAAAAGAATTCCGCTGCCGCTGTAACGAATGTTACCCACAGGCCTGCGTCGGTGGTTATTCCGAGCACCGTAAAGTTGATGCATGCTATCAAGATACCATTGGCTATGAGCTCAACAGGATGTTTGTAGAAAGAGGTGATAGTCTCTATTCGGCTGGGACTGTGATGAAGTTGATGACACGTCAGCCATAGGAACTGGCTGTCATGGCGCCAGCGATGCCACCAGTAATAGACAAATGTGATGACGACATAGGCGATGAGAATTTGAAACGTGAAAGAGCAGGTGCTCTGGAGCGACAGCAGCGAATACTTTGCAAACCATATATTCCAGGTTACGCCACCGAGAAGAACGATCCCAAGCTGAAGGATGTTCACAATAATGACACGTCCCCACCACCCGGGAACCTCTTCGAGCCTCTGATCAGGAAAAACCCTCTCCGCCACCATGAAGAGTGCACCGAGAGCGATAATAATCATCATTACCAACGCACTTGTTGTCATTCGAAGAATTCTATACCTCTTTCGTCTTCAGCCACTATCCACTTGTGCAACGACCAGAAAGTTTTTCACTCAACCTGATCGTTCGCCGCACTGAGAGCTATTCGTCTTTGCTGCCTAGGGCACCGAAAACACTATACAAATCACTATCTCCTCGTCCACAAAACACTCCGTGATGATTTCAATCCAGATACTTTTGAGTTGATTTGCCAACTCCGCTTGGCATATTTTGAGAAGATCACCACTACGCTGCAACGGGAAGTGATTGGGTATCCGAAATGTTTGCTACAAGCCATCAGTACTACGACAAGATTTACTCCTTCAAAAACTACCCAGACGAAGCGGATAAGATCGCTGCTTTGATTCGAAGAGAGCATCCTACGGCAAAGACGATCTTGGACGTCGCGTGCGGAACCGCGGAGCATGCCAAACTGCTTAGTGCACCGTTCTCCGTAGACGGCATCGACATTGAGCCGGGCTTTGTAGAGGCCGCAAAGGCAGAGGTACCCTCCGGGCAGTTTTACGTTGCAGACATGCGATCATTTGAATTGGGCAATAGGTAGGTGAAACGTAATTACTCCTGCCCGGCACGCCACTCCCATGCATAGTTGTTGATAACAGGCGTCCTACGCAGCAGGGGGAGGTTGAGCGGCTTACCTCCGTCCCTCCGCACGGTGCGGTAGCGAAAGGAGAGTCCCGTAGAGGTCGTGATCACCAAGGTGCGAGGTTCACGGATAACACCTCTGTCAGGCCCGTCGACTGTCAAAAGGAGATTCACAACACAAGCCGAGCTCGCGCCATCAGCGTCTGTACATGTGGCATTCTCAAAGCGCACCTCGAGTCGCTTGGTCGACGACCGACTTCCTACTTTGTAAGTGTCTCTACTCACGGTGAGCCCAACATTATCATTCCGATTTACCCGCACGGATCCTCGGCCTGTCACGAGTCGCAAGAGCTGCTTACGGCTGGGAGCCTTAAACTCCGGTAGGTATCGCGCATACCAACCTTCGATATCGCCGAATCGCAAGTTGAGGAGCTTCCCTGAACTAACAGGGCCGGATCCTCGTGGAGCGAAATATATCCCATACTCAAGGTAGTCCTGAGGGGTAAAGGTGTACGGGTCTGCTATAGCAGAGAGTATAGGTGCCATTGCAGCCACTACCGTAACAATAAGCTTTTTCATGAGGCATCTCCCGAAAGCATCTATTACTGTGATACTCTTACAGTATTAATAAGTCGTCGTCAACTTTCTTAAATTCAGCCGAAATCGGGGTGCCTGAAGATCACGAGTGCAAGGCGTTCGATTCTCCCGGGGGAAGGCTTGAAACCTGTGTGGCCCTACGAATCGGTTGTTGCGCGCTATCTCCGCTCCAGAGCATTAACCTTTCAAATCAAGTGCCGACCTTAAGGTTGAAAGAAATCTTTGGCACCTTTACTTCGGCAGATACAGACCGGAAGTCCGGCCATCGGAGGTTCTCGCATGGCAATTGCAAATTTCAGCTTCTCTTCTCTGTTGGGTAGCAACACCAATAGCCAAAATCAAACCCTCAAAAAGCTCTCAGAGTCCTTTTCGCGACTTGCTAGCGGCTCTCGGCTGACGAGCGCTTCATCCGATCCGGCTGGCTCAGCAATAGCGAGCGCTCTCCAGAGCGTCATCGTTCAAGTAGGACAGGCTACCCGTAATGTCGGCGATGCGGTCTCGCTCGTGTCCATCGCGGACGGTGCGGCCGAACAGACGCAAAACCTGAATATCCGACTCCAAGAGCTGGCGACGCAATCCGCTAACGGCACCCTCTCAGACAGCAATCGAGCAGCGCTTCAAGCCGAGTTCAGTGCCGTTACACAGGAGATTCAGCGCATCGCCGAGACAACTGAATTTAACGGCGTCAAGTTGCTTGACGGTAGTTCCACCTCAATCCAGATTGGGGTCGAGAACGATCCGAACTCTGCGCTGAGCGTTGGGGGCCTGGACATCAAGCAGTTGGCGTCCTCCCTCACATCACTCGACATTAGTACCCAAGCCGGAGCACAGGCGGCCCTCGATGCTACGCAAGCCTTTGCTGAGTCACTCACGAGTCAAACGAGTTCATCCATTGGGGCTGCTCAGTCACGGCTCGACTCAATTGACAACTCTCTCAGATCAAAGCAGCAAACGGATCAGGAAGCTCTCTCTCGCATCCAAGACATAGACTACGCTGAGGAGGTAGCAACTGCGACCGCCCTGACGATTCAGGCT
>JBILFA010000102.1:0-12607 GCA_044351795.1 Bdellovibrionota bacterium | reverse complement strand
CCACAATAGCAGAGCGATGATCGCAGGATGTGGGGCTCGGCAAGGGCTCTTCAGTTCATCTCGCACAATGACTATGCAGCCCACGCAGCATGCTATGCCGGTCCCAGACACATGAATCTTCGAGATGGCTGAAGTGAAGAGTAACGCCCGGTAACAAGAACGGAAGGAAAAAGAACGGAGCAGCGCACAGGAGCCATCCAACGAGTCGAGTGGTCTTGATGCTAGAGAACCATGTCATATCGAACAGCAGCTCCTTGCGTCGAACGTTATCCAGCCATGCGAGCTGGATACGCTCGGTTGTCGTATGCCGAGAAGGTGCAATATCCCCTATTCTTTATTATTAGTTTTCTAGTTCTCGTAAAGTAAGGTGACAGCTAAGAGATTCTCGTCCTCGGATCGAAGTCCCCTGTGGCACGGTCGGTGGCCGGTGCGGCTTGAGGTGAGCGGGTCGGCTATGGATAAAGCACGCTATCAAAAGGACGTAACCTGTTGAAAGTACGTGTCGGGCGCCGTGCATGCATTGAGAGTTTCTGCCGTTCGCAGCCCGTGCGCTACGGTAAGGCAGCAGTTTTTGCTACTGTGAGGGTCCCATACGCTGAGCAGCGTAGTTAAAGGCGGAAAATGGCATCGCGCAGCAATCGCAATCGAAACAACACTGAGCCGATGCTCTTCAACACCCTCCCCCCAAACCCGGACAAGGATCTCCGCGCAGGGTTGTATGCAGGTGTCGAGACCTCTGCGGTGCAGGAGCTCTTACAGCTCAACTCTGCAGTTGCTCGGGCTGGAAGCGTAATGGCTGATCGGTTCGCGGGCTTTGATCTTTCAAACTCGAAACGACTGGAGTGGCCAGGGGGCCAAAAGCTTCTACGGCTCAGACACCAGATCGTGCTCAATCGATTGAGCACTCCTGAGCTTAAGGAGTATGTACAAAAGGTTTACGCGCTGCAGCATGCGCTTTCTCTGAAACCTCTGCTCGCCGAGGTGTTGACTAACCGCGGCTTTACGGACCCTTCGAAGGCGATCAGCTATCTGCATCCATCGATCTCGGGAGAGTTGGAGCGCTTGCCGCATTTTATGCCGCTCTACAACGCAGCCACCTCGCTCTACGAGGCAACGAGCCGCGATAAAAGAATCGTGCTGGTAGCTGATTTCGACGCGGACGGGAACTGCTCTGCCGCGCTGCTGCGACGTGCCATCGAGATCGTCGGCGGCAGATGCGAGCTGGTGCAACCGGACCGCGTGCGTGAGGGGTATGGATTGACTGCGAAGGTTCTTCCTCGAGTGCTACATCTGGAACCAGAGCTGCTCGTAACGCTCGATCTCGGCACCTCCGATGGACCTCAGTTCGATACCTTGATCTCTCGAGGAATACAAACCGTCTGCGTTGACCACCATAAGCCGCAAGCGGGAAACCTGGCAAAGCCTGATTTCATGGTGAATCCGCACCTTGATTGGCGCTGGGAAGGGTACCAAGACCTGTGTGCATCAGGTTTGGCGTGGATGCTCAGCTCCGTACTCTTCGAGCGACATTTCGGGGTCAGAAGTAAGGCCGCCAAAGAATACGCTGATGCCCTCCTGCCCTTTGCGTCGACCGGCACCGTTGCAGATGTCATGCAGCTCAAAGGCCTCAATCGCGCCATTGTTGCGCGCGGTAACGAGGTCATGCTGCATTCGGATGTCCCGGCCTTTCGGGCGCTGACTGATTTTTTAAGAGGTGAGCAGATCAGCGGCGAATACATCGGTTTTCACGTCGGTCCGATGCTCAACGCCTGTGGACGCATCAACGTCGGAACACCGGAGCAGCCTGGAACGTTTCCGGTTTCTGAGTTTCTTAATTGCCGCGAGCTTGACCGAGCCCGCGAATTGTCTGCGCAGCTCATACGGGTCAACCGAGAACGCCAGAAGCTCGAGCGCGGTATCGTGGATGGTGTGGCGCGCGATGCCTTGAACGCGCAAGTTCGAGATGGAGTTCCGGTGCATTGCGGTACCGTCTTGCCGCTCGAGAGCGCACACGAAGGGATCGTGGGGCTCGTGGCCGCTCGTACCATGGATGTGATGCAGTGTCCGATGATTGTGCTCACGCGCGATGCCGATGGGAACTGGAAGGGCTCCGGGCGTTCCATCCCTGGTGTCGACCTTATGGCGATCTTAGAGTCTCTCAAGAAACAGGGACTGATAGTCCGAGGAGGTGGACACCCAGCCGCTATCGGTGTGGTCGTCGCGCCCGAGCAGTTAGAGCGCTTCACTGAGGCCTTCCGTCGAGCGAGCCAGGAGCGTTTGGGCGCGGTTCCACCCGTCGATCCGGCGAACGCGCCCGAACCGGTCCGCTGGATCAAGGAGTATCGGCCGGATCTGATCATGTCTGTCGATGAGTTGAGCGCCCTTGCAGTAGACGTGAGGCGTGTTGCCAAGGCGATTGAGCCGTGCGGTCGAGGGAACGATCCTATTAAGATTCTACTCCCCAATGTGCGCATCAGCTCGTACGCTGAGAGCGACGCTGGACACCTGCGAGTCAGGATTGAGGATGGTGCAAACCCGGGTCGCACCTGGGTACATCAGGAATCGCTCGAAGCCGTGGTGTTCGCGCGTTCGGTTGCGTCTAAGCTCCTGAAGGCTGCAGATCCGTCGCAGCCGCTCGATCTTATCGTGCAGCCTGCCTTCGATCGTTCCCGACAGGTTCACGGTCGTGAGGATGGTCTAAGTGTTCAGGTTCTACTCGCACAGCCCTCGGTGTTCAATCGTGAAGTGCCGGAGGGACTCCAGAGGTCAGCTGGAAAAAAAACGCCGCGGGTAGCACGAAAAGGCTCGACGCCGACGGGCAGGCTCTTCGATCCTTCTGTTGATTCCGCAGTCCCGCCGCTCTCGTCAGCCCAGGACTTTTACGACTACTTCGGTATTACACTCATGACCGAGGCGGTGGAGTTCCGAAAGGAGCAGTTCGAATTCGTAGCATCGCAGATCCTCAGAGAGCGCCTCGTTCCTGGGGAGAATCTCCTCTATCGAGCCGAGGTCGCCGCCGGAAAGACGGTTCTAGCTCTCCTGCGTTCCGCCGAACTCCTCTCTCGAGACCCCAAGGCAAAGGTGCTCTACCTTACTCCTCAGCACGATCTCGTCGCTCAAGCGCTCGCAGACATCAAGGTGTTCCTGAATCTACAGCCCGAAGAGGTCGCAGAGTTCACGGGGCGCACAGCACTTTCAATAGAGAAACGAGAGGCGCTGTTGCGGGGCGCGGCGCGAATCGTTGTCGGTACACCGCAGACGTTCAAGCCATTCATACCCGATCCTCATGCGGATATCGCCGCGTCCCTCGCAGCTCCGTTAACGCAGTTCGGTCTGGTGATCCTCGATGAAGTTCATCTTATGCACGGTGACCTGCTCAGGGATGAACCGTCGAGGTACGCGTATCGGGCCATCGCCGCCGAGGTTATCAGGCTTCAGAAGCATGGAGTGCCGATCCGGCTCTGGGCGCAATCGGGTACCCCTGCTGATACCATAGGGAAGCGTCACGATTTGGCACAAACCCTACAGGCTCGGTACGAAAAGCTTGTGATACCTTCCGAGGCAAAGAGGTGGGAAACGACACAGGTCGCTCTCGATCCTGAGACGCGCAGGCATGTGGAGCGTTTAAGGGATGCCTACAAAGGGACCTATCGAGAGCTGCTGAACGCGCTACCGATGTGGGTATCTGACCCGAGGCTCCTGCAGAAGGAAACGCCTCTTCACAGGGCTGTCATTGAAGCTACAAAGACTTTCAAGGATACGTGTCACACTGATGATGCTAAGACACTCCCTGCCCGCTCTGAGTTTCTGGCGTCGCAAAAGGTGATCCTGGAGGCTCTTGGCAAGCTGACTGAGAATTGCCGTAAGAACAAGATTCAGACCCCAGGACTCTCCTCTGCTCTTTCACGAGTCGGCGAAATGGGAGCTATCCTGCGCTATTTCGACGCGCTACGTTCCAAAGGTAGACGTGCATTCGCACGTGAGGCAGCGCGCAAAATGCTCCAAGCGATCTGGCCCGCTAAAGAGTCCCGCCCAGCGGCTCTTACGAACTGTCACGTCAGACTTTGTCGTCGGCCGGAGATGAAACAAGCTCTTGATTGGGCCATGACCGAGCCGACCGCGAAGAAGCTGTTGTCAGAATTTAGGCGTCTCTATCGAAGCGACTACGGCGGGTACAAACAGTCGGAGCGAACATCGTATACGCGAGTCACTCCGCGCTCATGGCGTGAGATCCTCTCGTATCACGACGCTCAATTGCCCGCAGCAGCAACGCCGAGCGGCACAAAAAGAGCTCGTCAACGTACTCCTTCGCGACTCGATGTTCTCGATGAGCGGCTCTTGCAGGAATTCGGCAGCTCGGAGCGTAGTGATCTAAAGGAGCTCGCCCTGCTCGAAATTCTTCGCGCCGTGCCTCCGGGCGAGAAGTCCATGATCATGATTGAACAGAAATTCGAGGCACGGGTGCTTGCTGAACGGCTCACGTCCGCGGGAATTAAGGCAGGGTGGTATGCAGGCCGAAGCGTGGCCAAAAGGCTCGGGATGCGCGAAAATTTGGACGCGTTTCGCAGCGGCGATTTGACAGTGCTGTGCTCCACATCCTCCGGCGATACAGGACACAACATCCCGATGGTTTCGCGCGTTATCCGCTGGGTCCCCCTCTCCTCGCCTAAGAAAAACATACAGTCAGCCGGGAGAGCCGGACGTCAGAAGGGGGTCGAAGGGATCTATATCGTGTTGCTCGTGGCTGACAACGATCCCGATATCGACGAGCGCGGCATGCATCAGATAGCGCTTGCCCGCAGTAGAGCGATGCGCAAGGTGTAACAGCTACTCCTTCGAATTGCCGACTTAAATGTGATTACCGCATACGAAGGCAAGAGGTCGGCGAAGGCTCTTGAATTCGATTTCGCCTGAGAGGCTATAGCGACCCGATGCTGGCTCGTGCTTCAACGAGTAGAGTCTGTATTCATCTCTCGACCCGCTCGCGTAGCCGGATTCCCGTTTGGTGAGGGTAGTCCAATTCGTAGTGCGCGGGTTTAGGCCGTACTGAGCTGTTATAACTGCTGCTAGACAATCGACGATCTCAGGGATCTGAACACCGTACCCGAGCTCGTCCTCCACGAAGGTCACCAAATAATTCGGATGTTCTCCTGGAAGCCGATGTATCTCGAGCCCGATCTCGCTCTTGCTATCCTGGATACAGAACCGGAATCGCTCTTGTACAGCGAGACCTTCGCGATCGGGGAGCTCCTTTCGTTCAAACTCAATGAGGTCTCCGATCGCTTTGTCGGGTGACTGGATAAGGGGATCCAAGAGTATCTGATCCGGAAAATCGATACCCAGATAATCGAGGGCGCGCAGCTCGCGCAATCGCCACCTAAGGGTGTTGAGAAGCTCTAGGTGTTCAAAAGCCCCTTGTGGAGCGATGCGGCTAAGAGTGTCCTCTACCTGAGATATGAAAGGGGCGCACTCTTGACCGTGCAGAATAAATGACGGCAAGGTAGCGTCGGTAAGAAGCGCGTATTTTCTGCGCCCTTCGAACAGTTCTACAAGGGCCAAAACCGAGGCGCGGCCTGGAATAGATCCCAAGGCGTACGATGCGGTCCTGAAGAGGTCATCGCTTCCCTTGAGTCCCTCAGCGAGAATCATGGGGACAGCGCGAGCCCCCTCGCCTTCGAGATTTCCGATAGCCGTGAGGGCAGAAATTGTCAGAGTCGAGTTTCCTAATTGCGGCATCGCCATAAGTGTAGGAAGTAACTCTGCCTGCTCCGGCCCCTGTATCCCTTTTAGCAGCTCCTGGATTCTCTTTTTACACGTTTTAAGTTGGACGCGGTCCGGAACATTTAGGGCTTTTTGATAAGCGGCGATTCCGGACAGGAGCTGATACTCGAAAGAGGCGTCCGCGGGCGTCGCAGCAGATACATGCGATCCTACTTTGGTCATTGTATAAGAGTACGAGGATGTTGTTTTTCAGTCAAAGGATACGTCACTTTACGGTCGGACCAAGAGTGACAAAAAGGGTCAGTTCGTTGCGGTTTCCGACCAATGCGCATGCGTTAGCGAGGATTGCCGCTCACCCACGGACTATCCTTGACATAGAATCGCAAAGGCAACTCCGCACCGGCCGTGATTCCGATACGACCGGAGCACGCCATGCCCTCGGCCGGGATCTCTTTATACGGCTCTATCCAGAGGCGGGAGGATGTAGCAAAGTGTTCTCCGCCGAATCCCCGCGATATCCCTAAAGCCTGGCACAGCCGACCTGGGCCGCGCGCCAGGTCGCGCAGTGGTAACACCTTGGACCGTCCCCCCGACCGTCGCCTCTGCATTGCAGCAACCCCCTCCAGTGGTTCAACGGCTCGAAGTAGCACTCCGCTTCCGACATCCTCCGGATCACTCACCACATTCATGCACAGATACATCCCGTATATGAGGTAGACATAACAGTGCCCTGCTGCTTCGAACATCACTGCATTGCGAGCGGTCTTGCCTCTGGCGGCATGACATGCCGGGTCGTCGCTCCCCAGGTATGCTTCCACCTCTACGATCATTCCAGAGGTAACGGTTCCACGAGAGCTGGTTACCAGTCGAGATCCCAAAAGAGCACGCGCCAAAGATACAGTATCGACACCTCGATAAAACTCCCGCCCGTAGCGCGGCGGGCGCTCGACGACGGGCTGCGCTGATATGAGAAGATCGTCGTTCTCTTTCATGATTGACGGTAATCCTTTCATACTTACGGAAACGAGGCAAAAGCACGCGATAGCGGAGTTTTGCGTCTTCTCCTTAGATATAAAAAAGATCGTCCTCACAAAGGTTCTCGGGAGTATGTTGTTCAGGAAGATGGGCGTTCTACCTCTCTTGTGTGCCCTCGTAGTCCCTTCATAGCTGAAGAGGCGATCGCCGCTCTCATCTCGGTGTCGTATGCTCGAGGTTGTGTGCACAGCGCCCGATCGGTATCGACATCAGGAGCGCTAATAGAGTGAAGAAGACGAAGAATGAAGTGCTGCTCGGTCCGCCCACCACATCTTCTAAGGTTCCCGTCACGAGCGCAGTAATGGCATTTCCAAGCGCCACGCCGATATAAAAGAGGGCTGTTACCAGGGACGTGCTGGACTTAGGTGCTTGAGTATAGGCGATCTCGAGCGCCGTAATTGAGATGAGTACCTCAGCAGCCGTCATCAGAGTGTAGGCCGCCACCTGCCACAGGACCGATACGTGAGCACCATTAAGAAGTAACCATTGAGCAAATGCGACAGTTCCGAAAGAGAGCGCTGCGAGGAGCATGCCGCTAAGCATCTTCAATCTGTTAGAGAGCCATCCCCGCGCATGAAGCCATGGATAGAAGAAGCTTGAAAACAGAGGCGCAAAAACCAAGATGAGAAGCGGGTTTATGGCCTGGAGTTGAGCAGGCAAGATCTCGAAGGTGACCCCAAATGGCAACGTAATTGAGCGGTCAAGGTGTTCGGCTTGCAACACCCATGAAGAGCCGGTCTGATCGAAGAGACACCAGAAAACCGCGACTATAGAGAAAAGTATGATGAGCCGACCGATTTGGATGCGACCTTCTGAGCTCCAGATCTCACGCACATACTCACGCCGGGAAGTTGGAGGTAGAGAGATGAAGGTCGTTCGCCCCTTCCAAAATACGAAGGTCGCAAACGCCATGAACACTCCCGGCACGGCAAAGGCGACGTGCGGGCCATAACGCGCAAGAATAAACGGTATCAGGAGCGATGAGAGAAAGGCTCCGAGATTGATAGCTAGATAGAAGAGGCTAAATCCCTCAGTGATGCGTGGATTTCCTGATGAGCGGTACTGATCCCCGAGGTGTGCCGAGACGCACGGCTTGATACCGCCTGAGCCTATCGCGATAAGCAGTAACCCCACCGCCAAACCTGCTCGCGTGATGTCGAGCGCAAGCGCGAGGTGTCCGAAACAGTACACCAGGGAGAGAACGACGATCGTACGATACTTTCCCCATAGCATATCCGCAATCAAGGCACCCACTAGAGGAAAGAGGTAGTTAGCCATCGTGAACAGGTGATACCACAAGGTAGCTTCGCTCTCGGTCATGGGATCGGGGCCTCCAGTGGCGGTAACCAGGCTGGAGGTCATAAAAACAACCAGTATCCCCTTCATGCCGTAGAAGCTGAAGCGCTCTGCAGTTTCGTTAGCGATGATGTACGGAAAGCCTCTGGGGTGTAGTGTTCGTATCGAAGCGGATCTCATCCAGCGGATGCTAGCCGCAAAATCCGCTGTGGGCACCAGGGATTATCGCCGGGATAGGTTTCCTCCATATCGATGTTAGCGTGAAGCAGGACGCTCCCGGCTCCTAGAGAGCCCCCTCGAAGTTGCCTCTGTTAAAGCGCGAGCTGCAGGGTGAGATACTTGACCCATGGTATTGTGTCTTTGCACCATGATGGAGATAATGTTAAGGGGCCACGGGCGTTCGGAGTTTACCCTACTCCTCTTGTTAGAGACGCCAAATTTGGGAGAAATATCGTGAGAAGAGATGTAAGTTGTTGCCGTTGAGCTTATGTTGGTTCAAGACAGCGCAGCGCTTGTGCGCTGAAGCTCACGATACGGATACCTTTTAGTGGGCTAGGCCTTGGACCGAAACGTATTTTTCACGTGAAATGGTCAAGACTAGAAAAGTATTGCTCAGAATTAGTCGGCTAGTCATTTTTTACAGGAAGCTATGTACGGATTGATTCACCAGGCAATGAAGGATTTGGTGTGTGTCGAGCGGGGGGAGAGCGGCTGGCAAGAGGTGTGTGCCGCCGCCAAACTCGAGTGCGGCGAAATCGAACCATTACAACCGTACGATGATGCTATCTCGTACCGGCTCGTCCATGCTGCCGCGGAGAAGCTTGGAATGACCACCAACGAGATCCTGCGTCGTTTCGGAGATCACTGGATTACGTTCACCGCTGATTACGGATACG
Organism: Bdellovibrionota bacterium; assembly: GCA_044351795.1. Taxonomy (GTDB): domain Bacteria; phylum Bdellovibrionota_C; class UBA2361; order UBA2361; family OMII01; genus OMII01. The sequence continues at coordinate 3,659 of JBILFA010000102.1, read as the reverse complement.
GGGACATCATGAAGATGTTCGGTCAGGACATGCGAAGTTGTCTCAGGAACCTCAATCGAATGCACGGACATATGGGAGCGATGATGACGCAGATCAAACCACCCAGGTTCAACGTGGTCGAGAACTCCGACAAACACATAACAGTGCACTATTTCTCTTCTCGAGAGGGACTCGGTCCAATGGTGGTGGGGCTTTTGGAAGGATTAGCCCGAAAGTTCGACGAGCCCGTCACAATTGATCACGTTGAGAGAGGTACTCGCTCCGATCATGACGAGTTCGAGGTGTTTTTCTTATAGCCTATGACAACGATTCTCAGTCAGCGGGTCCTCGATGCTATTCATCCCTTTTCTTTTGTGACCAACAGCGTGGGTCGGCTCTCTCTCATAGGGAGAGCCTTGCGCAAAGTGCATCCAAGGCTCGAATCCCAGATACTTTTTGGGGATGTCTTGCTCCTTGAGCAGCCATCGATCGGGTTTTCCGGGAATACGTTGGCCGATCTCGTTGGAGAGTTGGTTGTTCTTTCACCAAGGGATGCTCCAGGCATAAAACTACGCGGACAGGTCGTACCGCTCGATGTCGAAGCCGAAACCTATTTTTTTGTGCTCACACCGACCCTCACAGATATGTACCAGATTAATTCGGTTGGCCTTCAGTTCGCCGATTTTCCGGTAGCAGATCCCGTATTCGACTTCCTACTCTTTATTCAGAGCCAACGAATCGCTCGTGAAATGCTGCAGCATGCAAATGCAAACTTGCAGTGGGAGTACAAGGTTTCGAAACTCCTTCATGAGCTCGCCGTGCGGACGTATCATCTCCATGACGCCGACCGAGCGTATGCGGTTGTTGTCAGTGCTGTGTGTGAGGCGTTGCACTGGGATATAGCCCACGTGTACATCAACACCGGCGGAAAGGAGCCCTACTTGCGTTCTGCGCTCGCGTGGTATGTCAGTGACCCTAGCCGATATGGAGCCTTGCAGGAGCGAACTGACTTGATACGATTCGCGCGCGGCGAGGGTCTTCCGGGTAGGGCTTGGGAAAGAGAGAGCGTTGTCTGGCTAGCCGATGTAAAACGAGATCCACAGTTCTCACGCAGGGATTCGTTATCGGAGTCGCCATGTCTCACAGGTGTTGCGGTTCCGATCATTGTAGAGGGAGCAGTTGCGGCAGTTCTCGAGTTCTTTACCGAAAGCCCCCCTCTTAATCATGAAAACCTCGCCCGCTTCTTCGAGCTGTTGGCGCTTCAACTCGGAAGCGTGATCACGAGACAACGTGTAAACATGCGTGAGAAGGAGCAGCTCGCAGCATTGGTGAGCGCGTCGAAGATGGCAGCGCTCGGGGAGATTGCAGCCGGTGTAGCACACGAGATCAACAATCCCGTGTCGAGTATCTCCCTTACAGCTCACCTGATTACTACCTTAGCCAATAGCAGCATCTTGGATGCGGAGGCGGTTCAGACGCACACATCTCGCATCAAAACATGCGTAAAGCGCATATCCACGATCGTATCCGAATTAAGAGACTTCTCGCGCGATTCAACAAGCGATCCGTTCTCGTCGATTCCGATCAGAAAGATAATAGATGAGACCTTAGATCTGTGTTCTGCGCGCTTTGGGAGCAAGGGAATTAAGCTCGAGCTCGGGGATGTTCCTGCCGAATGGCGCATAGATTGTAGAGCCTCGCAGATCTCTCAGGTGCTTCTCAATCTCCTCAATAATGCCTGCGACGCAGTGGACGGCCTTGACTCGCGCTGGGTGCGCTTGGAGGGTAGGGATCTGGGCGGCTCTATCGAGATCTCGGTTACTGACTCCGGTCGCGGGATCGACTCCGATGTTAGGGAGAGGATCATGACCCCTTTTTTTACAACCAAACCACCTGGAGTCGGCACGGGATTAGGGCTCAGTATTTCGAGCAATATCCTCACGGATCACGGCGGAGTATTGCGTCTCGATACAGGTTCGGAGAACACTCGCTTTATCATAGTCATCCCTAAAAGACAGGTAGATCATGCCTCTTACGGAAGCCCCGATGCAGGACCGACACAGTAGGGCTTGGTTCCCCCGAATTCCTGCGACGTTCGACGAGCCCATTGAACTCGCTCAATCAAGACGCTGAGGTATCGATCCAGCTGCTCTCTGATGGAAGGTCCTTCTATAGCTTCGAGAGCCAGTGAAACAGCTTCAATCGTGCACAGCCCTTGCGGAGCCTGGTTCCTACGGAGTTGGTACCGGCTACTGCTTCCCGGGGCGAGTCGCACCCGGGGAATACCACTCAAGCTCTGTAGTCGGTGAGCGATCTTGCGAGCCTGTTTCCACGTACCATCGGGTACTATCAGGGTGATCGGTTGGTTGATCTGTGCGATGTATCGACTGTCGAGAATCGGCGCAGAGGGCTCTGGAAAAAGCACTAAGGGCGTAGTACCGCTCGGTATATCCGCGGCGATATCGAGCTTCTCATGAGCCAGTCCATAGTAGCGAATGTCGCTCTGAGGCATGAGTAGCTTTATCAAGCGAGCTGTGTTCGTGGGTTTCTGAGCCTCTCCTCGATGCACAACGAGAAGCACCTTGGTGGCGGAATGGATCGGCTCTATAAGTCGACAAAAACAGAGATCTCGCCGCATATAGCAGGTTTCACAACGCACATGCGGGCGGCTACGGTTTCTCATATCGCCTGATCATATAGAGTTAGTTTAAAGGTTTCAATTCCAGCCTAACGGAGCGATGATTGCCCTCTGGAGTACGATCGGTTATGCCGAGGTGGCCGCAGGATTTACACAGGAGGCGCGTATGCGTGGAGTCTTTTTTAATCAGCCACTCGAGTTTCGACTTGAGGTGCCGAGCCACGATCTGTATCAAGGCGATACAGTACAGGGTACCTTGAGCGTAAAGAATCATGGCACGGAGTTACTAAAAGTCTGCGACCTGCGCGTAAAGCTCTCCCTAGGTGATGCGAAGAAGGTCAAGGCTAAGGCCGAGGACGCCTTTGAAGACATATTCTCAGCCGACATAGAGCCGGAAGTTGAGTTGATGCCGCAGGCGACGGCCACTCGGAATTGGACGCTGGTGCTCGATCGTAATTGTCCGATCGCAGATCGCACACAGAGCCCCTACCTGCTCTACGGGAACTCCTCCTTGTCGTCGTTGCTCGGACAGCTTCCTCTCACCGTTAAGCCTCATAAGCACGTGCAAGCGATCATCGATACCATGGAGACGGTATTTAACTTCACCAACAAGGGAGTGTCATCAAAAGACGGACACGTTGTCGCAAAACTCAAGGCACCGGACTCTCGGCGACTTTCGCTCCTCGAGGAGTTACAGCTCGGATTTCGATTCGAAGGTAAAACCTTGGCCGTAAGCTATCTCTTCAAGATAAAACGTTTCGATACGTCAATGACGACTAAGGTCGACATCAAAAAGGGAAAGGTAGAGGTATCCCAATTCTGGAAGTCGTCCGCGTACGTGTTCGGCGAGGGATTCATTCAGCAAGAGTTCGTGGAACGCTCAATCAACGAGGCTCTCGAAGCGGTAGCAACGGGATTTTGAGCGCAGAAACCGGCTACGGCTGTTCGTTGTCGACACTTAGTGCGCTAACTACATGTAGGAGTCTACTCGTTGAATCGACCGGCACTGCCGTAGAGTCGGATGTCTCGCATCCTTCGGCGA
>JBILFA010000100.1:0-12660 GCA_044351795.1 Bdellovibrionota bacterium | reverse complement strand
TTTCACCGTCGTGAAAATTGAAGAGCAACCCAAGATCCGCTTTCGCAGCAGGGAGGGGTTTTGCCTCGCTTCCCTAGCACTCCCGGCTGTGAACGCTTGAATTCGCCGGCCTACGCGACTCTTCACGCTGGTCCGGTGGAATGATGGGTTCGGCAAGGATATCTTCATCCTATACATCGCCAGATTCTGTGCCGGTTTGAGTTTTTACAAAACCTGCGAGAAGTAGCCCCCATGCTGCGATCAAACCGAGACCAGCGGAGATGTGCGAAACCTTGACGAGCAACTCTTGCCATGCCTGCCCACCTGTTACTCCAGCCTGACTTGCAACAATAGGCAGCATTTGCGTTGTTCCCCACCAGGCATTGGCTGCCTCTGATATTGCCATTAGCCAAGTCAGCCAGGCGGCTATTACCATCACCCAGACTGACTTCGGGCTGATGCGGTGCGGAAGTTTGAGAAGTAGTACGGCGAGAACAATGATTAGCATGCCATTAGTAACGAACTGTATATGAGCTCCAAGGGCAAGCCGGGGATGTGGTGTATGTGGCACCACAAGACCCCATAGTAGGCCAACCAGAACTAGAGCCATGCCGTGAATCAATATCTGCCGACCGCCACTTTGAATGCTCATGAACTCACTCCTGTTTGTCGTTGCAGCATCAAGGTGCTGCCGAACGTTAGTGCGTGCGGGGACGTTTAGTCCTCCGGGCCGCCTTTTTGTTATGCGCTTTTGTTTGAGCTACTAACGGGAACTGCTCAGGGGAACTTATAGACTCAAGGTGTAAATCCACATCAAGGGCGGGCCATCGAAGATGCCCAGTTCTCGGACTCTCTACATTCAGAACATCCTCAACCGCAGCCTCTTTAAACCAAGGAAACTTTTTGTGGTCGAGGAAATACTCGTGCCCACTTACGAGCACCCATACGCCGAAGGGTGAGATATTCGCTACCTCACACCCCAAAAAAATCTTTCCAAGCTTTCCGGAACCTTTCACGTTGACGCTCCACAATCTTTTGAATGCGCCGAAGCTCGAGGGGCTTTAGTCCCTTCGAGTCCGCCAGCGCGACGACGGGCTCAAGCCAAAACTTCTCCTCATCCGCTTGATGCTATCACATGTACATGAGGTCTGGGCTCTTCTGTTGAGAAGAAGAAAAGCGGTACGGACCTTCAGAGTAAATAGTTGGATTCACAGCCAAAGTAATACATTTAGTTTAGAGAGACGTCGAGAGGATTTCTGCCCGCCTCATGAGTTATCGGATGCTCAGTCCTCAGTATCGAACTCATCCCAGCTCCCCTCGCTAGATTCAGTGATCCGAACCCTTAAACTTGGGGGCTGTAGGTGTTGCTCCACTGGATCTGAGAGAGATATCCACTTGAGACACCGACCCGACTCTCTTGCAGTGGGCTTGCTCTGCGGCGATAGCTTGACCTCATAGAAGTGATTCAGGCAACTGTTACTTCCGTTTGATTTAGTCCAGCCATGTCCAATCGTGCCACGATATCGACCGACCGTGAAATCAGCGCCCTCATGGAAGAGAGGATGAGTCGTCGCTTGGTCGAGCAAAGCATATACTTGATACGAAACCAAAAGGTAATGCTCGACGAGGATCTTGCTCGCTTGTATGGCACCGAAACCGGCGCGCTCGTTCGTGCGGTTCAAAGAAACCGCGAACGCTTCCCCGAAGACTTTATGTTTCAGTTGTCAGAACAGGAGGCTAGCGCTTTGAGATGCCAAATTGGCATCTCAAAGTCAGGTCGCGGCGGTCGGAGATACCTACCTTACGTGTTCACAGAGCAGGGAATCGCTATGCTGTCCGGTGTACTCAATAGTCCCCGAGCGATAGCCGTCAATATCGAGATCATGAGAGCGTTCGTGAGACTTCGCTCCTTGATCGAGTCTCACACCGAGCTTGCTGAAAAACTGTTCCTGCTCGAAAAACGATACGATCATCAGTTCAAGGTGGTCTTTGACGCAATAAGAGAAATAATGAATCCGGTACCACCTCCCAAAAAGAGAAGGATTGGGTTCGGGTCCGATACGGATGGCTAGCCTAGACGCCATCCGGCGCAGATGGGAGAGGAGGAGATAGCTGCATTTCTCTCTCACCTGGCAATCGACCGAAACTGCTCGCCATCGACATCGCCACTCTGTTGTATGGTTGCGGACTCCGACTTTCGGAGGCTCTTCGCTTACGAGCAAAAGATGCGGAGTTAGGTCAGGGAATACTGGCCATTCGCCATGCAAAAGGGAGTTGAAAGAGCGTCTAAGCCGCTGCGTGGTTTTCTTCTATGGCAGAGAATACCAGGTCGAACGGCCTCCGCCGTGGCGAGCCAAGAGTCCCTTGGCGACGAGCGAGGCGAAGGTGGCTTTCAGCGTATTGGGACTTGCGCCATGTTTGCGTACCATATCGCGCGTTGTGACGCGCCCCTGCTCGCGGGCGTAATCGAGAATATCCATAGCCAGCTGTGGCAGGGTGGAAAGCGCGGTCTTCTCGCGCTCCACTTTCGCCGCGAGGCGGCGTTTCTGCTGTTGGAGGGCGCGCGCAAAAAACATAAACCAGGGCTGCCAATCGGGGGCGTTACTGCGGATGGTCCCTTGCGTCTGACGCAGGGCCAGATAGTAGCCTTCCTTGCTGTTCTCAATGACGCTTTCAAGCGAGGAATACGGGACATAGGCATAGCCCGCCTGCAGAAGCAGGAGCGTGGTCAGAACACGCGACAGTCGTCCGTTGCCGTCCTGGAAGGGATGGATTTCTAGGAAAGTGACGATGAAGACGGCAACGATCAGCAGCGGATGAACCCGACGCAGCTCGCGGGCTTCATTCAGCCAGGCGACAAGCTCTTCCATGCGGCGCGGCGTATCGAAGGGCGTCGCCGTCTCAAACACGATGCCTATCATTTTGCCATCAGCATCGAAGGCTCCAACATCATTGCGAAGTGTTTTGTATGTGCCCCTGTGACGCTCGTCCTTGTCGCTATAGCGCAGCAAGTCGCGGTGGAGTTGCTTGATATGGTTCTCTGTTATGGTGATGTCGGACCAGGATTGGAAAACGGTCTCCATCACCTCGGCATATCCGGCGACTTCCTGCTCGTCGCGGCTGCCAAAGCGTTTGATTGCCAGATTGGCGAGTAGCTTTTCAACCTCGCGGTCGGTCAGCTTGCTTCCCTCGATGCGGGTGGACGAGCCGATGCTTTCGATGGTAGCGACCTGGCGCAGGGCCTTAAGCCTTTCGGGCGCAAGGGTTCCCAAGGCACGCCAGGCCCCTTTGAACTCGTCGAGTTCCGACAGCAGGGCAAGCAATTCCGGGGTGATTAGAATAGTGTCAGTATTCATGATACCGGATTATATACCGGAATATACCGGATTAGCTACCTGCAAAATTGCCGGATTAGACCGGAATGTGCGCATAAAGCTAGATTGCCAATGGATAAGAGAGCAATTAATTCATGAGTATAGCCGAGAGCTTCTTCGCACTCATCCGGATAATCGAGATAGGGCCGCCCCTCACGAAGCGGCTCCTCTCACACCACCCACCATACGGGTCCGTAGTGGGCGGTTCGGTTGTTATCGTTACGAGTGTACTTTACCCAGAGTCGGTAGTCCAAGAGAAGCAAGTGCTTTAGCTGGTAGCGCCTGCAACACGGCGGGGCTATTACTTAGCCGCCAGGGCCCCCTACCGGATTTGGTAGTGACCCAGGCAGTGTACATGCGTACTCCCCTACGCTTCAGCTCGCGATACCGGGCTTTACCCCACTGTTTCCAGATGAGACATCGAAGCTTCCGTCTAATCCAGGAGTCGAGCAACTTAAAGTCTCGCGATACCTCTGCAAGTCCAAAGTAGGCTCTCCACCCCCGAATCAGCTGTTGTAGTTTACCAACAACCTGCTCGATGCTCTTGCCCCCTGTGCGCCGCGTGATGGCTCGTACCTTATCCTGAAATCGCCTAATCGCCTGAGTTGCAACCTTGCGCCGACTTCCCTTGGAGCTAAAGGTGTACCCAAGTAACTTACGCTTCCAGGGTCTATCAACCGCGCTCTTTCCCTCGTTGACCTTGAGTTTGAGTCGCTTCGTGATGAACTTTGTCACCGATGCCATCACACGTTGCCCTGCGCTCTCGCTCTTAACGTAGATGTTTTGGTCATCTGCATATCGAACGAACTTATGCCCTCGACGCGTTAACTCTTCGTCAAGCTCGTGCAGTACAATGTTGGACAGAAGCGGCGATAGTGGTGACCCTTGTGGGGTACCCTCCATGCGCGCGCTTACAACTCCACCTTCCATGATTCCTGCTGTCAGGAATCGTCGAATAAGATGTAGCACTCGCTTATCACAGATATCCCGCGATAATCCCGCCATCAATCGGTCATGATGTACCCGGTCAAAGAATTTCTCCAAGTCGATATCTACCACCCACTCGTACCCCTCACGGATATACGTTTGAGCCTGGATAATTGCCTGGTGTGCATTCTTCCCTGGACGAAAACCGTAGCTGTACGGTGAGAATCGCGGGTCATAGTGAGGAAGTAGAATCTGTAAAAGTGCTTGCTGGATAAATCGGTCCAGAACGGTCGGGATACCAAGCTTGCGCACCCCTCCATCCGGCTTCGGTATATCCACACTCCTTACAGGTCTCGGCCGGTAGGCATCGTTGATGAGCGCTACCTTCAGGGAGCTCCAGTTATCACGTAGGTATCGCGGAAGTTCCTCAACGGTCATTCCGTCCACCCCTGGGGCACCTCTATTCGCTTTCACCCTCTTCAGGGCTCGCTCTAGGTTCTCTTTCTCTAATACCTCCTCTAGTAGTCGTTCACTCGCAAGGCTTTCCCTGTCACACTCCACCATGTCGGATTTAGCGCCCGCATTACGCACCTCTAGGGCTTCACCCCGACCTGTGCCTTTCTGGCTAGACTCGCGCCTATTTCCTGCTACGTTTCCTGACATGAGTTGCCTGTCACGTACTCGCCGTAACTATCTCCGTTTGAGCCTTCCCTAGCCAAATCCTTGCAGCCGCAGCTCTTAGAAAGGGTTAGGTACTACGCTCTCTGCCTTTCGACTACGCTCAAGGCACCCTGAGCCTGCCGAACGGGTGCTGACTTCTCGCACACGGTCAGAAGATGTCGCCATCTCCTCAGCCAATTTCAGTGGCTCGCCACTTCCCAGGGCATGCACAAGATCTCACGAGGTAAGACTCTCTACGTTTGAACACCACAAGCGCCGGAGTTTACAAAACGCGTCCTTTGATGGATGGGTCTTTGCGATCACGTGCCCGCTCTACCCAGACGTCGTCACGCCTCAAATCCGGTTCCTGTACGTCGCCTCAGTGTCCTCGCACTCGGGGCTTCCTTCAGACAACACCTCGCGATGTTACCCTTACCTCCTTAGCTAAGCCTCCAGCTCCATCTGCCTTGACTAACGGACTTACACCGTCAACGCAGGAGTCATGCTCGTCACACACGCTTTCGTGATTGGCGCGGTTCCTCCGCGTCCAATCCTCGCATTTGTTCTATGGCTCTACTTCAATATTTTGAATCTGTCCGTCTTTAACTATCTTCACGACAATCGGAAATTCAAAATACTTTCCTATGCCCGTTTCCTCTCTGAACCGGAACGGGCCAAGAACGCCGACTCGTTCACCTGATTGTTTTAATCGATCAAGGATTTCGGCCGACGTACGGGGTGCTGATGGACCCAACAGTATATCTCCAATCAGCATAGCCAAATCATAGGTGCTTCCAGCAAAGGTAATTTGAGTCGTATTTCCAAATCGATCCTCATATCGCTTGCGGAAAGAATCGCTGACAGTGTTATTAGGGTACACCAAACCCTCCATGTTGCCTTGCGAGTCTTTAATGACGGCGGGGCTCTCGAATGCATCCGAACCAAAGAGTGGGATACGAAACTTCTGTTCGTTTAACTCGCGAGCGAATTGAACTCCCTGTGCGGCATGAACATAGAGGCCTAAAGCATCGATTTTCTGACTTCCAGCGGCGTGCTTCAGTTTTGAAATGATCGTCTTAAACGAGACCACATCCGGTGCAACTTCTTCTAAGATGACGAGGGATTCCTGCTCATTCAGCTTTGTGCGGAACGCATCCACCAGACTTTTGAAGAATGCATTTTCAGTAGCCACGACGGCATAGCGCCTGTAGCCTTTGCTCCGAAGGTAGCGCAGCACTTGGTCCGCGTATTGCCCAGAATAGTTGGCGAAGCGAATAACAAAGGCCCTACCGGCTGCCACTGACGGATCAAAGGAGGAGCTCAAAAGGGGGATTTGAGCGCGATCTGCCAACGGCCCCATCGCGCCAGTTGTGGCAGCCCCGAAGTCATATACCAATTGTACTTTGTCAGTGGACACAAGCTTATTGAATGCTGTAACCGCATTCTTCGGCTCGAGCTGGGTATCCTCAAACTTAAAAGAAATCGCACGGGATAGATCTGGCCGTTCAGAGGTAGCAAGCTCAAATCCGTTCTTCGCGGCAATTCCCCACTCAGCGCCGCCTCCTGTAAGAGGCAGTGTCACGCCCATCCTAATTGGCGCCGAAGGCCCCTCTGCGATAGCAAAAGGTAGAACGGATAACCAGGCCGCCAGCAGTAGGGAGAAAAAACGTGTCCACATAGATATCTCAAAGCCATAGAACGCTTCAATGAGCGGGCGCGACAGCGATCCGCTCGAATATTTTGTTATCCATTCAAGTTAATCGTTGAACCGCATATTCTGTAAATCGCCCTTGTAAAATTTCCAACAGGTGTCCGTAGAACACAGCATTTCCCTCTAAATGAGGATGAAATTCTGGCAAGCTATTTAGTGCCATCATCGCGGAGTAAGCTGCAGACTTAGCGTCAGCTGAAATTTGCAGCTCTTCTTTGAAGAGCTCGCGCCGGGTATCCAATCTATTGATATATGACAAACATGATGCGTTGATTCTCGCATCAAGATCTGGCGAGTGGCCGAACAGTAGCTTAGTTAACGGCAGACCCTTCAAGATTTCGGGCACGATCGAAAACAACTCCTGGGCGAACTTTTGATCAATGACTGCTAGTTGAATATGCATAGGACCTCAAGGGGTAACGTTGCGATGAGCGCGACTAGAAGCGGTCACCATTACTCATTTCTGTCTCTTACGTTGGACCGCTTCTAGTCTGCGCTCCTCCGCTTTGTTATAGCGCGGTGGGCGCCGAGTGCTACCAAAACCACCAACGATTCTTTCTCCTGAAGAATTCCGACTCGGGCCATATCGCAATCTGCTCGTCAGATACTGGCCTTTCGAGATAGTCCGACCTAATCATCTCAAGAAAAAATGTCTTCCCATTGATTTCAAACAAGGACGGACCTATGTCACCCGTTCCGGAGCTCCAAATTACTCCGATCTGCGACGTACCGTTCGAAACTGTGAAATGATACTCGGGACCCATCGGGAGCCCCTCAAGTGATTTGATCTCTCCTGGGTCATCCTTGAATAATAGGTCAAAGTCAGGATAGCGCAGAACTTGCGTCGACGAGTATGTCTGCCACGTGCCGTATTGGGCAAACTCTCCTTGAGGGCTATTCATAAGTGCGCAACCGTCCAGTATCACCGCCACAAGCAGCATACTTAACGTTGATAAGAAAAATCTCATAGCGCTATAACTTTTAAGTGCGGGGCGAGGCCGCGAAGCGGGCGAAGTCCGACACCACTTTCTTGTTATCCTTTTTTATCGCATTCTATCCGGGTTAGTCGAGCATCAGAAATAAGTGCTTTGATGGTTTCGGTCCCGCCTTTCCCAGCGTTCCACGAGAGTCGTTCGGCGGTTTCGGTGTCCGGCTGACCCAACTCGAATACTACCTTGGAAACGGAATCGCCTTCTTTTAGCGCAGCGCATCGATCGTGCGGGTTGGCCCAGTGTCCACAGTTGCCAAAACGGTAACAAAGTTGAGTTGTGCAAAGCCCACTTAGACCTTCCGAAGATCCCCATTTCCCCGAAACAAGCCCGCAGCCGACTGGCGTTAGGTATACCGCGGAAGCCGCCAGAAACATTAGTGCTACCAGGAAAAAGAGGGCCTTTTGTCTCATGATTTATGGAAGGATAACGTATCGCGCACGGGGCGACGCTCCCGTGGCGCGCATTGTTAAGTCTCTCGTTTTACTTTTCCTAAGAATTCTTTCCAACTTATTAAAGCAAGCTCAAACAATTCCCATTCCATTTCAACTTCACATCCCGCGAATATCGCGTGTTCCATCTGCACCATAGAGGGCCCAATTCTCAGATAAAAATCGTTGCTATCAAACTCACTGTCAATTTTGCCTTCAGTACTCCTGGCATCGATCATAGCTTTCAGAGCCACATCACACTCTTCTGCGGTACTTAGCAGTTCATTAAAAATATCAGGAACTAAATTCCATTTAGCTCTATCGCTCGAACTAATCCCATACCAATAATCTCCGGAAACCACCTTCACGGTAGCGGCAGAGTTTTTATCTAGATCAAATTTTAGGGGGAGACCCTTCGTGGCAATCCAGTGATCTTTGATATTCATAAGGGACTTAACGCTGAACGCGCAGGGCGTAGCTCCTGTGCCGTTGATTGTTAGTGCAAGTCGACTTTCACTCCATCCATTGAATGTCTCGGACCCGGTAAGGACCTACTCCAAGCCAGCTCTTAAACGAAATAAGTGCCCTTCGCTCTTTCCCGTTCGTATGTCTTACAGTTACCATGAGGACTTCGAGCCAATCCGAGTCCCGATCGGCAAACGATGATTCGACAGATCTGCGCTCCTCTCGGGTGGCCCCCCTGAAATCGGTCAGTTCATAGCCTTGCTCGCGCGCCCATTTGCCGAGACGTCGCCCCCATTCCCAGCGCCCCCATAGCAGCACAACCGCCCCTGCTCCCGCAAGGATGACAACGAAAAGCTGCCAACTAATGGGCCTGTTACTTAATTCGTCGAGCCAGCTCATGAAATTCATAGAAAAGACCTAACCTTTGGCTCTCGTCGAGATTTCGGACCATTATAAGTGCTCGTAGATGGCTCTGATGAGCAGCGATTCGTTATCTCGGCCACATCGAAGGGTCGCCCGCCAGTGGAACAAGAACCAATTTCACAATGGTCGGCCAAATCAGCACAGCCGCAGTTCCTGCGGCCACGCACTTTACATTTCGTGTGCGTTTGTACAACAGGAGCCCAAAGACTACCAATATGCCTAGCGGGGCACTAACGGTTCAAATGAGCGGCGGCTTCAGCCGTCCGCTCGCTTTGTTTGTTAGGCAGATTATTTCGTCGCTGGAGCAAAGTAAGTTACCCAAAAGTACATTAGTACTAAAAAGTAAATGAAGCCCATAATACAAATTACCATTGCGTGTTTCGATTTTGAATCTCTAATTGCATACGAAAGTATAGAGATGAGCTGCAACCCACTACCTTGACCACGCGCCCTTACAATTAATACTGTAAAATGTTTCAAAACAGGAATCATCGGCAAAAGGAAAACCGTTTGCAATATTGACATAAAAATGGCCAATGGAATCCCGTATGGTTTACTCCCGAATATTGCGTTCTCATTTGCCTGAATACTGGGATTAAAAAAATTGCTGTAGACTAAGATTCCCAAAATAAAAAGCCAAACTAAATACGCCAGCTGAATTTGTTCCTTGTTGATGTCCTCGTTCATAGCCTGCCTAACGGCCAGGATCAGCGGCTCGCAGCCGCAGAATAAAGATATGAGTTTAGACGTTGACGCGAGTCCGCTGCATCCGGTGGTTCGGTGCTCACCACAGTTTCCACCATGGTCGCTTGCGGCTGTTTTGCGCAATCATGCAGCCTACGCCGCGCACGTTGGCCAACATGTCGCTGCCGGGCAGGACGGGCCACACATCAAGGTGAAAGTCGGGAGGGAGAATCTTCGACAAACCCTGACCAATGGCAGTGAGCACGTGCTCTTGATCGGCGGAGGGGTCGATGCAAACGACAAGCACTTGGGCGGGTTCCTGCATCACACCGATGGCAAACATCTGAGGAAGGTGGGCTTCGAGTATTCCGGCTGTTGAGGAAGCCAATTGGGCAAGGGCTTCAGACCGCTCCCGTGGCATGGGCTGTGAAGGCGCACCCAACAACATTTTTGTGCCCGATTGCACTGCTAAGCGTCTCATCTTGTCACCGAACATAGTACTGAGCAGATCCGCTGATCTACCCTTCACTCTAACTTCGCGTAGTATATCTCATTCGCCAACTGCATCTCAAAATTATTATTTGTCTCGCACATTTAGGCACTTATCGACCTCCCTGCTAAATCCTGCTGTCTGGTGATCTACCCAAGAAAGGTAGATCACCAGATCCGGAGATCTCCGCCAGAAATCACGAAACTTCTTTCCGTTCGTAGCGATATAGTTGCCATGCATACCACTAACACTAATCCTCCCATGCTGCTCGATGTAGTACGCCAACGGATTCGACTTAGACATCTGAGCTACTCTACAGAGAAGTCGTACATTGGCTGGATTCAACGCTTTGTGCGATTCCATGGGCGTAGACACCCGAGAGAGATGGGCGAGGCGGAGATAGTGCGTTTCTTGTCATATTTGGCGATCGAGAGGAACTGCTCCCCTGCGACTCAAAATCAAGCCCTCAATGCCCTCGTCTTTCTTTTCAAACACGTCTTGGGCAGAGATTTAGGAAAGTTCAAGAACATCACGTGGGCCAGACGAAAACAGCGAGTGCCTGAGGTGATGACTCGCGACGAGGTCAAGGAAGTTTTGCGCCAGCTCCAATCGAAACCTCAGAAATGGTTGATAGCGTGTTTGCTCTACGGCGCCGGTCTCCGTCTCTCAGAGGCTCTTCGTCTGAGAGTCAAGGATGTCGACTTCGGCCAACACATAATTGTCATTCGTGATGCGAAAGGGAACAAGGACAGGGTTGTTCCTCTTCCGAAAAGACTTATCAAGCATCTACACAAACAGCTCGAACACGCCCGCCAAACACATCAAAGCGATCTCGCCGCCGGATTCGGCCGAGTTTCTCTGCCTTATGCCCTCGCACGGAAGTATCCCCGCGCAGATGTCGAGTGGGTGTGGCAATACGTGTTCCCCTCAATCCAACGATCGACAGACCCTCGGACAGGCGAGATCAAACGGCACCATCTCTACGACTCATACATGGAGGACGGGGTGAAGCAAGCAGCTCAGGCTGCAGGACTCACGAAACGGATCACGTGTCACACCTTTCGTCACTCATTCGCGACTCATCTTCTCGAAAACGGTAAGGACATCCGCCTAATCCAAGAGCTTCTTGGGCACAGCGACGTCAAAACCACTATGATCTATACCCATGTAGCGAAGTCTCCTGTGCCGCGAGTAGTCAGTCCTATTGATGAACTGTGACAACAGACCTCTACTCGTACCGCAAAGCATCCAACGTCTCGATTCGCGAGGCCCTCCACGCTGGCCCAACCCCGAACGCAACTCCCACCACGAGAGCTACCAAAAACGCAGGGATTAATATCCACAACGGCGCGCGCATATCGAAACTCGGGAAAAAGAAATGAAGGCCGTAGGTCAGTATGAGCGCCCCGCCGACTCCTAAGAACCCGCTCAACATGGAGAGCGCCACAGCTTCCGCCACAAACTGCTGGAGGATATCACGGCGACGTGCGCCTACTGCCCGGCGGATGCCGATCTCTTGCGTTCGCTCGACAACCGTCACCCACATAATGTTCATGATACCGATTCCGCCGACTACCATCGAGATCGCCGCGATCGCTCCCAAAACATAGGTCAACATATCGAGGATCGTGTTCATACTCTCCATCATCGATACCTGTGTGATGACCGTGAAATCCTCTTCACCATCGCGGCGCTCCTTGAGTATCTCGGTTATCTCTGCGACCGCATCATCGACTCCGACACGCGAGGACGCCTTGGCGCGAATCCCGAAGAGCTTATCGTCATTGAAGAGCCTAAGCGCCGCCTGAGTGGGGATAAAGCCGAGTTCGTCGAAATTGAGTCCGAGCTTGTCCCCCATCTCAGCCAAGACACCTACCACCCGAAACTCACTCTCGTTCATCTTCACCGAACGCCCAAGCGCGTTTTCATCACCAAAGAGATCGATCGCTACGTTTTTTCCTAGAACGACCACCCGTCTGCCGTACTCGTCCTCCTCCCGTGAGAAGTAGCTACCCCGGCCCACCGGGATGTTTAGGATCTGCGGAAACTGTTCGTTCGTGCCAAAGACAGTGATATTGGCGATCGCATCCTCGAAGCGAGTGGATACCGTACCGAGCACCAACCCAGACACCGCTTCGAGATTCAGCGCTCTTTTTTCGAGCGCCATGACATCGCCGGTTGTCATCTTGCGTGTTGCTGCGCCCACCGGAGGTCCCATGTGCGTCTTTTTGTCGGATTTTCCGGGCTGAATGACGATGAGGTTACTACCCAGCCCCTCGAACTCTTGAAGGACGTAGTTCTTTGCTCCCTGGCCCAGCGAAACGAGGAGAACTATCGCCCCAACGCCGATGACCATACCGAGCACCGTAAGCACGGTTCGTAACTTCTGTGAGCGCAGCGACTCTATCGACAAGCGCACCGTTTCTTTAAAACGCATAGGTATCGCTCCCCAGAGCGCCATCGACTAAAACCAAGCGCCTCTTGGCTCGATCTGCGATAGCTTTGTCATGCGTAACCATGATTATCG
>JBILFA010000198.1:0-3644 GCA_044351795.1 Bdellovibrionota bacterium | reverse complement strand
GCCACACCGTACCTGTGTGCGTTGATCGGCATCGGTATCATAGCCTCTTGGGATCGAATACCTTCTTACCGTTTTAAAGTCGTACCCCTCTTTGGGTTCAGCGCACTCTTTGTTTTTAACGCCGGCTTGCTCCTGGATGAGCTTCCCTCGTACAGGAACTACAACAGCATCTCAGACAACGTAGCCCGCACGGTCCAGCGCATCTCCCGCAGACCTGCCCTCGTTTTGATAGAAGGTGATTCTTGGCAGGACCACGGATATGCAAATATGTGGATCGATCCCACCCTGTCAGACTTTATTGCAATTCGAAAGTCCACAGAGACCCAGTGGGAGCAGGTCCTCCAACGCTATCCTCTTCACGAGCGCTACTCTATAGCGGCTGGGAATGTCTTTCGAGTGAGCGCATCAGGAGAGACGGTACCTGTCGAGGAAAACGAGTAGGATCCTTCACCATGCAGACCCAATCACTCACCGTTACCAACATCGAAGAGCTAGCGGCACTCAAGGGGCTCGGCGTGCGTAGACTGACATGGTCCAGCGGACTCCCGAGTGTACCCAAAGAGATCTTAGACTACGCCCCAACTGTCGAGATCCTGGACTTGAGTCGCAACGCTCTCGATTCATTACCCGATTGGATCTCCGAACTCCGCTCGCTGAGAGTTCTGTTTTTGAGCGGTAACCGTTTCAGAGAGATTCCTCGGGTACTCGGTCACCTCGACTCGTTACGAATGCTCGGCATGCGATCGTGTCAGCTCGAACACATCTGTACCGATGCGCTCCCGCACTCTTTAGTATGGTTGACGCTGACCGATAACCACATCCAGTCGATTCCGGAAAGCTTCGGATCGCTCACGCGACTTCGAAAGCTTCTCCTGGCAGGAAACCGCATCTCTGAGCTCCCTCAATCATGTTCGACTCTTCGCTCACTTGAGCTGCTGAGGCTCTCTGCGAACTGCTTCGAGCGTTTTCCCGACTGGCTGTTCGATCTACCTGCGCTTACCTGGCTTGCCTTGGCAGGAAATCCTCGTACGAGCACAGCCCACAGCCGTACCAAGGAGTCTCCTACCATCCCCTGGTCACACCTCTCACTAGGCGCAGAGCTGGGGCGCGGGGCTTCCGGTGCTACATATAAAGCCCTCTACACACCCCCGGAAGGACAAGCGTATGAGGTTGCCGTTAAGGTATTTCAGTCGCGCGTCTCAAGCGATGGCGATGCATGTGACGAGATCTCAGCCGCTGTGCGGGCCGGACGTCATCCGTGTTTAACCTCGACAATCGCTCAGTTCTCGGATCATCCTGAAAATAAGTTCGGCCTCGTTCTCGACCTTGTGCCCGAGACGTTCAAAAATCTCGCCGCTCCGCCCAGCTTCGAGAGCTGCACCCGCGACGTGTACGGTGATGAGATGGTTCTGCCGTTTCCAACTGCACTCGAGTATGGATCACAAATAGCTTCTGCCGCCTCTCATCTCCACGAACAAGGCATTCTGCACGGAGATCTGTATGCCCATAACATCTTAGTCGACAATTCACGGGCGCTTCTCAGCGACTTTGGTGCAGCGTGGTTGTATCAAGGGCATACGGAGCTAAAGAGAGCGACGCTCGAGCGGATTGAAGTTCGCTCGATAGGTATCCTGATTCAGGAATTGCTCGCGCGTGTACCGGCCGCGGAGCGGGCAGCATGCGCTGAGGAGCTCACAATGACCGAGCGCCTCGTACACTATTGCTTAGAATCTCCTGTATCAAATCGGCCGTCGTGCCACGAGGTTGCCGAAGAGCTTTCTGCCGTTGCTGCAACGCTGAGGCGTCGCAACTGAACGCCTCGCCGCCTGTCTCGCAGATTGATATACAGGTCAGAAACGAAAGAACCCGGAGTGAGGTTACGTAATCCATACGTCACCCCTGCCGGGGAATCCTCGGTAAACTGATACCAGTAGATACGCCGAATGGCGGGAACATTTGATTTGAGGAATGCAAATATCCGCTCTGCGTACTCAAGCTGCTTTGTCACCCCTTGCGCCCCAGACTCCGTTATCCAGATATCCTTTCCCAGGCCATTCAAAAAGTCAGCCACGCCCCCCGGCACGATCACCCGTTCGACGTTCTTGCCGTAGTAATGCACGGCGTATGCATCGGTAAAGGAGAGTATGCCTGCGTTAACCATCGCTCTGTTATAGTCGAGTGTCTCAGGAAAATTCTGAGCGATAGCTGTCGTAGCTGCATTGATAACCTTCTTGCGTCGAGCCGCACCTTTGATGACGGAGTGGGCGCGGGCAAGGAGTTCGACGTAGTTGGCCGGTTTCGTCAGGACATCAAGCGTTAGATTTTCTCGAAAATCAGGATTATTGGGTTCGTTCCAAATCTGGTATGCCGCCAAGCGTCCCTGTCGCCTATATCGTGAGATCACCTTCTTGACCCATAATTCTACAAAGGTCTCTCTCGGATCGCCGTTCGTCCAGTTCCTCGAATCACTCATCCATGAAGGCACTCCGGTCAGCACCACGACCGCTTCCACGCCCACAGGCAGCGACCGCACTATTTCGTCATAAAAGCCGAAAAAGGGTTCCGCGCTCGGCGTGGGTTGGATCTGATCGTTCCAGGCGAACAGAATTCGTACTCGCCTCAAACGCAAAGTGGACTTCACCTCCCTGAACTGGTTGCGAATCGAGCCGAAACGGGGATCGTTGGCAAATGCGTTTACTCCCAGAAGGCTGTATGGGATCGGTTTCCTTGGAATGAAGAGATCCTCCAAACCTTGACGCTCAATGTGAACGTCCTCGGGGAGAGCTCTCCCCTCGTGGACCGAACTTCCCAAAGTCAGGCCTACCAGTACAACGATTACCCAAACCACAGGTCTCATACAACAGTCTCAGACCCTCACTTGTCGAACAGAAGGACCTCCGCTCGAGGTTAGCAACACCACGACGCTATTGAATCGATCTCTTACTCAATAGGTTGGTCAACTCCAACGCACGCTGTGCGTTCATCAAGGACAGTATCTGGCCGATCCGCTTCTCGGGCATACGCTCAACCAGAGAGAGCGCTACCTGCACATCAAGTTGCTCCAAAAGATGTGCAGCCTCAGGCGGATTCATCGAGCCGTACACATTTGCCAGTTGTTCCAACTGACCGTTGCGCTGCTTTTCACCTTTTTCTCGTTCCATCTTCAACCGTTCGGTGAGCTCTCGGAGTTCGGTTAGGCGCCCGGCGAGATCGCGATCGCGGGCGTTCAATTCCATCTCTTTCTGCTCCGCACGCGCGCTGCGATCTTCGAGTTCGGCGCGTCGATGATCCAGGGAGGTGAGGATCTTGACCTCTTCCTTACTCCATTGAGGCCCGACTGGAGCGGGAGCAACCATCGTTGCTTGAACCGGTTCGATCTCTGCAACACCACTCGCTTCGAGAGCAGAGAGTGCTACCTTAGCACAACAAAATACTGCAACGAACAACACAGCTATCCCATGTCCATTGGTTTGGCTGCCACGCACTCCTGAAAGGGAACGAGGAGCTGTTCGTCGGGTAGTCTCAGCGCTTCGAGTGGGACGGGGAGCTGGCGCAGGCTTTCCGTTCAAGCCCGCCTTGAGGGCATCTGCAATCTCTTTCGCGAGCTTGGTGTTAGGCACCCCGCTGGATGCAGCCGTTACCGG
>JBILFA010000197.1:0-3659 GCA_044351795.1 Bdellovibrionota bacterium | reverse complement strand
CAGTCAGCGCAAAATTTCCGCTCCCCGAGCTCCGCCGCGCTTCGCTTCGCGGGGGCTTTTGATTGCCCCCCGCTCAGCGCGGCTCCTTACCAATTCCGGAATTTACAGAAAGGATGGTGCACTATCTTTCTCATTGCGACCGGACACACTGACAGCGCTGTTCCTCGATGTATGGAGGAGCCAATTCGTCTAACGGCAAATTACTTGGGGATGACGTATACGGGTGCTCACTATTCGCAAATTACTGAGGAGAACGTTGTGGAAACAGAAACGGCGCGAAAGGTCAGGGAGTTTCTTGAGACGATGTGTGGGGGTTGTGACGGTGTGGGATAGTCGTAGGGTGAATTTTTACGGTATCAAGGCAAATGACATGGCTCCTGTGGTCCGCTCGACTGTCACGTCATATCGCATCACTTAGTCTCTTTTCCAATTCAATTTCATCACGGATGGGGATGCGATTCTCCGCAACATAGGGAATTTGCGGTTTGATCTTCCTAGCTTCGTCTACAGCATCGAGATGCACAGCGACAATCCTTAGGCCAAGCTTTTGATAAAAAGTAAGCGCTCCAACATTATCGTTGGTGGTAATTAACCATATCCTCTTGCAGTTTCGTGAGATGGCGAGCCTTTCGGCTTCGCCCAGAAGCGCCGATCCCACTCCCTTGCCAGACGCAAAGGCATCTAAGGTTACAACCTCACACGCCTCATATTCTACATGAAGCGTTACAAGACCGATGATCCTTGAGTCCTCAACCGCGACAAACCCTGGCAGCTTCGCCGCGTCGAACACCTTTCCCCGAGAGACGACCCTTCGATCGCCCCAGTGTTCTTTAAGGAGCCTCCCTATAGCAACTTCATCGGACGAGTTAATTGGACGAAGGTGAATGCCGCTCATAGCATGATCGGGTAACCTTGTAAGCGGCGGACACCGGTAGCGCTCGCGAAAGATAATGGTTCCCCCTTCATTTCCTGTCTTCTATTCATGAGGATGCCCGCCACATACGGATACGTGTTAAGCGTGTTTCACCAGAAAAATCATTTCTCGTGATAGCTGTGGTTTAAAGGGACTACCGTTCCAGTCTCCCAGGAGCGTATGAATGGATAGCCCCGAGTTGTGGAGATGTCGCGCTATCGTGTCGAAGGACATGAAGCGCAACTCACTAGTTGAGACGATCTGCTCATCCGCAAATACGTACTCCGTCTCAAAAACAATTCGATCACCTTGAGCCGAACGTACTTTGAAGGATTCGCGCACTAACGCTTCGGGAGATTGAAGCTCTCTGCGCATTCCATCCCAATCCCGCGCCCAATCGATCGAAGGGTTTCTTGTTTCAAACACGCATCGGCCATCTGCGTCCAAGTGCTCCCGAATGGCCGAACACGCGCTGGCAACGTCCCTGTCGTCGATCAAGACTTGAAACGCGTGCCCCGTCATGACAATTAAATCGAACTTTTTATCGAACTGAAATGACTGCGCGCTTGACCGCACCCATTCGATCTTCTCGCCAAAGGGGGTATTTCTCGCCGCTTCCAGCATAGAGCCCGAAGGATCGACTCCTGTAACCAGATGACCTCTCTCGGCATAAGCGTTGCAGAGAAGCCCGGTGCCGCACCCCAGGTCGAGAACGCGTTTCGGTTGGTCGCCTGCCAACGATAGATAGAAATCCCGATCATCAGACCAGCCATTACCGAGGTCATAAATGCTGACAAGCTTTGGGTGTTCGTAATGCAGGTCCGTCATCATGAGCGATCGAACTTTAGGGGTAATCTCGTCACATCATAACATCCGCGTTAAGGGGGACAGCCACCTCGACGCTTATGTTTTCATGCATTGGTAGCATACCGTACGCCCGATGTCGCGGAAATACGAGAGTTGTCACGAGTTCTTGTCGCGACCCATTTTTCCAGGAAATGTCTTAGTGATAGTCACTCAACCAAAGCTCTGTTGCCCTTAGAAAGGAAATAAGACCCGACTAGCCGCGGCACAAGAGGAAAACTTACCCCTTCACCATATACGGCCCCTCATCCGCTACGGGTGGTTCGAAATTTCTACAGAAGTCCCCAAGCATCTCGGCTGACATATACTGATATCGTTCATCACGCAGAGTATTTCTCTGCTCTAGGCGTCGCATGAGCTCCTCCCGCTCAACGGGAAGATAGTGCACCTGAGGAATCCCACCATGAGAGGTTATGAATGAGTAGAACTCGCCCCGCTTCATAATTCCCCATGGGCAGAAGTCAAGAACCACAGAAGTTCCTTGCCGCACAAGGGCCGCCACCCGATCTTTGATCTTCGTCTCAACTTGAGCCTCAATCGCGAAATCACGTTCGGACTGTTGTGTATTGCGAACAACAAGGAAGTACTCTTCATCGAGGGAGAATCGCGGCAACGACAAATCCTCTGAGAGCTTGAGACTCAGCGTTGTTTTTCCAGAGCCCGGAAGACCGAGCATGAGGTGAACATGTGGTGTCATGCGGGGGAGGCTACCATAAGTCAGCGAGAACTGATCAGGCGATGAGATGGGATTGAAAAATAATCTGAATCGTGTGGCGCATACTCACAAGAGCAAAACACGGAACGACAGCGGGCGCGGTTTAGTGGCGCATCAAACAGCGCCCTATTTTGCCGGACCGTACGCCGCTCCAATTCCGGCTCCAGGATACCAATGGTGCCGTGGCTTCTCCTGGAAAAATAGAAACTGTCGGCGTTCATGGAAGAATAGAAAAGCACGCACAGGCAGCGGGTTAGACCGTCGCGGCACGAATCTGACCGTGCGGCGTTTCCCGTTAACGTGCCACGTCCGAATCCTCCTCTGACTCTCCCAAGAAACTTTCCCCCTCTCCTCCTCGATCTCTTCGCCTATGCTGCTGCTCAGGCGATACACGTGGGAGAGCCAGAAGAGGAAACTCCAACACTACAAGCGACGGCAGCCCGAAACCTCCGTGCTGTATCAGATCGTGTACCACTCTCATGATGAGCTGGAGCACGCCTGGGAGTCTAGATTCCAGCACCAGTACGGCTGCTTTCGAGATGAGATTCCCAAGACCCCTGCAGAGTAACGTTCGGCTGAGCTCGACTCGACTGAGCTCGTCGAAGTCACGTCGAAGCCTCAACTGCGGCATCCTCGCTCACGGCTTCGGCCGTGAGCTCAGCCGAACGGGGCCGCTAGGGTTTACTGCGACCGATGCAAACTCTCTCTCCTCGTAGCCTTCTCTCCGGCGGTGAGCTTGTCGAACCGTGCAAGCGTCGTGGGGTGTGTCCCTCCTGCGGAGCCAAGAGAGCGGTGAAGTTCGCAGAGCATATCTACAGCAACGTTATCGAAGACGTTCCTCATCGCCACACCGTTTTTACCGTCCCGAAGCGGCTCCGTTCATACTTCATGTATGACCGCTCCCTCAATTCCATCCTCTTTCGGGCAGCCTGGGGGGCGCTCTCAGAAGTCCTGGGTGTCGACGAACGTGAACTCGCCGCTATCTTCACCGTGCAGCCGGCTGGTGAAGCCTTGAATTTCCACCCGCACTTACACGGGCCTCGGCGTGACTTCGACGAGCTCAGTCGAACGCTCAGCCGATCGGACTCCCAGACTTTTTTATCCGACGTAGCCTTGGCGTAGTCGGACAGGCCCCTCCTCCAATACCACAATTCATCGACTCGGTGG
>JBILFA010000023.1:0-35659 GCA_044351795.1 Bdellovibrionota bacterium | reverse complement strand
GTTATGCAGCCAGTGGCCTTATTTTTTTGGGGCTACTAATCTGACTCAGCTCCCAGTTGTTTTGGAGATTAAGCCAAAAATACGGAGTTGCGCCTAGAGCCTGCGAGAGCTTCAACGCCATATCAGCGCTGATACCTCGCTTCCCTCGGCAAATTTCATTGATAGTCTTGGGCAATACCCCGATATGTTCAGCGAGAGCGGATTGGCTGAACCCCATTTCCTCAAGCTCATCACGCAAAACGGCTCCGGGATGAACTGGTGTAGTGTGAATAGTTTTTTTGCTCATATACCGTCCTTAACTCAATGGTAGTCAACTATCTCAACGTCAAAAGCGTGTTTACCATCCCACCTGAAACAGATTCGAAATTGGTCGTTAATCCGGATGCTGTACTGATTCTTTCTGTCTCCCTTGAGCGCCTCAAATCGATTTCCCCGAAGTTCCTGGAAATCTTGCAGACTGGTAGCTGCTCCAATTCTAGCTAGTTTGATTCTGGCTTTCTCATGCAGCTCCACTGGCAGCAGCTTTCGCGACTGCTTTGAAGATATCCCGTAGTTTATCTCCTCAGATGTCTTGTTTTTAAAGCTCCTGATTGCCATGATTCCTATTGTACCGGATAGTGGTAATAATGTAAATGAGCTTCTAGAAGCCGCATAACACAACCGTCGAAAAGATGTCGCGCACCTAAGTCCCTGATTTGACAAAGCCCTCTGTTAGCGCGACACTTTTCACTGAAACGTTAACCAATCATGATTGAGACTAACCACAAGAGGAACGATACGGTAAGCTTTGAGAAGATCTTCATGGAGCTCTCTCCAGGGGATCTTCGCAAACCGGAGCGTGGAGATTTGCCAGAGCGCAGAGTCGAGCAGCATCCGTCGTACGAGCGGTATCGCGGTTGTCACGATGAGGTCGGGCGCGAGTGGAACTGGCATTTGCGTCCACGTATTAACGACCGGCAGACCATTGAGGCCGAACTAGCGCACTCGCATACTCAGTTCGGGGTATTTGTCTCCGGGGGACAAGAAGTTGGATATTATCTTCTTGTGTCGGATGATGGCCTTAATGTCGAGGTCTCGGATTTTGGGTTTTACCCGGACTACCGTGGGCGGGGCTATGGAGGGCAAGCTCTCCGGGAGCTCGCAGAGAACCTATTCTCCTCGGGAGTTAGTCGGATTTGGCTTTCCACGCGCTCAACGAACGATCCTCGTGTAGTAGATTTTTACTCGCAGCTTGGCTTCAAGGAGTACAAGAGGGAGAGTAAGACTGAGACAAAAAGTGGTTAACAATTAGGGGCAGCGGGACCCCCTTCCGCTGGCGCGGCAGGTGTCCCCTGCTCGTAAACGTTGGCATTCTAGCGGGGCTACTTTTCCCGTTCCCGCCCACAACTTTCCATTCGGTTCGCCGAATACACTTCCATGAGTAGGAAGATGAAATACCACCCTCACGGGAGCGTGTTGTTTTGCACGTTTAGCCTGGAGGAAGGATTGCTGCTTTTAGCCAATTCACTATGTCAGGCGATCGCTAAGAGCTGCCTTGCGCGGGCAAATGAGCTCTATCCTGTCCGGATCTGCCACATTATTGTGGAGGCAACTCATATCCATCTTGTTTTAGTAGTCATAGACCCCGATCACGTTGAGGCATTCTTTCGCTATTTCAAAACCGAATCAGCACACATGATTAATGGTCTTCTAGGCCGAAATAAGCGGACCCTGTGGTGTGAGGGGTATGATAGTCCGATCGTTCTTACCCCTATGAGAGCTCTCATAGCGATATCGTATCTGTATTCGAATCCAGCCAAAGACAACTTAGAAACCTCCATCGACAGGTATCCCGGGTTTTCCTCGTGGAAGATGTTTCAGTCAGGTAAGCTCACCCGTCAGTGGAAGCGTTTACGACGCCCCCAGTTTGCCCCTATTACACGCGATGCCAATAACCTGCGAGGATACACAAAGCTTGCAGCAGACGTCTTAGACGCCTCAGAGGAGATACAGACATTTACCCTTGAACCAAACGCATGGATGGAGGCGTTCGGTTATTATTCGCCGGAACAACAACGGAAAATAAACGAGCGATTGGTTGCGCGTATCAGATTGCTTGAAGAGCGTGCTGAAAAGAAAAGATTGCGGGATAGAAAGCGCGTGTTTGGAAGGGAGCGTCTTCTTGCGCAGGTCTTCGACACCACCTATCGCCCCAAACGAACGGGGCGTCGGATGTGGTGCCTTTCAGAGAAGCGCATTGTTCGCGTGAAGTTTATCACATTCTTAAAGGTGCTCATGCAGAAGGCGAGGGCGGTTCGGGAGCGGTGGAAGTTAGGAGATGTCACAGTAGCGTATCCCCCAGGGTTGTATCCACCATCCATGCCGAAGCTCGCCAACGCGCTTGGGCGCTAGTTTTTTCATTTACTTGATTTTTGCGTTCTCCGATTCGCAGGGGATACGTGTATCTAATGAACTATTGCAAGCGCTAGATGCGGTCATGAACAGTAGTCGGGGTTGTTAGTCGTAGCTGACTTTTTGGCCGGTATTGCTGCTCTGTCTGGGGGGTAGCCCAGGTACAGAAGGAAAGCGCTAGATGCGGTCATGAACAGTAGTCGGGGTTGTTAGTCGCAGCTGACTTTTTGGCGGGTATTGCTGCTCTGTCTGGGGGGTAGCCCAGGTACAGAAGGAAAAGCGCTAGATGCGGTCATGAACAGTAGTCGGGGTTCTTAGTCGTAGCTGACTTTTTGGCGGGTATTGCTGCTCTGTCTGGGGGGTAGCCGAGGTACAGAAGGAAAAGGTACAGAAGGAAGGTACAGAAGGAAAAGTGCCTCAGGATATGCCGGTACCGGTGTGCTGCCGTCCAGGTATCCGGCGTCTTGTGCCTGTGCTCGAACGGCTCTAACCCGCTCCTTGCCCACTTGCAGCTCTCGGCAGATCTTCTTGACTCCGTCCCCAAGCCTGATTTTACGAGGTTTGCCTCATACGCTATCTTGCATATACTGGTGGCGCCGCATAGGCTCAGCTATGCGTTTTGTGTCGTGTTTTGAGGTAGTTAGATGAAGCTTCGCCCCCTTATTCTTTTGATCGTCGTACTCGCCGTCGGCGCTGGCTCCTACGCAGCGTGGAAGTACACCCGTACCTCGCACAAAAATGTGTTGGTGCTGATGTTCGATACGACCCGCGCCGATCACCTTGGGGCATACGGGTACCAGCGCGCTACAAGCCCAACTATCGACCGCTTTGCAGAGGAGAACGTGCGCTACGCGTACGCTGTGACCGCCGCCCCATGGACGCCACCCTCGGTTGCGTCGATGTTTACTGGGTTCTATCCGGCGACCCACGGCTGGATGCCGCCGAACCTTCGCGATCAAGCCAAGAAGATGGCTGTTAAGCTCGATCCTCAGCTTGAAACCTTAGCAGAGGTGTTCAGGTCAAAAGGGTATGCCACGGTCGGAGTTTCGCCGAACCCATGGATCACCCAAGAATTCGGATTCGATCAAGGCTTCGAGACCTTCTATGCCAAGGAGCGCATGGTTGCTGAGGAGGTGGTGAAAGCTGGCATCAAGTTCATTGGTGAAGCTCAGAAGAGTGGTAAGCCGTTCTTCGCGTATCTGCACTTTCTCGACCCTCATGATCCGTATTCCCCGCCAGGAGCTTTTCATGACGCTTTTACGGACACTCCTCCTGGAAGGTCCTATGCTCCTGAAGAGACCAAAAAGGTAAACCTCTACGATGGTGAGATCCTCTACTTAGACTCACAGATCGAGCGACTCTTCTCGCATCTGAAAGAGCAGGGGCTCTACGAAGATCTTTCGATCATCATCGTAGGCGATCACGGCGAGCAGTTCATGGAGCACGGTAATCAGGGGCACGGACACCAGCTGTACAACGAAGAGCTTCACGTTCCTCTGATCGTCAAGTCGCCCAAACACAGTGAGCCGAAGGTGATTGAAGTTACGGCGAGTACGGTTGATATCTTCCGCACCGCATTAGCAGCCGCAGACCTCTCTACCAACGCCGACAGCCCCAGCATATCGCTCTTTGACGAAGAAGCGCTCGAAGCGCGGCGCGGCGTACTGAGCGAGATCGAACGCTTGGTAAAACAACGCTCGTTCACAACGTCAGATGGCATCAAGCTCATCGTGCAAGACAACGGCGATAGCGGCGAGGAGATCAAGGGTCTATTCGATTGGCGCAAGGACTACACGGAGATGAATCCCGGGAGCGATGCCGAGCTCGTGGCGACGCTCAAAGGAGAGCTGGGCGACACGCTGCGGTTCGCTCTTGATGGTCGAGTGCAGGGAGATGTAGTGCGCGGACAGATCAAGGACTCCACGATAGAGCAGCTCAAGACCCTCGGATATCTCCAGTAGGTCGGTCGCCGACCTAAAAGGATTCACCATGTATCAAGCTCCCCAGTCGATTCGCTTCATAGGTATCGGGACTTATGCGGCGCTTACGTGGATCGCAGTGATTGTACCTCTGCACACAGCACATGCCTACATCGGGCCTGGTGCCGGGTTTGCGTTCTTAGGCTCTGGTGCGGTGTTCATCCTTACGATTGCGTTGGGTTTGTTGACGATATTGCTATGGCCGCTTCAGTATCTGTGGAGGCTTGTTCGTGGCAGCGGAAGACCAAAGGATGCGCGGGTCAAGCGTGTGGTCATTTTGGGATTGGATGGTCTCGATCCAAACCTGCTCGAAAGCTATCTTGCCGAGGGAAAGCTTCCTCATTTTGCAAAGTTGAAGGAGCAGGGGGCCTACTCGCGTTTGGGAACGACCCTTCCGGCGCTGTCGCCGGTAGCATGGTCGACTTTTCAGACAGGTGTGAATCCCGGCGCGCACAACATCTTCGACTTTTTGAGCCGTGATAAACGATTCTGCCTGCCTGAGCTTTCGGCTGTGAGAACCGAGACAGTACGCAAGGAGATCAAGATCGGACCCTTCCGTATTCCCCGCACCCGCGCAGAGATCCGCCTCATGCGGCGATCGCAGCCTTTTTGGAAGTTGCTCGGTGCACGCAATATTATGGCCAACATCATCCGGGTTCCGATCTCATACCCGCCGGAGAGGTTCAACGGCAACATCCTCTCAGCGATGTGTACCCCTGATCTGCGCGGAACTCAGGGAACCTTCACGCTTTTTACGACCCGCAAGGATGTTGCATCGTCGGCGGGTGGCGAATCTACCGGTGGTGAAGTGCACACCATTACTCGTGACGGGAATACGCTGAGAGGGGAGATTCAAGGTCCTCCGCACCCGGATGGAAAGAGCGGTAACCTCAAGGTTTCTTTTGCCCTTGCTATGCTACCAGGCGAGACAGCTGAGCTTGTTGTGCAGAACGAACGTGAAGTTTTAGCTCTGAATTCGTTTTCACGCTGGATTCCGGTTGCTTTTTCGCTTGGCCGAAAGAAAATTCAGGGGATCGTGCGTGTATGTCTACGGGAGGTGGGTGATGAGGTTACTCTCTACGTCTCTCCGGTCAACGTCGATCCTGCGCGCCCAGCGCTTCCTATCTCGTATCCCTTGCTGTTCTCGAGCTGGTTGGCGAAACGCCAAGGGAGCTTCGGTACGCTCGGATTGCTCGAGGATACATGGGGTCGTAACGAGCTCGCGCTCGACGACAAGCGTTTCCTCGATCAGGCGTGGTTGTCGCACGAAGAGCGGAAGACGATGTTCTTCGAAACCCTCAAACGTACCCGCGAAGGGGTGTGCATCTGTGTGTTCGATGCCAGCGATCGTATTCAGCACATGTTTTGGCGCTATATTGATCCCAAGCATCCCTCGCCGGTCGAGAACGTCGAAGAATTCGGTGATACGATCCCAGAGATGTACCGCCGCATGGACGCGCTCGTCGGAGAGACGATGGAGCAGCTCGCGTCGGATGATGTCCTCATGATCTTGAGCGACCATGGGTTCTCGTCGTTCCGTCGCTGTGTGAATCTCAACACATGGTTGTACGAAAACGGCTACCTCGCCATCAAGGGTGACAAAAAGCCCGAGGGACTCGATTACCTTCAGGAAGTTGATTGGAGCAGGACCAAGGCGTTTGCTCTCGGTCTCTCGGGGCTCTATTTGAACAAGAAGGGGCGAGAGCGCTTCGGTATCCTTTCGGAGGAAGAGGGCGAGGTGGTAAAGGGAGAGATCATCTCCAAGCTTACCGGCCTCAAGGACCCTCAAGACGGCGCGATCGCAGTCAAGAAGGTGTACGACACTCGCAAAGCATACAAGGGCCTGTACACGAGTGAGGCTCCAGACCTGATCGTTGGATACTATCCTGGCTATCGAGTTTCCTGGGATTCAATCACCGGGACCATCGAGCCGGATCTGTTTTCGGACAATATGAAAGCATGGAGTGGAGATCACCATGTTGATCCCGAGGAGGTGCCTGGGATCTTCTTCGTCAACCAACCCCTCAAGGCGTCGGCCCCGAACATCATCGATATCGCTCCGACTACCCTAGACCTCTTCGGTATAAAGCCGCCCTCGTACATGGAGGGGAGGATTATAGTGTAGCTCTGGTTGAGTTGTCTGAGTACACACGCACTCTCTTGCCCGAAAAGCCGGGTAGGGTAGAGTCACGCCATTGACTTCTGGAAATTGCCTAGCGAGCAGGTCAAATGCCTGGCCAATTCGAACATGGAAGTTTGCTAAAATCGCCGAGTAGTTGATCCCTTCGGACGCCTTAGAGATTGCTGGGAAGAACAATCGCTTTTTTGTAAGCAGTTGAAATATTGTTGCGGCTCAATTCCACCGCGGCGCAGATTGATAAGATTTGCCTCGAAAGGCAGGGTCCATCGCTAGCGGGGCGGTCTTCAAGGGTCCACGTAGTAGTGAATATGGGCGGCTAAGCAGCTTCTCAGAGACGTACGTATCTGATCTATCTTAGCACTCATAGCCAAGTCGACTAAGAGTTCTTGTTCCTAAGAGATCGAAGGGTTCATATTCAGTCCAGTGAAATTTGTGGGTACTTCGTGCTGTTGAAGAGTATCAATACACCACACTCTAAGGCGAAGGGGCTGGAGCAACTCTGGGGGGGACCCTGTTGTCGTCACGATCTCTAACCGACAAGACCAGACTGATTGATCTAGAAGGGTTAGAATAGTTCAGGTTCTTTCGCATAGGCTGCCACATGTAACTGCTCTTCATAAGCAGAAATGACAATAACAATCTGTAACTTGTTCTGAGGGGAGTAGGCTGAATGCGTAACGCGAATCCTGAATGGATTAAAACTGGACCAGACGGACTGCACAGTGGGAGCCCGGAGGCATTGCAAGCTCCTCGTAACCCAAACGAAGGCGCAGAATCGGTGATAACGGATGCTGCAAGGATTGCGCAGATGCTCGAGAGATCGCCTCTTCTGGGTAAATTTCGCGAGAATGATGCCTGGGTGATAACCGACTCAAAACTACGAGAGACTGCCGGTGAACTCGGAACCACTATACCTCCTCTAGAGGCCTTTGCCCCTACTGACCTCATGACGAGTCGAGTTGATCCGCGGGAATCAAAGGTACTGTACCACGAGAGAGCTCCGTTTATTCCATCGACAAATCCAGATCTGGATGTGGTACTAACGGACATTATTGGAGAATCATTGGCTAGCGAATTTGAAGTTGCACTGTGTGACGGAATGTTTGTCACAACTGGAACCGGGGTAAAAATTCCCGTTACTGTTTTTGATTTTGTCCCACCCGAGGGCATAGTCGTTGACGAGATGTGTGTAGGGCAGGCACGTCTCAGGAAGGCGGAGCGCGCAAACTCCGAGCTAGTGCGGACAGTTGATGACAAAGTTGCGCAACGAGATTTTGCGGCAAGGTTGGCCGACACCGGAATTAAGCAGCCAAGATACATCGATGTTCGTGAACTAAACTCACCAGATAAAACTATTGCGTGTCTTAATCCGGACTTCAGCACCCTTCCGATTTCCGAGATACTCACCACAGGGATGAACACCCCTCACGTCTGGGCTATTCTTGACAGCACACAGGGGTTTCTTATCATCAATGATGGATCCTCCAGGTATCTGCACAGTGACAATTTCGGGATTTCTCAGGCCATTGAAGCCCTCCAACTAAATCACGGAAATCAATTAAAGCTTGAGGAATTCTCCACCCGGCTAGAGTCCTTTATAACCGATCTTGATAAATCCACGTGGTGTACGATTCAGCTCGTAGCTGCTCGCGACGGTAGGCAAGATGAACGCATTTCTAGGGACACCACAATTCCCCAAATACTAGGGCACGAATCAACACTGTACCTTAAGTCGACTCGCACATCGGGCGGACAATTGGTTCTCTGTATTAAGACGAATGAAGCGGGCGAAAAAAGAATAGTTTCCGACAGTCCCGAGCTTGGTGATATCTTGGAAAGATCCATAGATCTTATCGAAGAACAAGAAGAGTTTTTTAGAGACAGTTGGGGTGATTCCGCATCCCCACCACCCTGGGTGGTTCCTACAGATAGGATTCTCTCGTTACCGGGGATCCTTGGAAGTATCATCGCAAGAATGGAGTCCCCAATTATTGAAGAGGAAATTCCTGTGCCGCGCGTTACCACACCTCTCGGTTTAGAAAAGAGTGAGTTTAGGTTGATATTTCAGGGAGATGAGTCACCAAAGCTAGTAGCTGCATATGCAAAATCTTCGGGGAAGGAGGTAGCTGCAAATATTTCCTATGGAGGAAGAGGGCGCGCGATTGATGATGTTATAGGAGATATTTACGATCAGTACTCTAATCACCAAAAATCAGCCCTGTCTAACGTGATAGCAAAGTCACGTTGCGAACTTTTGGAAAAAGCTCAAATGTTTGCAACTAAGTTTGCTGCTCTGCATCAGAAGGCAGGTGGGTTTCGGGATATGCGAGATTTCGCTGTTGACATTTGCCCTGTCTGGAACGAACAGTCACAGTCGATCGATTTTTATCTTCTAGAAGTTCAATACAGATACGGATTCTCAGGACTTGTCGAAGTTTCTCCAGAGGACGCTCAAAAGGTACAGGAATACAAAGACTCATTGTCCCAAGCAGAACATAGCGCTTCGGACTCTGGTAGCCGCACCTTTTATAATGTGGATCCCTCCAATCTCGGTAGCATACTAGTTGGAGCTGTTCTAGGTCCCTCTATTCGGCCAGAAAATCCGGAACTTGAAGCCCTTCTGAGAACGTTTCTAGACAGGGCAAAATGATTGATTTTGTACAACCACTAAGCGCGTAACAAAGAGAGGGGGAAGCGTCATGGCATCTTTCTCATTTTTGGCTCGTCGTGAAATCGAGTGGGTAGGACTCGGTGTTATTTCTACGTGAACTTGCTCGTGCACGTAAACGTACCCGAAACAGGCCTCATGGGAGCTTAAAAGGCATAGCTTGGAAAGCATGGCTGCAATCCTTGTAGGCAAACACTTTCCAGCACGATACTCGTCGGGCGAGCCATAGTTTAGGGCGTTTAACGATTGCGTGACGAGCGACTGTCCCGTCGACGTTCTTGTTATGTCCTTAGTAGCACACTAGCGCTAGTAAGTCCTCCTCCTATTACTTATCCGCATCCTTCTCATCATTTTGCACCTGCACCGGTTTCCTCATTCTCGTCCGGCCATTTCGGGGTGCATATCGACGATACCGATACCGTCGCAGATAACAGCGCATTCAGAAGCTCGAGCCGCGAGCCATGGAGTAGAGGTGGTCCCGATCAAAGCGGCCGGTTTTCTCGTTTCTCTCCGGCAGTTTTCAAAGAGGATGAATAGGAAGCCGGTGCAAGTGCACGATTATGAGGAGGATAAGGATTAGGAGGAGGATAAGCGCCTACCACGAACTCGTTAGGAACATAACGGCTCAAAGAGGGCGCCACACTCCATGACGGAGCCCCGTGTTATTGAGAAATAGTGCTGTTTGTCTACCTGTTTTAACTTGCCGGCGCTGGAGGTAATCAACGCGCATGAGCCGATTGGAGCGATAGCCCGGCGGTACAAGGTACACCCGATCCAAGTAGGCAAGTGGCGCAAGCAGCTGGTGGGAGAGATGCACCGTGTCTTTGAGGACGTGCCAGATGCCGATGCTGTAGCCAAGGAGCGTGAGAACCAGGAGCTTTATGAGCAGTTTGGCGGGTTGAAGGTCGAGAATGACTTTCTCAAAAAAAATCTGCTCTTGGCAACTGATGATCCGCGAATGCTCATCGATTCTAGCGATGGTTCGATGAGTATCTCTCACCAGCGTGAGCTCTTGTCAGTTTGTCGTTCGAGCTACTACTACGAGCTGGCTACCGAGAGCCCTTTGAATCTCATCTTGATGCGCCGCATAGACGAGCTACATCTGGAGTATCCATTTGCCGGGAGTCGAATGCTTACAGGGATGCTCTATCGAGTGTACGTTGGCCAACTGGTCGATGCTTCGTTATGAGCAACAAGGCACCATCGTAGCTCTCCTCCCCGCTCTACGGCTCCGTAGGCTGCCGAATTGGACACTGATCAGGAACTGGATCAGCATCAGGCACAGGCTGAATACCCGGAATAAAATCCGGAGCCTCATGTGGTGCCGGCACCGGAACTACAGTTGGTATCACATCAGGTTCCACTGCCGGAGTCTCGGGCTCACCGCTAGCCCTAGGGCATCTCCCTGCAGGAACGAAATCCTGAAGTGACTCGGCTGAGAAGTTGAAATCCTGCAAGCGTTGTCCGGGCTCCGACATTGGTCGTGCCTGGGTACCTTCTCTCTGTGCTTCTAGCGTTACCATATCTCCTCCCTGTACTACGTCGAATAACTATCGCGGTTTCCAAAAGTCCATAGCGATATACCCACCTTTGGAAAACGCTATCGATCTGTGGATGCCTATCAAAACTACAACCCCTAGTGATGTTCGGCAACCACCGAGACCCCTTCACTAGCCCGCATATTGCATGAAGCCTGCTACTACGAGCGCCGATAATGCGGCTTTTTCAGTTCAGAAATCGCCCAAGTAAATGTAACGGTCAGACCCGAATGTATCTCGATACGATGTAAGCCCTCCAAAATCAATTTTTGAATTCGCCTTTCCCGCCTGAAAATCAGCATTCTCGACGCTCTCGCTAGGCAGTTTCATGCAATATGCGGGCTAGCACGGACTTTTGGACATCACTATACCGGTTTTCAAAAAGCTACGGCACGTCTCCATCTTGTTGAAAAACACCATATATCACACCTTTACTTCTATCTCATATTTTTCACTCAGCTCGCTCTGTTCGCCGTGAAGCATGTGCGGGTACGGGACATTCATGCTCTTAGTCGCCCTTGGTATTTTCGTACTACTCATGAATCTGAAACGCTCCATCTCGCAGCAGCATGCAGGGAACCCACCCCTCGCTGTTGTTTTCGAAACAGGGAACCACATGCTTGCGCCACAACTCTCGCTCCTCTGGGCCAGATCCATCGCTATCTTTCGGTAGCTGAAAGCTCCCGTCAGGGGTCTTGAGCACCATAGAGGCTAGATCAATCTCAAACCTGCGGTGCGCCTCAGACGGTAGTGAATTCGGATCGAGGACCCATGCGAAATGAAGGATTGGTATCTTTCCTCTCGGCCAACCTTGCTCCCGCGCCCCGAGGTGCCATCGATACGCCTCTTGTAACATCCGGTACCGATACTCATGGATCGGTGGATTGTCTCTTTCCTGTTGCTCCTCAAATGACAGCTCTCCGTCCTGTGGAGACTCACCATCATTATCATCCTCTCGAGTATCCTGCGAGTCGCGGCTGACCTCTCTAAAGTCTTCATCCGCAATTAAGGTGCTGCCCATTTTGTAAAAAGAGAGGGCAAAACCAAAAGCGCTTAGGTAATCCTGCAAGGGCCTCACCACCTCACGAACAGACCCGTGCAAGGCACGAAAATGGGCTAAACTCTCAACGAAATTGCTCCCCTTTAATGAATGTGCACTCAAGCGGAATTTATGAACATGCCCCCAGGAATCTGACCATCCGTAACTATCAGCCGCCCCCTCCCATGTGAAATGCGGTGAGGAATGAGGTGCATACGCATTACACAATCCTCCACCAATAACTGACCCATACGTTAAATCAAGTAGATTGAGATCCCGTTTTCTACACTCCCGCAGAAGGTTTTGAACACCAAAGTCGATCTTACTCACATCCACAACGTTTCGGTCGAAGCCCCTATAGTCCTCAGCCTTAATGAGCGCATTCCCCAAGAGGTCACCGACCACCCTTGTGGGAATCAGTAGGGCAACCTCAGGACCAGGGTAGAAATGCCGATTGTACACCAGGTAGGAGTACGGCTCTTTATCAAGGACAAATGCCTGGTGTTTTGGCGGCACTACTATCTTCAAGCCGCGCATGAACACGAAGGCACACTTCTCGAAATACTCCATACGGAATTGGTGGAAGTATTGATTGGCGAACAATCCGTTTCCCTCGGTCCACCTCCAGTATGGCGACGACTTCTGGTGCTGTTGCCAGTGGGGATCCGAAGAAAAAACCTTCTCGGCTTTGATCCCGTAAATCATGCACCCCTTGCCGGGAAAGCCCTCATTATCGCTCGAATTAATGACAAAGGTATGGCTCGCTGAGTCAAGTCCGAACCGAATCAACATCGGAGGAACCGCTTCTACATTCGCACTGCGAGGGACTCCCCTGCTATCAAGCGCCAAACCTCCGAAGCCCTTACTATCCCGAAAGGCTCGATCCACAACCTCCATCGTCTCGTTAAAGTGCTCACGCGCCCCTCGAGAGCCCTCCTGGTAGGGTGGCCCCCCCATATTAAATTCCCGAGCCATCAGATCCCGCGCCCACTTTTTCCTCCCCTCATCTGAGGCGTTGCGCATGATGTCGGTGAGCGCATGCATCTTGAGATCACGGAGCTTGCGAGTAAACTCCTCAAGGGTGCGAATCCCACCTTGGGATAACATAAGATTGAGCTTGTGAACCATGGCTGGATTATCGGTAAGCCCGTAATTCTGACTGGTAATTGAATCTAATGTATTGCGCAGCTGTTCACGTGGGTCGGCCTCACCTAATCGCAGTAAGTGCTCACTGAAGCGACTTATCCCCCGAACAAAGTGTACGTACAGAGCTTGGCGGTCGTGACCGGAGCTATGAAATCGCTCGAGTAATTTGCCCGTCAGTAAATCGAACGGTAGCTGCGAATCCCGCAGATCCAGCATCACATCGTGCGCTGAGCGCCAGATCCCTAGAGCCTTTGCACCTGTGCTCTTTATGTCGCGGTCTATCTGGATGATCTTAGTCACGAGACGACCGAAGGGCACTCCGGCAGCCCGATACGATTCGATAGACCAACCGATCGCCTTCCATGCGTCGGAGGAGATATCGCCCAGATTGCTCCCAAGCATTTCAGCGAGCTGTGGGAGATCTACACTCTCTCCATACCCATCATCGGTGCTCGTTAACATCTCTACTACTTGGCTCGCATCGGAACATACACCGCACTTAGCAAGCTTCAGCATGAATACTTCTGTCGCAGGCTCTTCGAATTGCAAATCTTGTGCGCTCGCTATGCGGTGCATGGCTGTAAGATGTTGCTCTATCCGGCTAAGAGCAGTGTCGCGATCGGGATCAGTGCTGTACTCCTCTAGACACGTTATCCCCATATACGAGAGGGGCACATCGCTCGCCCGCAACGTATCGATAAGCTCTGACGCGATCGACCATATTTCATCTGAATTGGATCGCTCAGCGTATGCCGCAATCTGGGTAAAATTGTTGAATATCGAGCCCACACGCCACCCACGCTCAATCTGGTAGTCCAGCGCTTTCCGTAAGACAGCCCGCCCAACAGGGGATAGGGTAGCATGGAGCATCGGATACTGTGCGAGCAGAAAATCGACCCCGTAGCCGTTACGCTCGTGAGCGCGTAGTGCATCAATCAGTAGCGTGCCAGGTCCATTGGGCTGCAGAAGTTCGTTCGTGACTGCGGTTGGTTGATAATGCTCCGGGTAACACTGCAAGAGTTGATCGGCGCAATCAAGGAGCGCAACGAGATCGGCAAAGCGTTGCTTGCTAGGATCCTTGAGAAACCACTCCAAAGCTTCCCGACTAAATGTGGCGAGGTTAGGGACGTATTCAGACAGACGCTCTGCCACCACGAGCCAGTCTTGCAACAGCGTACGCGGGTGTACGCCCCTATCGGAATTCCGCATCACCTCAAGCATCACCTGTACGAGATCATCGCACAGGAGGCCCTCCCTCGCGGTTCGAGCCAAGACCGTAGTGACTGACAAGCACGAGGTCGGCCGATCGATCAACGAGATGGTGACTCTTGTGAGAGCCCGAAGCACCGTCTGCGGCGACTCACAGTGCTGTGCAAACGTGCTAAAAAATTCTCGGTACAATCCAACTAGATCACGACTTTGATTCGGCGCAAGAACTGCGTGGAGAGTGCGCAACGATTCCTCGGTATAGCACGACTTCGATCGAGCGATTTCCAGAACCCTTTCAACACCCTTCATGTGCTCGGCGAACCTGAGGGAATATGTCGTGGGGGCTGTCTGAGCGAGCTGGTCAACGTGCTTGCGCCTCACATGATGTAGTGGGGCACTGTAGGGTCGCAATTTTTCAATTAGGCATGCATAGTCTCTAAGCGCTCCAAGGCGGCCTGCCGCGGGATACGATCCGATGACGTCTGCAAAACTTTGAAGGAGCGCCTGCACCGACGCACCCTGCTTGACCTGGCTTGCAACGGCAGCGCGCAACACACCTTGCGCCGTCTCATTGTTCTCCAGGATGGAGATACTCTTCTCAAAAGCTTGAATGGTAACCTTCGCGGTATCTCCCACGTGCAGCGCGCCTTTGAGCACCGTTACCAAGAGTTCAGTTTGTAAAGCCGGTGGAGCATTTCGGAAAAAATTTGCAATAACCTGCACTCCACGGAAGTGTCCCTGATGCGCTCCCAATACCCCTAGAATCTCGATGAACCCATTGCGGCTCGCTGGAGGGAGCTCAGCCGTTCTAGCCAGTGTGCACCCACGCTCGAGCACATTCAGGAAGTTTTCAGGAGCTATGACGCCGCCTGGGCCCCGGCCACAGAGGCTGACCAATCGACATACATCGTGCAGTGCGGCATCTCGCTCGTCACGCGTACCGGTGTTGTTGCACACAAGATTCGTCAGCTGACCGCTGCGGTGTTCAGGCACTCCGGCGTCGGACAGGCGGTTAAGCATCGCTGCCACCGCCAGCACCGTGTCAAGACTCTTCACATCATGCAGGGCAACCGCCGCAAGGATCTGCAAAGCGTATTCCTTTGTCGGCTTCGCCATGAGCCGTTGCACCTCATGCCTTAGATCGAGGAACTGCTGTGAATTGGTGTCTGGAGAGGGCACGCTTGCTGCGCTTTGCACTATTCGGCATAGCTTCCGAACTATCCCGTCAGCTTCTTGCGTCGTTTGCGGCAGATGCCGCGACATAGGAAGTTTGGCCAGCACATACTCAGAGAGATTGATTCGTGGGTGCCCAGCATCGTGACTATCTGATCTTCCGGACCCTTGTGATTCTCCCGGTGATACCATCTTTATTATACTCTCCCGATTCTACTATCCCTGCTTATGTTGAGTATCGCGTTGTAGACACACCTCTCTGCTGCCAGACCTTGCCACTACGCCTCGACTGCAACTCTTGCATCCTCGATAGATCTCCTCACACGACTTCAACAGTATCAGCGTACGATGCTCGATCGACTCGATAGAGGCAAACTCCGTCAGTTTTCGTCTCGTTAAACGTCATCGCTAACGATACACACCTCGCCCCGATCCCGACAAACGTTTTATATTTCAGCCCATGCAGGCGAGCCC
Organism: Bdellovibrionota bacterium; assembly: GCA_044351795.1. Taxonomy (GTDB): domain Bacteria; phylum Bdellovibrionota_C; class UBA2361; order UBA2361; family OMII01; genus OMII01. The sequence continues at coordinate 19,902 of JBILFA010000023.1, read as the reverse complement.
TATGCGGGGGTGCTCCAGGCACCTTCCACACCAGTCCTCACCACTCTGTACGTTTGTGTAGTGATAGCTATCATGCCAAATAGAATAGAGCGTATATGTCGGAAATAGATCCTAATGGGGCTTAAGGCGCCGAAATAGGCACAGAGAGAGACGGCCGAAAAACCTCTGTTAAGAGGTTAGTCCGGATATTGCATAAAACTACGTCGCGAGAGCGTCGAGAATGCTGATTTTCAGGCCGGAAAGACGAATTCAAAAATTGATTTTGGAGTTCCTCAATCGTATCGAGATACCGTCGGGTCTGACCGCTAAAATTACATGAGCAACTTTTGAACTGAAAAAGTCTGGGATACCTTTTGGTCTCCTTCAGCCCGGATGAGATCTAATCGGAGTGAATAAGAGTAGGGTGCGTCCTAGAAAGGGCGCGACTTCCGTTGCTTTGCCAAGGAAGCGAGATTTAGAAGTCATCTGGCGCTGGTTCGACGTTGCTCACCACAGGTGGTTCGACGTTGCTCACCACAGGTGGTTCGACGTTGCTCACCACAGGTGGTTCGACGTTGCTCACCACAGGTGGTTCGACGTAGCTCACCACAAGTGGCTCAAATGAGTCGTACGAGGTGAGTTCATCGATAGCTTCTGCGGCATCGATGGACTTGGGGATTGGCGGAGCCTGTCCGACTACGCCAAGGCTACGTCGGATAAAGAAGTCCGGGATACCGTTCGGCTGCCTTCGACTCGAGCGTTCGATTGAGCTCACGCCGCAGGCTCGGGCCGAGAGTAGCTCAGGGCCGAAGCCTTGCGCCTTCATGATGTCCTTGATTGAGAGTGCGTCTTGAATGAAGGGGACCTGTCCGCCGGAGCGCAGCCGCGGAAACGCGGAGACCGCAGCCGGGTATCCTGAGTATCGGGATCGTCTCCTTAATTCTGCTGCTCTCGTGCACTAGCTCTCTTGAGTATCTTAGCAATCTCCACCCTGCAGTCTCCGCGTTTTCCACGCGCCGCGCTACATAAGCAGAATATTCGGACACCGAAGAACTAGTTTGCTTACCGCACGAGGCATAGTTAGCATCCTGTGGAGAACACATGCGTCGACGAGACTGTCGCTCGTCACGCAAGCGTTGATCCCGAGGAGGTACCTGGGATCTTCTTCGTCAACCAACCCCTCAAGGCGTCGGCCCCGAACATCATCGATATCGCTCCGACTACCCTAGACCTCTTCGGTATAAAGCCGCCCTCGTACATTGAGGGGAGGATTATAGTGTAGCTCTGGTTGAGTTGTCGGAATACACACGCACTCTCTTGCCCGAAAAGCCGGGTAGGGTAGAGTCACGCCATGGACAACCAAAAGCTGATCTTGGGATTCACTCCGTATCAATGGCTGGTGCTCTTTGCAGCATGGTTGGGGTGGGGGTTCGATGTGTTCGACGCGCTGCTCTTTAACTATGTGTCGCGTCTATGCATACCGGCTTTGTTGAAGATCCCGCCGACAGATCCGGATATTCAGCATTACATCACCTTGTGGACAGGTATCATCACGAGTCTCCTCCTGGTGGGGTGGGCTATCGGTGGAATCCTCTTCGGGATGCTGACCGATCGCCTGGGTCGTTCACGCACTCTGCTCATCACGATGATGACGTATGCTTTGGCTACTGCCGCCTGTGCGTTCAGCCACAATATCTGGATGCTACTGGTGTTCCGTTTTATAGCGAGTCTCGGTATCGGTGGAGAGTGGGCAGCGGGAGCCTCTCTGGTAGCGGAAACTGTACCTGAGAAGAAGCGGGTTACGGCGGGAGCCTTGCTCTACACGGCTGCTCCGATGGGCTTGTTTTTGGCTACCTTCGTGACGGATCTCTTCACTCGTCAATTGGATGTAATTGCGTCTGACCCCGACTTATCGTGGCGTGCCGTGTTTCTGACGGGGCTGATTCCGGCGGCAGTGGCTCTCCTCATCCGTCTCAAAGTGAAGGAGCCTGATTCCTGGGAGCGCCCTCCCGAGGCTCCGAGGTTGCGAGAGCTCTTCACCCCTGAGATGCGGAGTCGTACTGTGGGCGGTATCACATTATCGGCTGTGGCCCTGATTGCATGGTGGAGCATCAGCGCTTTTATCCCCGCCATTGCGAGCTTTCTGGCAGTAGATCTGCACACCGTTACGGGGCAGCAGGGTGTCTTGGGAGAGCTCAAGGCGCGCTGTCTGACGATCGGCACCACCGCGTTCAATCTTGGTGGGTTGGTCGGGACACTTCTGACGATCCCGGCAGCCGTGCTGTTGGGGCGTCGACGGATGTTTCTGACCTATTTTCTTTTTAGCGCCGGGGTGATCTGGATGACCTTCTCGTGGGATCTAGCGGTGTACACCCGGCTGTACATGTTCGGGTTGCTCGGACTCTCATTGTTTGGCGTTTTTGGCGCCTTTACCTTCTACCTTCCTGAGCTCTTTCCTGCTCATCTGCGGGGAACGGGGAGTGGCTTCTGTTACAACGTCGCGCGTTTCGTCACTGCGTTAGGTCCGTTCATTGTCGCCTCGGTAGCGGGGGGAACGGGATCAACTCAAGAGATCCTCGACGTCGTGCGGTGGGTTGCCCTTATTCCGGCTCTCGGTTTTGTGGTGGTGTTGGCGGGTATCGGAGAGGAACCGCGACCGCATCATGGATAGACTGGCGAGCCACTGAGCCGTATCATCATGGTATGAGCAGCCTTCTTTCCCAAGCTTTGCTAGTGCGCGTTTTCGCCAGTCTTCTCTCGCTGGGGTATTGCAGAGCAGAGGCGCAAGAGGTGAAGGATACCCGACCGCACCTGTGGTCGATAGGTATCGTCGAGGGAGCAACGCCGCTTTCGATGCGCGAACGCAATACAGCTCCGAATCCGCGGCTGACCGCTAAAGATCTCACAGCACCGCGCTCGTCATTCGTTGCGGACCCCTTCCTGGTTCGCGATAGAGGTGTGTTCTATCTCTTCTTCGAGCTGTTCAATACAGAGTCGCAGAAAGGGGAGATAGGGGTCGCATCGAGCTCTGATGGATACTCGTGGCGCTATCGTGGAGTCGTGTTGAGCGAGCCGTTTCACCTGTCGTACCCGTACGTATTCAAGCACAAAGGGGTCTACTACATGATCCCCGAGAGTCGTGCGGCCGGGGCCGTGCGTCTCTATAGAGCGAAGAGCTTTCCGTTTACGTGGGAGTTCGACACTATACTTTTTGAAGGCCCCTATGCGGACTCCTCGATTGTGCATCACCGTAATCACTGGTGGATCTTTTCAGAGCGTCAAGCCTACTCGCTTGCGATTTGGCATTCACCCTCTCTGCAGGGGCCGTGGCAACAGCATCCCGCGAGTCCATTGTATCCTGATGATCGATCTCGAACGCGGCCGGGAGGGAGGATAATCGATCTACAGGGAAGGCTGGTCCGTTTCTCACAAGATAACGTGGGGGGCTACGGAAAGCGGGTGAGGGCCTTCGAAATTCTCGACCTTACGCCGGAGATATTTAGGGAGCGTCCATTGCAACCTGACCCGCTCTTTTCACCTCAGGGCAACGCCTGGCGTTTCAACGGCATGCATCATGTTGATCCGTTGCAACTCGATGATGATAGGTGGATTGCGGCCATTGATGGTAATGGTATTCCTGAGCCAGAGGTAGCGTCAGAAGAGACGTCAGCGGTCGCGCCGTGAGGACGAGAGGTTTTGATTGACACCCTTGAGTTCTCGTTTGAGAATTAGTGGGACTGTAAAGTGCTCGAAAGAGGGCTCGAACCTGTATGCGTAAAGAAACTCTCTTGGCCACGGGTAGTTGTACCCCAGAAGATCACCAAGGAGTCGTCAGTACTCCGGTATATCGAGCATCGACCGTAATTATCCCTACATTAGAAGATTTCGACAAAGCGGTGCGCGGCGAAGTGAAGTCGTATGGTAGGTACGGAACCCGTACTAATCATGAGCTCGAAAAGAGCTTGGCAGAGCTCGAAGGTGCGGACCACTCGATGGTTTTTCCGTCAGGGCTCAATGCGATATGGACGGTCTTGGGAGCTTTCGTCGCTAGCGGCGATCACATCTTGATGATCGATTGCGCCTATTCTCCGGCTCGGAGGATTTGCAACGAGGAGTTGAAGCGTTTCGGCGTCGAGACTAGTTTCTTTGAGCCAGCTATTGGAGCCGGTATCTCGTCGCTCATTAAGCCCAATACCCGTCTGATATATCTGGAGAGTCCTGGGTTCCTGACGATGGAGGTAATCGATATCCCCGCAATTACCGAGGTCGCCCATCGGCACGGACTTGTAGTGGTGTGCGACAATACGTGGGCTACTCCCTTGCACGTAAGACCGTTCGAGCTAGGGATCGATGTGTCTCTTCATTCCGGAACTAAGTACATCGGTGGTCACTCCGATCTCTTGCTCGGGGTACTGAGCTTCAAGAAAGAGCACCGCAAAACACTAGAGCGCTATGCTCACAACGTCGGCGCTGCGACATCGAGCGATGTGTGTTACCTCGCACAACGGGGATTGCGGACAATGGCGCTGCGACTCAAGCAACATCAGGAGAGTGCGATTAAGGTGGCAGGGTGGCTCAAGGGACGCGCTGAAGTTGAAGCGGTGTTGTTCCCTGCGTTACCCGGCGATCCTGGTCATGAGATGTGGAAGCGGTACTATACGGGGGCATGTGGACTCTTCTCATTTGTGCTCAAACGCTCGTATCCCCGTGAATCCCTAGCCCGAATGCTCGATAACATGCAGATCTGCGCTATGGGGTTTAGTTGGGGCGGTTTTGAAACCCTGCTAATCCCGATAGATCCGCGCCCTGTTCGAGCTGTCTCGAAGTGGCCCTACGAAGGTCAAGCCTTCCGTATCCATGTAGGTCTCGAGCATGTCGACGACATTATCGAGGACCTTGAAAAAGGATTCGAAAGGCTTCCACTATAGAAACCTCTAGCTAGATCTCTACGTCAGCAAAGTTGTCCATGGTGCGCTCCCTTACGAGACGGTTCATCCGGTCGACGAACGCATCTCGGGAGAGCGTCACCTGCTCCTTGACGCAGTAGCGACGCAGCGTTATTGCCCCTTGCTCCGCCTCGCGATCGCCGATGATCACGATGTTCGGGATCTTTTGGGTTACTGCCTCGCGAATCTTCTTGTTGAAGGAGTTGTCCGAGAGATCGAGGTCAGCTCGAATTAAATTCTCCCTCAACGTACCCGCCAAGTCCTTTGCATACTGCTCTACTGTCGGCTTCACTGGGATGATCATGGTCTGAACGGGTGCCATCCAGGTTGGGAACGCTCCGCCCAAATGCTCAATCAGGAATGCGATGAAGCGTTCGTGCGCTCCAAGGGGAGCGCGATGAACGATGAACGGCCGATGACGATTGCCATCCTCTCCGACATAGGTCAGGTCAAAACGGATAGGCTGAGCAAAATCGAGCTGTGTTGTGCTGATGCTCTCTTCGCGACCGATCACAGATGTCGCCTGGAAATCGATCTTCGGCCCATAGAAAGCGGCTTCGCCTTGCCCCAGGAAGAAATCAACTCCGGAATCTTCGATCACCTCTTTGACGGCCTTCTCGGAAAATGCCCACAGCTCGGGGTTGTCCTCGTATTTGTCTTTGCGCTCGGGATCGTGGGTCGAATAGCGCACCTTGATGTTCTGGAAGCGGAACTTCTTGTAGTAGTCGAGGCACATCTTGACCGTTGCAGCCAATTCGTCTTTCATCTGATCGAGTGTGCAATAGATATGCGCGTCGTTCTGACAGATGGAGCGTACACGCAAGAGGCCGGAAAGCGTTCCCGATGCCTCGTATCGATAGACGGTACCGTACTCTGCGAAACGCAGCGGTAGCTCCCTGTAGCTACGCGGACGATGGTTGAATATCTGGTGATGGTGGGGGCAGTTCATCGGCTTGAGGTAGTAACGCGACTCACCATCGAGCTCCATCGCGGGGTACATCGAGTCCTTGTACATGGCAAGGTGTCCCGACTGAATGTAGAGATCTTCTTTTGCTAAGTGCGGGGTCGCTACTCGCACATATCCTGCGCGAGCCTCAGTTTCCTTCGCGAAGTCCTCTAAGGCGTCACGAATCGCCGTTCCGTTTGGAGTCCACAGTGGAAGTCCCGGTCCAACCTTGTCTGAGATGAGGAAAAGCTCGAGCTCTTTTCCGAGCTTTCTGTGGTCGCGCTCCTGAGCGAGCTTGCGTTGTTCGAGGAATGCCTCCAGTTCCTTGCGTGAGCCGAATGCCAAGCAGTATATGCGGGTGAGTTGCGGGTTCTTTTCACTACCACGCCAGTATGCGCCCGCGAGCGAGTCGATCTTGAAGCAGTCGCCTGGAATTTTTCCGGTGTGTTCAAGGTGCGGCCCTGCGCACATGTCGAGGAAGGGGCCGTTTTTGTAGAAGCCGATCGTTGCCTCGCCACCTTCTGCCAACTCCTTGCAGTACTCTACCTTGAACGGTTGTTCCGAACTGTCTAGGAATTTGATTGCTTCGGTGGATGGGAGCTCGGAATGCTCAAACGGCTGCTTCTCGGAAATGATACGTCGCATGCGTTTTTCGAGATCCTCAAAGTCGTCCGGCGTAAGCGGGGACTCAAGGAGGAAGTCGTAGTAGCAACCGGTATCGATCGGCGGACCAAAGGCGAGCTTAGCATTGGGTCGAACTTGAAGCACTGCCTGTGCGAGTACGTGAGCCAATGAGTGTCGGAGAGGATAGAGGGGGTCGTTATTCGTTTCCATAGTGCCGAACCAACAAAAAGTATCTGGAAAGGATAACCCAGAGGGCGGGGGAGTTCAATAAATCATTTGTTTTTCTGAGCACTTAAGATGTTTCTTGAGATGCCCCGAGCTCCGGCTGTAATCGCTGGTCGGGATCGAGGTTATGTTTTGCCTCCAAAATGCCGACCTCACAAATGGCTAGGGAGACCGAGGAATAGGGGGACTACTATGTCTGCTAAGAAGGAAGATGCAGCTGAGGGCGGAGAGGCCAAACCCAAGAGTAAGAAGAAGCTCATCTTTATCGTCGTTGGATTGGTTGTGCTCGTAGCCGGTGCGGGAGTCCCGATGTTTCTGATGGGGGGAGGGGCCGAAGAGGCTGAACACGTTGAAGAGGAGCACGAAGAGGTAAAACGCCTCGAGACCGCCGAGATCGGGGTATTTGTAGTCAACCTCTCTGAAACCTCGGCATTCCTCAAAACCAAGATCATGATCGAATTCGATATGACTTCCGTCGAAAAGCAGACTGGGGGTCTCGAAGGAGGCGCAGAAGGTGGCAAGGGCCATGGTGGCGGAGCTGGTGGCGGAGGAGGCGGTGAAGCCAAAGCCGGGGGACTGCCTCCGCATTTCATGAAACGTGAGAGTCAGATCAAGGATGCGGTGATCCGCGTTCTCTCTGCCAAAAAAGCGGAGGATCTCCTGACCGTTGAGGGTAAAGAGCGTCTCAAGGACGAGCTTCTCGAGGGTATCAACGAAGCGATCGGATTGGAAGAGCCCCCTGTTGTAGGAGTGTTCTTCACCGAGTTCATCATTCAATAGTATTGGTGGAGTGTGAGAGTTTTAGCGGTTTCAGCTCTCTTGTGGTCGTTGGTGCCGCATGTGGGAGTGCATACTCCTCAGCGTGACCTCTGTGATGTTTCGATCGACCGTCGTGAGTATCTCGTTCAAGGTGTTTCCTCCGAAGAGATCCGACGATCCATGCTACGCAGCGGACCTCGTGACGGTGCCGGTAATCCGCGCTTCGCGGCCACTGAATGGACGGTCGAATGGCGCTGGAAGCAGGGCGCGAAAGGTGACGTCGATGCGGATTCAATCTCACTTTCGTGTAGGGCAACGATGCTCCTGCCTCGATACGTTCCTGAGGGGGAAGAGTCGCAGGAGGTCGCTGCGAAGTGGTTAGATTTCGCAAGGCGGTTGGAGCGACACGAGTATAATCATCTGGAGCATGTTCGACGCATAGCGCCCGAGATTCGCGACCGAATTCTCCGTGCGGATCGCAGGAGCGGGGGTCTCTCTCCCGCCCAAGCTAATCGGATCGCACACAGGGTTGTTCGAGAGATGCGCTCTCTCGACGAAGCCTATGACCGTGAGACCAATCACGGAAGAACAGAAGGGGTGTGGTCGCTCGACTAGGGCGACGACCTGAACGGTTTTCATTCACAAGCATCAATTGCTACGCTCGTGCTGATGCTACAGATCGCTTGCGGTAAGGTGTGCTTTGAGCTTCTCGTAGCAGTTGTCTAGAGCGATCTTGCGGCCTGGTTTGTTCAGCGACTCTTGGAGCTGAGGGGGCATCTCGGGTTCAACCGAGATGGCTCTTTTCACCACGTCTCCGAACTTAGCTGGGTGTGCAGTCGCTAGTACAATCCCCGGGGCATAGTTGGTGGAACGAGTTGCTCGCAGCTTTTGCAAACCGAGGAGTCCAACGGCAGTGTGCGGATCGAGAATGTACCCGGTTCGCTCGTACCATGCCGCGATAGCTCCAAGCGTCTCCGCATCTGAGAATCCATATCCACATATATCGGTGCGAATCTCTTCGAGAGACGCGCCGTACATCGGAAGAATACGCGCAAAGTTACTGGGATTACCGACGTCCATCGCATTCGAGAGCGTCTCGATCGAAGGTCTGGGTGTGAAGGCAGCGCTCGATAGGTACTGTGGGAATACGTCGTTACGATTGCAGGCGACGATGAAACGGGTAACAGGAAGCCCCATCAAATGCGCAATTATCCCGCCTGTGAGATTTCCGAGGTTACCGCTCGGAACTGAAAAAACCGGGGCCTTGGGATCGCTAATCTGCAGAGCGGCATGCACGTAATAGAACATTTGAGGCAGGAGGCGCGCTATGTTGATTGAGTTGGCTGAAGTGAGGCGTCTCTGACCCTGCACCTCTGTGTCCGCGAGTGCCTGTTTCACGAGTCGTTGACAGTCATCGAATGTTCCCTCTACCTCGAACGCTGTAATATTGTGGCCGAGGGTCGTCATCTGCTTCTCTTGCACAAGGCTGACCTTGCCGCGTGGAAACAGGATGGTGACCTTAATCGGAGCGTTCGGACTAGGGTCGAAGAATGCGTTTGCGACCGCGCTGCCGGTGTCCCCGGATGTCGCAACGAGCACGGTAAGTTTTTCACCCTCTGAGTTCAGGAAATAACGGAAAAGACGAGCCATGAATCGAGCGCCGAAGTCTTTAAAGGCGCACGTAGGGCCGTGAAAGAGTTCTAGGATGTAGGTTGCTCCCTCGATCTTTTTCAGAGGAACATCGAAGGTGAAGGAATCCTTACAAAGGTGCTCGATGACCTCATCGGGCACCTCGTCCTGGAGGAAAAGTTTGGCTAGCTTTGTCGCGAGCTCTGGAAACGAAAGGCTTTTAGCTGCATCGAGATCGTGAGCGGTCAAGTGCGGCAGCTCAGTTGGAATGTAGAGTCCTCCATCGGGGGCGAGACCTTTCAGGACGGCCTCGCGCCATGTAGCTCGGAGCGAATCGTCGTTGGTACTGCGTAATTTCATCTGCTCACTCCTCGTCGAGAATGCGCGCGCCGTGTGGATTTATGCGCGAGATATGGCTCATAGCTGGCAGGTTGATAGCTTCGAAGATCGGAATCATCCGCGCCGCAATGAGGGTTGCCTCTTCCTGTGAAGTACTGAGCGCGAAGATCGAGGGGCCTGAGCCCGAGATGGTACATCCAGCGGCTCCCGCATCGAGGGCCGCCTGCTTGGCCTCTGAAAAGCCGGGAATAAGCTGGGCACGTTCAGGCTCGATGATCTTGTCTTCGAGAGCCCGGCCCATCAAGGCTACGTCGTTACGGAAGATGCCGGCCACGAGCGCTGCCACGTTCCCCCACTGCGCGATCGCGTGTCCAAGCGGCACCGTGCGTTTGAGAACCTTGCGGGCATCCGCAGTACGCAGCTCGACCGACGGAGTGATAACCGTGGCCCAGGCGCTCTCAGGTGACGGAAGGGGAACGATGTCGAGCGGGTCATAGCTTCGTATCAACACGAAGCCGCCCAGCAGCGAAGGTGCAACGTTGTCAGCGTGAGCCGCGCCGCAGGCTATGCGTTCGCCCTCCATAGCAAAAGGGAGGAGCTCGGCACGGCTCAAGGGCTCTCCAAGTAGAGCGTTGGTAGCAACGACGGCAGCGACGGTGCTGGCGGAGCTCGATCCGAGACCGCTCCCAATCGGGAGCCCCTTTGCCACGGAGAGTTCTATTCCTATCTCTCGATATCGAACCGGATCCTTTGTCTGTAGGTGACGGAGTAGAGCCAAAGACGAGACACTTGCCGTGTTCTGAGTCGCTTCGAGGGGAAGCTGACCATTATCTCCCGTTATCGCGATAACGCGCACACCCGGGACGGAACTCATGCGAGCGGTAACGGTGTCTCCCGGGGATTCGAGCGCGAAGCCGAGGACGTCGAACGCGGATCCTACGTTGGCGACGGTGGCTGGGGCAAATACTCGAACTGATTCCATATCATGGGAGTGTAGCATAGACTCGGTGAGACGCCAGCGTAGGCATCAGCAGTGAAAACAAAATGCATGTACAATCAGCGCGTTACGAACTTGTGAACTATGGCGAGCGACCGGACGGCCCACCCCGCTGGAACGTCTTAGGTGTTTCCCCGAGCTGCATGATCTGCTGAATGGAATAGCTCCAGGATCTCAACGTCCCTGAATTTCGTGGCGACTCCTCATGCATGGGAAATAAAACGATCGATTGGACGCTTTTCGAGAGCATCGAACAGGTTGTTACTGAGCTCGCTCAGAGGCAGATGTACTATCCGGTGCACCTACCTCTCTCGGAGATCGCGAGGGAGTCAGAAGATATCATGGCCTGTCTCGACCAACTCGATATCCTGCTGCACTTCATGACCAACGACGTTGGCCGTACGAATCTCCCCGAGACGTGGAATGTCAATTATGAGCACCAGCTGCTCGAACTGGAACAGGCATACGACTCACTGCTGGCGGTTGTGACCACTATCCTACCCCAACGTGCATTGATACTGCTCAAAGACAAGATGCATTGAGATCCTTGGTTGCTGCTTCGAGAGCGAAGTAGGTGATCGAATTCGATCGTACCTGTCTGGACTATGCTGAAGCACAGCCCTTCTTTAGCTACATCACTTTCTTAAGAAACCTGCGGCTCCTATACTGCAGCGAGTATGCGAAAAGCACTGCTCGCTCCTCTCGTTTTTGTAGGTGCCGTCTCAAAGGTGCCCGTTGTCTTTGCCGCTGACGGGCTGACCGGGCCGATATCTACCGGCCAAGCGCAGATCTCGATCACGATACCCGAGCGCTTCGATGTGAGCGTTACGCCCGAGGCAGCTCGTAGCACAAGAGGCAACGATATGGTGCACGTGAAGTCAAACATGGACGAGTCCCTCCTGAAATATTCGATAAAGAAAGTTGTGTTTGTGCCCAAGGACGGAAAAGCGGAGGCTGGCGGAAGAGTCGCTTCACAACCTTCTGCTTCGCGAACGCAGGTCTTTGTGGTTGTTCCGGAATAGCCGATAGTATTATCGGCGCATTAAACGAGCGTTGCTGCTTCGAGAGCTGCTTGAGCGACGCTCTGTCGCGTACTAGGCGACCACTGTTATGTCCCAAACGAGTTCGTAGTAGGCGCTTCTCCTCCTCCTCCTAATCGTTATCCTTCTCATCATTGCACCTGCACCGGTTTCCTGATTCTCTTCCGCTTCTTTTCGTAAGGCGACGGTAAAGCGGATAGTGGCGATTCATTTTGTTTTTGGCAGGTTGAGTCTTCGGAAGCAAACGGCAATCAACGATACCGAAGTTTCTTGATGATGAAGAGGAAACCGGTGCAGGTGTAGAATGATGAGAAGGATAAGGAGGAGGAATTCCTATCGCTAGAATGCTAGTTAAGGACATAACGAGAGCGCCGACAGAACTATCGCCCGTTACGCAAACGATTACTGCTTCCGATTCCAGGCGACCTTAATCTCTCGAGCCAATTCTACACCATTCCTCAGTTGAGGCGGCCCTGTTTCAGTCTGTGCCTGCGGCGTGCTCCCCAGAAGCTCTCGAGTCGGGGAGGTGATATTCACTCCCATCATCTCCACGGCCTGTAAGATGGCGAGGAAGATCTCTTGTTTGTGGCGCTGTTCATCGAGCCAGTCTGAAATTTCGAGATGGAATTGAACGAGGACGCCTAAGCTCGCGGCGTTAAATTCATGCAGGAACACAGCGAGAGAATCTTGTTTGACCAGAGGATGCGAGAGGAGCAGGGCCCGAATCGCCTTACACAGCTCTTCGATGACCGCGGGCGAGGTCGCGTACGCTACATTGATGACTATCCGTGTGCGCCAATAACGGCGAGCTCCTAGGTTGTCGACGTGCCCGGCAATCACCTTTGAGTTAGGGAGGGAAATAAGCGAGTTGTCCGGAGTACGTAGGCGGGTCGATCGTAATCCGATCTCTTCTACTACCCCGCTAACACCGGCGACCGATATATTGTCTCCGACTCGAAAGGGTTGATCGAGTAAGATAGCAACCGAACCGAAGATGTTCTCGATCGTATCCTTGGCGGCCAGTGCGAAGGCCAAACCCCCAAGCCCCAGTCCAGCGACGAGCCCGGACACGTCGATGCCGTGAACCGTGAGTATTCGGACGATTGCCGCGACTATGACGAGTACCCACAACGCTTTCTGCACGAGCGGGTAGAGGATTGTATTGAACGAAGGAGCTGCGTTTGCGGCGAGAGGTAGCAGGCGATCGCCGATCGATTCGACCAGGTATATACCTAAGACCGAAAGGGCAATGATGCGTACGGTCGATATCCACGCTACTGCGCTCGTATAAAAATCAACCTCAAGCCCGAGGGTTGAGACCAAGATCTGAAGGGCGATGGTGAAGATTACGATGAATGTCGGGCGGCTCAGCGCCTTTACGTCGTAGGAGTTCGTGACGCCAAAGCCACGCGGCGCGAGCCTTACGATAAAGAATCGCATCATCCTCACAGCGAGGATCTGCAATCCTCCGAGGATGATTACAGCGAAAGCCCCTGCAAGCCACTGCCAGTCCTCGATCAGGAATGTGGTTTTCTTGAGGCTCTCGGGAATGTAGGTCCGAAGAGTGACCCAGGTACGACTCATCTCGCCCAGCGCACGCATCTGGCGCTTTGAAAGTGTCGGCTCGACCTCACGGAAGATCGATGAAATGTCCGCAACCGTGACCTTGCTGAACTGCCAGTTCGGGCCGTTACGCTCGAGATAAATGCCATAGCCAGCCACCTCAGTTATCTGCAGAGCGCTTTCTGATGACGAGTATGGAGCTTTTGCAGGGGTGAATCCGACTGACGAGAGGACCGCGTAGAGTTTGATAGCTACCTCCTCAGAGCGCTCCCGTTGAACTAATTCAGGGATCTCTGAGGTGTCGAGGGTCTTAATAGCGCGCGAAATCTCGAGCTCCCCATCGGAGGGATCCATCGCAGAGAGCAGCGTTGCCACCGTTTGTCGAGGAGAGCGCAGATCGTTGTCCGGGAGGACAATCGGAGGCGCCGCAGTTGGAGCCGCCTCTTGAGCGTGTAGGATAGCAAGTGGAGCGAGCAGCGCAAAGAATGAGAGTATGAAAGTATGTAGGTATGGCACGGTGTGGTAATCCTTATGGCGCTATTACGCCTGCATATCCGGCCTTTGGGCAAGGGGATTGCTAGAGCGTGGCACCGTAAGTCCCGTCGACGCCCTTGTGCTCTACAGCATGCTAGCTATGCTATGCTCGCTAAACAACAAAGTCCCTCGAGATCCGAACCTTCCGGTTGAATAACGCAGAGGCGCGGAAAACGCTGAGAACGCAGGATAGACATTGCTGGGATATGCAAGGAGGCTGGTGCACGAGAGCCACTGATTCGTGCAGATGCACGCGACATGACCGATACTCCGGCTGCGTCCTCCGCGTCTTCCGCGCCTCTGCGTTATTTAATCAAAACGCGATGGGAACGACCGAAGTGAGGAGAGTAAGAGAACAACTTTTCTAGTAGGGCCCGTAGTCTCTCCTAGCGCGCAATTCGGATAATGTCGGCGAAAACTCCCGCTGCAGTAACCTCGGCACCCGCGCCGGGGCCTTTGACGACCAGTGGCTGAGAGGAGTAGCGGCGAGTGGAGAATGCAACGAGGTTGTCGCTTCCCTTGAGCGAAGCGAATGGATGCTCGAGCGACACGGTGCGCAGCCCGACCTCGGCGGTTCCGTGCGCACAGTCGATCATCGCTCCACAGGCGAGCCGTCCATCGCGTTTGCGAGCATCCTGCACCAGGGATTCGAAGTGACGATCGAGCGATGGTAGCTTCGCCAGAAACTCATCAAGCGGCCACGCGAGCGCTTCCTCAGGCAGCAGGGGGTGGCGCGTTATTTGATCGAGCTCGATAGCGAGCCCCGCTTCTCGCGCAAGGATGAGGGCCTTGCGGGCTACATCCATTCCCGAGAGATCGTCACGTGGATCGGGCTCTGTATATCCACGCGCCTTCGCTTCCAGTACCGCTGTGCTGAAGGGGACTCCCTCGGCCATTGAGTTGAAGATAAAGCTCAAAGTGCCTGAGAGCACAGCCTCGATCTGCACCACTTGATCACCGCTTCTCACGAGATCTGCCAGCGTATTCAGCACGGGAAGTGCGGCGCCGACGCACGTTTCGTGAAGGAAAGGGGTGCGCCGTTTGTGAGCCGCGCTTTTGAGCGTGGAGTAGAGCTGCATATCAGCCGAGATGCCGCGTTTGTTTGGCGTGACGACCGCGATACTACGCTCGAGCAGGCGCGGGTACATGCGGGGTACCTCGTCACTCGCTGTGCAGTCGACGAAGATGCAGTTGGAAAGATTTGCGGAGATGAGGTGCGACACGAACTGATCGATAACGAACGGCTCACCGTTGCTGAGAGCGTGGTCTGAAAAATCGATCGGAGCTGCGTCCACGGCAGTCAGGAGCATGGTACGGCTGTTGGCGAGACCTCGTAGTTGCAGATCGAGGCCGAGCGTTTCCGGCAGATTTTCTCGTTGCTCGTGTAGCTGCTTAAGGAGCGTTGAGCCTATCAACCCGGCACCGACCATCCAGAGATTGAGGGTCTTACTTCGGCTCAAGAAAAACTCGTCGTGGAGCGCATTGAGCGCCTTCGATTCGTCTTTGTTCGGAATTACCGCAGAGATATTAAGCTCGGATGAGCCTTGGGCGATCGCTACGATGTTGACACCGTTGGCTCCTAGCGCGGTGAACACGCGCCCCGACATACCAGGAGTGTGGCGCATGCGCTCTCCGACCACCGAGATGATCGCCAAATCCTCTTCGACGAAGAGGGGTTCTATCAAACCTGCCTTGATCTCGAGATCGAACTCCTCGTCCACGGCGCGCCGAGCGGCGTCGATGCCGGACGGGTCGATAGCGCAGCAGATAGTGTGCTCAGACGATGCCTGTGTAATGAGAATGACGTTGATGTTGTGCTTGGCTAGAGCGCGGAAGAATCGCATGGCGATGCCTGCGACGCCGACCATTCCGGTTCCCTGAATACGAGCCAAGGCTATCGAGCTGATCGAGGAGATGCCGGTTATGGGGTAGGGATGACGGGTGGCTGCCTCTACGATCCGAGTCCCGAGAGCTTGGGGGTTCTTGGTGTTTTTTATTACGAGTGGGATGTGAGCATCTATCGCCGGCTGAATCGTCGGCGGATAGATCACCTTCGCCCCGAAATGACACAGCTCCATCGCCTCTTCGAAGGTGACTTCGGGCATAGGAAAAGCCTTGGGAACTCGGCGAGGGTCGGCTGTGAGCATCCCGTCCACATCGGTCCAGATCTCGATCTCGTTCGCTCCCAGCGCTGCCCCTAAGATAGAGGCGGTGAAATCCGATCCGCCTCGGCCGAGGGTAACGGTTGCATCGTTCGGCGTGCACCCTATAAACCCGGTGGCGATCTGCAGTTTAGGGTGAGCAGCGAAATACTCCTGAATAGTGCGGTCGGTGCGAGGGCGGATAGGACGGGCGTTGCCGAATGCTTCCGTGGTGATGATAACCGATCGCGTGTCGAGCATCTCGACGTCGTGGCCTGCCGCGATCCATGCTTGTGACACGATGAAGGCTGAGAGCCGTTCTCCGAACGCCATGATGAAGTCCATCACGCGCGCACTGCACTCGCCCACGAGAGCTACGCCCTGAAGAACGTCTTCGAGTTCGTTGACAAGAACCTTTACCGTCGCCAGCGCTCCACTACGCGAGGTTACGGGGACCAGGTGTTGGATCGCTGAGATGTGGCGCTGCTCGAGTTCTCGCAGCGTGGGGAGGTGAGATTGGCCATCGAGAGCCGCCGAATGAGCGAGGGAGATGAGGTTGTCGGTCACTCCCTGAAAGGCAGAAACGACCACCGCACGTACCTCTCCGGGCTGATAGCGCTGTGGATCGCTGGCGATTCCGATCACGTTTTGAATCAGTTCAGGGGTGGCCAGGGATGAACCGCCAAATTTGAGGATCTTCACGTATAACCTCCAGGACTAAACACAGGGGGAGGTTAGCATACGGAGGCAGCGTGCAGAATGAGGAGAAATCGGGGTGAAAGGATTTGAACCTTCGACCTCACGGTCCCGAACCGTGCGCTCTAGCCGTGCTGAGCTACACCCCGTTAACATGGCGAAGATACTTGGAATACTGATATCTTGCAAGATTGGGGCGCTCGAGTCGATAAAAGTCAGGATCGTTACGTCACGGTTCGTATCATCACTTCCATAACTCGGAGGAATGGTGGAAAGGATGCCGTCCTACTACGGAGCCTGTTTCGCCGCCCTGCTAAAAGCAGGACACGATGGCGTTTGAAGTGTTTGATTAGATGAGGCTCTAAAGATACAGTAACGCTATATGGTTGATAAAGCTCAAAGACATAATGATCGTGGAAGAGCGGCAGAGCATAGTGCCGAGCAGCTTGAGCAAGCGGTACTAAAGCAGTTCCAGGCCGGACGCTTGCCGGCTAAGACTGCCGCGCAGCAGCTACTCGACAACGAGTTCGAGCCTCTTTATTCCCAGAAATTCGGTTCCATTTCCGTAACCGGCGGAGCTCGTCGTGCATCGCGTGCTGCAGATGATGGAGTCGATGGCGCTGGCGAAACTCGAGGCGAAGGTGAGGTGGCGGAATCTTCGCATTCAATGCTTACCAGTGCCGCGTTCGCATCGGGGATGTTGATAATGCAGGATGGTGCGACCCCTAAGGTGGGACAGGCACTTGGTTCTGCGGATCGGGCATTTGCAGAAGATAAGCCTAAGGAAAACGGTATTCAGACGGCTCTGGACCCGGATCTCTCCTCGGAGCTCAGAACAGCGCCGGAGATGGAGCGTGTCTCGGTATACGACTATGTGGAGGCCGCAACAGGGCTTCCCCTTGTACGTCAGGGCACAGTTCCTACGATTAGACAGGAAGAGTCCATGAAGCTGGTTCGTGATTTGGCTGGGGCGTGCCCGGCGTTGGAGCAGCTCAATCGCCCACCGGATTCAATGCTTCCAGGCATTCGAGAAGCAGTTGCGTCGGTTATGCACATGGCGTTGCCATATGTAGTGGTCCGAGTAGATGCTCAAAATATGAGGGACGCGGCCGAAAATAATCAGAAGCAACCTCTCGCGTATCCTCGAAGTGTGTCTATGCGCTTTCAAGGCCAGGTAAGCATCCCGATTGATCCATCTGAGCTGTTGACGCTTGCCGCTTAAAACAGGTTTGAAATATGTTCCCAGTCAAGGATCGTTACGATGAGGTTTTTGGGATTGAGATAGATGGCTGGTGTTTCGGTATCGCCAATTATCCTGGAGAGATCTCAGCTCCTATCGTTCATCAGGTTCTGCGAGAGTTGGGTATCGGCTTTCATATAGCTATCGAGCACAACGTCGTCTTCAGCGTCATCGACATCGCAGCCAAGTTCTCTCAAGCAGCGCGCTATCTCGTTCACGAGAAGGAGATAGCTTTTAGTATCATCGCACAGCTCCCCAATCCGCACCTCCTCGACGAAGAACGTCAATGTGTCCTCGGGATGATCATCGACAAAGTCGATCAGGTGTATCCAGGAGCTCTCGATTTTTACTACAACCGTTGGAAGATCGGGACGCGCAAACAGGCGGCTTGAGGTTAAACAAAAGGACCACCGCAGCCCTCACATAGTTCATCTAGCTGGCGCAGGCAATCGGCGCCGGAATTAGATTTTCCCCTCTCTTCCTATCTCCCCGCTCTCGCTGTGGCTATTCCTATCCAATCGAATCGGCTGCCATATCGTTGTGTGGTCACAAAGAGGACAACGAAGGCAGCGAGGGGAAGGGAATGGGTTGAGCGCCTCGGCACTGACGGACCCCTCTTCAATTTCCAAACGGTGAATATCTGATCCCGTATAGGCTCTCGAATTGTGTGAGTTTCTCGCGGATCTTATCCAAGCCCACTCTCTCGGCGTAATACAGGACTCCACCGCGAAACGGCGGGAAGCCGATCCCCATCACCGTTCCGAGGTCGATCTGTTTCTTGGCGAGGTCGCGATCGTCACCAGCTACCCCTTCGTTGAGGCACTTCATCGCTTCGTTGACGAGGTGGTAGACCAACCGTTCCGTAATCTCACCCTTCGATACCTTTGCGGTCGGATCGCTCGGAAGATCAAGAGCGGCTTGGAGCCCACTCCAGGGGGTGTTCTCTTTGCCCTTGTAGTCGTAAAAACCGCCCGATGATTTGCGGCCCTTGCGGCCAATGGCGAGCAACTTCTCGGCGAAATTGGGAGCAGCCATGCGCTCCCCGTAGCCGTTCACCATCACCTTCGACACGTGCGCGGCCACATCGAGCCCCACCTCGTCGAGCAAGCGGATCGGACCCATCGGCATACCGAAGTCGAGCGCTGCTCTGTCGATCTCTTCCACGGAGTATCCCTCCTGAAGGAGGAAGGTGGCTTCGTTCAGGTAGGGGATGAGGGTCCGGTTGATGAGAAATCCCGGAACATCGCGTACTACGATCGGAAACTTTCCAAGCTCGGTCGAGAGAGCGGCTACCTTGGCAACGGTTTCGTCGCTCGTGTGTGCACCGCGTATAATCTCAACGAGCGGCATCTTCTCGACAGGGTTGAAGAAGTGCATCCCGATAAATCGCTCGGGACGTTCGATAGCGCCCGCCATCTCGCTTACCGAGAGGGATGAGGTGTTGGTAGCGAGGATACAGTCGGGGCTCACCCGTGGAGCGATATCTCGGAAGATCCCTTTCTTGAGGTCCATGTCCTCGAAAACTGCCTCGATGACTATCCCTGTGCGAGCCATGGTAGAGCTCGGGAATTGGAGCCAGTCGATCCTTGTAGCAACCGCGCCACGCTCGAGTGAGGAGAGGTATCGTAGCTTTGAAAGCTCCTTCTTGACGTGATCGCGCCCCCGCTGTAACGCAGCATCCGAGGTGTCTTTGACGATAACGCGGTGGGAGCACTTGGCGAGCGAGGACGCGATACCGGCTCCCATGATCCCTGCACCAACGACGAGGGCGTCTACTCCTTCGATCGCCTTACGTGCAGATTTTCCCAGCCCCTTGGCCGCTTCGGTCAGAAAGAAGAGGTTCACTAAGGACTTACTTTCGGGCGTCACTATTAACTCCCCGAGTGCCTTGGCCTCGATCTGAAGAGCGTCACTGCGAGAGCGACCGAGGCCATCTGCCGTGAGCGCAAGGGCTCGAGGCGGTGCGGGATAGAATCCCTTGGTTTGCTTGAGGAGCGCTCGGGATGCTTGCGATTTGACGAACGCTCGTCCGAGCGGATTGTTACTGAGAACTGTGTCGAGCAAAGTACGCTTTCTACGTTGGGGGCGACGTTCTCCGCGCGCTATCGCTTGGGCCGACTCGTACAGCTTCTGTTCCGGTACTATCTCGTCCACCAATCCGCTCTTGAGTGCTTGTTGTGCTCTCAAGGCCTTTCCCGCAAGGATGATGTCCAGAGCCTTAGGGAGCCCCACCACTTTCGGCAT